>JAFVAO010000073.1 GCA_017480445.1 Lachnospiraceae bacterium
CCGATGCGCAGGAGGCGGCTGAGACACTCTCCCACAATCGCGAGAAACACTATATCCTGCCGGAGGGAACGCCGGTGGATTTCCTGGTGGGACTGGGCGTGCAGACGCCGGAGGGCAAGGTGGTCAAGGCCAAATATGACAAGTTCCGGCAGATCAACCGGTACCTGGAATTCATCGAGGATGTGTTGGATGTGCTGCCGCAGGACAGAACCATCCGCATCATTGACTTCGGCTGCGGCAAGTCCTACCTGACCTTTGCCATGTATTATTATCTGTACCGACAGCAGGGCAGGGACGTACAGATCACGGGCCTGGACTTGAAGACCGATGTGATCCGGCACTGCAATGAACTGGCGGAGCGTTTGCACTATGACCATCTGCGGTTCGAGCGGGGAGATATCAGCACCTATGAGGGCACGGATTGTGCGGATATGGTGGTGAGTCTGCACGCCTGCGACAAAGCGACGGATTTTGCGCTGGAGAAAGCGGTCAAATGGAATGCGCGGGTGATTCTGGCGGTGCCCTGTTGTCAGCACGAGCTGAACGGGCAGATGCGCTGCGCATTGTTGCAGCCGGTTCTGAAATACGGCGTGATCAAGGAGCGCATGGCGGCGCTTTTGACGGACGCGCTACGCGCCAATCTGCTGGAGCAAAACGGATATGACACACAGATTCTGGAATTTATCAGTCTGGAGCATACCCCCAAAAATCTGCTGATCCGCGCGGTGCGGCGGGGACGTACTATGCAGGCATCCGGTGCGGGCGAGACGGCGCGGATCAAACGAAAGGCATCCGGTTCGGATGTGCGGGAAATCATGGATTTTCTGCATGTGGAACCGACATTGGAGCGATTGTTGCATGAAGAAATTAATGATTAGACTGGTCGTATTTGCGGCCATTTTCCTGCTCACACTGGTGGTGGCGGGAAATATCATGAATCAGGGACATGACAATATGACGATGGAGATGGCGGAAGCGTCATTGCCCATTGTCTCCGTGGAGCGCGGTGGGGTGCGCTATAACGAATTGCACGGATACACTGTTCCCATGGAGACTTTTGCCATGCGGGAGGCAGTCACGGTCTTGGAGGAAAACCGCAATTTCTCCCTGTATATTGATCTGTATGGCAGAAATGTGACAGGGATGTCAATAGAACTGCGCAGTACCGACGGCACACGCCTCGTGGAGAGTACAGAGATCACGTCGTACCAAACGGAGGGGAATCGGGCATATGCGGATATCACGCTGAAGGATCTGATTGACCCGAAGACAGAGTATGCTCTGAAAATCACCCTGACGCTGGACGATGATACGCCGGTGGACTACTACACGCGGGTGGTGTGGAGCGATGATCTGAAGATGGAGGAAAAGCTTTCGTTTGTGCTGGATTTTCACAACCGGCTCTTTGACAGGGAGGCGGCGAAGGAGCTGACCAAGTATCTGGAGACCAACGCGCAGTTAGAGGACAATGCTTCTTTCCACAAGGTGAATATTCACAGCAGCTTCCGGCAGCTGACCTGGGGGAATCTCGATGTGCGGCAGCAGGGCGATACGGTGGTACGACTGACGGAGATCGGAGAACAGACGGCTTCGTTTTTACTGTATTATACGGTGTACGGCGGGAGCGGTGAGGATCGCACCGACTATCGCGTGGTGGAGCACTATCGGGTGCGCTATACGACGGACCGTATGTATTTACTGAATTATGAGCGGACGATGACCCAGATCCCCAATCCGGATCGGATGGTGGCGAATGACAAGATTCTGCTCGGGATCACGGGCACGGATATCCCGCTCATGGAGAGCGAGGACGGCAGCAGTGTGGTATTTGTGGTGGATGGCCAACTCTACAGCTACAACGCCACCAACAATAAGCTGACAATTCTCTTTGGATTTTATGATCAAAAGCATATGGATGCGCGGGATATGTACGACGAGCATGCCATCAAGATTTTGGATGTGGATGAGGGGCAAAATGTGAGCTTTGCCGTATACGGCTACATGAACCGCGGCCGCCACGAGGGCGAGGTGGGAACGCAGCTCTACACCTACAACAGTGCCACCAACACCATTGAGGAAACGATTTATATCCCCTATGACAAGGGATATGCGATGCTGAAGCCGCAGATGGAGAAGCTGTTGTATCTGAACAGGGATCAGAACCTGTATCTGATGCTGGAGGATGTGGTGTATGTCATCGATCTGGAGGAGAAGACCTATTATCCCATGGCGAGCGTCCTGCAGAGCGATATGGTACAGGTATCCGACAACCATCATATTCTGGCATGGCAGGAAGGGAGCGATCTGTATCACAGCAAGCAGCTCCATATCAAGGATCTCAACACGGAGATCCAGCAGGACATGACAGTGACGGCGGAGGAGTCCGTGCGGCTGATGGGCTTTATGGGAGAGGATATCATCTATGGCGTTGCCCGCAATGAGGATGTTTATCGGGAGAATTCCGGCCGTATCTTTTTCCCGATGTATAAGCTGTGTATCTGCGATGCCGGAGGCAATCTGCTCAAGGAGTACAGCCAGGAGGAGATCTATGTGACGGATTGCAGCGTGGAGAGCAATCAGATCACTTTAGAGCGGGTAAAGCGGCAGGCGAACGGGGCGTACGTGGCGGCCGCAACCGATCAGATCATGAACAGCGTCGAGGAGGAGGTCGGTAAATACACCATTGTTGCGCCGGCGATCGATACCTACGAGCGCTATGTGCAGATCCAGACGAGACGCACGATTGACAGTAAGACGCTACAGGTGCTGACGCCCAAGGAGGTTGTGTTCGAGGGCGGCCGGGAGCTGGTGCTGGAGACAGACACGGACGCGGTAAAATATTATGTGTACGGTGCTTACGGCGTGGAGGGGATCTACAGTCAGCCGTCCAAGGCGGTCTCGCTGGCCAACGAGGTCTCCGGCGTGGTGGTGAACAGACAGGGCAATGTGATCTGGCGCAAGGGCAATCGGGCACAGCGCAACCAGATTATGGCGATCACCGCGATCCAGACCACAGAGGAGCAAAACAGCCTTGCGCAGTGTCTGAACACTATGTTAAAATATGAGGGAATCACCAGAAATGCGGAGTATCTGTTGGAACAGGGACAGACGGTGATGGAGGTCTTACAGAACAATCTGGAGCACATACAGGTACTGGACTTGAACGGCTGTGAGCTGGATGCCATGTTGTATTATGTGGATCGGGATATTCCGGTGCTGGCGCTGCTGGATGACGGCGGAGCCGTCCTGATCACCGGCTACAACGAGTACAATGTGGTGGTGATGGATCCTGCGAAGGGGACATTGGCCAAGATGGGAATGAACGATGCCGCAGAGTGGCTCAAGAAAAACGGAAATAATTTTGTAACCTATAGCAGAGAATAACATGCCAAAGTGTGGCGGAAAGAGAGGAAACAGATGGATATCAAAGAGAAAGTACAGGAGATGGTGAACAAGATTGCTTCGGACAAGGCGCTGCAGGAGCAGTTCCAGAAGGATCCGGTGAAGGCTGTGGAGAAGGTGCTGGGCGTGGATCTGCCGGACGATGTGGTCAATAAGATCGTGGACGGCGTGAAGGCAAAGCTGACCGCGGATAAAATCGGGGATGTGGCAGGCGCCATCAAGAAGTTGTTCTAGAGGGGCAAAGTGTGGCGTGGCTACAGTGCGCTACAGTGCACTACAGTGACGGCATGGTAAAATACAAAAATCCTGTTCGGATGCGCAGGGCGCTTCACTGAGCCCGGGGCACGCATCATTGGAAGCAAAGGCTTCCAACGATGCATCGGTCTCATTTCCGCAGCGCAAAACGAACAGGATTTTTGTATTTTACCATGCCTGGTTGAAGCGTACGATAGCGGATTATATAGGATCTGTTAGCCATATCGTGACTAGCAAGCCCCCTCTTATAAATCCTGCCTGTCCGGGAAGATTATTTTCCGGTATTTTTCCAGAACTTTCAAGAGCAGGATGCCCAGAATGCCGCAGGAGATCACCTCGCCGGCGCCGACCGTCAGCATGAAAAAGGGAATGGAGCCGTCAAAGCGGTATACATAGGCGAGGACGAAGGGTACGATTAGGGTGTTGGCGATGATCGGCGGGATCGGTGCCAGAAGCACCTTGACGATACCGGTCTGCCTGGAGGCCTGTGCCTTGCAGCAGAGGAAATAAGTACCGATTGCGCCGAGCAGGGTGGCAATACTTCCGAACAGCACATCGAGCGGCATACAGCCGGTCAGAATATTGGACAAAATACATCCGACGAATAATCCGGGGATGGCTGCGGGGGTGAAAAACGGAAGGATGGTGAGCGCCTCCGAGAAGCGCACCTGGACGGCGTAATTCGCCAGACCGAGGGCGTTGGCCAACAATGTCAGCACAACATAAAGAGCAGCAATGACTGCTGCGTGGACGAGTGATACGACTTTCTTGTTCATTTTTTCTCTCCTTAGTTTTGTTTTACGTGTGGATGGTTTCGAACACACGGGTCGCCGCTGCAAGATGCAGGTGCCTGGCGCAGATGCAGACTGCAGCGACAACGAGAAGTATAGCACAGCAGGAGAGAAAAAGCAATGATTTTTACAACAAATTGGCCTGTATGAGGCGCTTGCGCAGGGTGATGCCCAGCACTGTGGCAATGATAAGCTTAACCACATCCCCGGGAATGTAAGGAATCACACCCGCCCACAGTGCGGCTTTGAAAGTCAGATGCATCTGTAAAGCAAGCCACACGGTGCCGAAGAGATACAATACGATGGTGCCGAGAATGGCACCCGCCGCGTTCCATACAGGATGGCTGTTACAGCGATCCACAAAATAGCCCAGGATCAGCGCGAGGAAGATGTACCCGATGATATAGCCGCCGGTGGGACCGAACAGCTTTCCGGCACCTCCTGTGAAATTACTGAATACCGGCAGGCCGACCAGACCGATCAGGATGTAGAGCAATACACTGAAGACACCCCGCTTCATGCCTAGTACCGTCACTGCAAAATAGACTGCCATACTGCCTAGCGTCAGCGGGACAACGCTGATGGGAATGGTGAAGGACCAGGGGGCGAGGATGCAGATGACCGCGGCCATCAGAGCGATGAGCGCCATCTGTTTCACGTTGGCAGCGGTTTTCGCCGGTGCGGCTGCCTTAGAATTGTCGGTTTGTGTCTGGGTTGTTTGTGTAGTATCCATAATTGACTCCTTTTGTTTAGAATAGAATAAGTAAATCAACTGTATGTCAACTATAATTAAGAAGAGGTTGACATACAACAGATACAGCATACGGCAAAAAAGGCGAAATGTCAACTAATTTTACAAAATAGTTAACATTTCGCCTTTGTCATTCCGCTTTCTGTCAGTTGTTTTTTAACTCACCGGCCTTGTAGCGGGTCACGATATTCTGGATGCGCTCATTGGGATTGAGCAGATCACTGATAGAGGAATCGTGGTTCAGGGTATCGATGATGTAAGCAATATATTTGCTCAGGTCGCAGTTGATGTACCATTCGCGGCTCAAAAGCTCCGGTGTCTGGTAGATCAGGTTGGTGGTCAGGATCCTGTCGATGATTCCGTCCTCATAGGCCTTATCAAAACGCTCCAGACCGCTGGTGAAGAGTCCGAAGGTGGCGAAGACGAACACCTTGTTTGCCTTGCGCTTCTTCAATGCGGCGGCTACTTCCAGGACACTTTCGCCGGAGGAGATCATATCGTCGATGATGATCATGTCTTTCCCTTCCACGCTGCTTCCGAGGAACTCATGCGCAACAATGGGGTTGCGTCCGTCCACCACGCGCGTGTAGTCGCGACGCTTGTAGAACATACCCATATCCAGCCCGAGCACATTGGCAATGTAGATTGCACGGCTCATACCGCCCTCATCCGGGCTGATGACCATCATGTGTTCGGAATCGATTTGCAGATCACTTACATGACGCAGCAGACCTTTGATAAACTGGTAAGCCGGCTGTACCGTCTCAAAGCCGTGAAGCGGGATGGCGTTCTGCACCCGCGGGTCATGCGCGTCAAAGGTGATGATGTTGTCCACGCCCATGGCAACCAGCTCCTGCAGCGCAAGTGCACAGTCCAGAGATTCTCTGGCAGTTCTCTTGTGCTGGCGACTCTCATACAAGAATGGCATAATCACGGTAATCCGGCGTGCCTTTCCGCCGACGGCGGCGATCACACGCTTCAGATCCTGATAGTGGTCATCCGGCGACATGTGGTTCTCATGTCCGCACAGCGAATAGGTCTGGGAATAATTGAGTACATCCACTAACAGGTAGAGATCGGTACCGCGCACCGACTCTAAGATCATTCCCTTTCCCTCACCGGATCCGAATCGGGGAACTTTGGTGTCCAACAGGTAGCTGTCCCGCATATAACCGGAAAAGGCAAGCGATTCCTTGTGCTCGCTCTCGCGCTCGGCCCTCCATTTTACCAGATACTGGTCTACGGATTCTGCGAGAGGGGTGCATCCTTTCAGGGCAATGATCCCCAGGGAACCAACGGGGATTGTCTCCAGATTACGCTTCTCTTCACGATTTGGCATGAATATGTCCTCACTTTCTATTCACTCATATGTACATTTGATAATTTGCGTTTCATACGGATGTCCGGTCCGGTCAGCTTACAGAGTGTAAAATTGCTGGTCACTCTGGAAAAAACACGGTCGGAGTAACGATCACGCAGTTCCGCCAAATTCAGATTGGTGGATATGATCGTTGATTTGCGGCCGATCTGACGCTCGTTCAGGCAGGAAAACAATTGTGTGGAAACGAAGGAATTGGTCATTTCCGTACCGAGATCGTCTATGATCAACAGGTCGCAATTGTACAGATCGTTGTAGAAATTATACAGAGTTTCCTTCTCCTTTGTGCCGAAGGTATACGTGGCCAACAGATCAAACAACCTGCTGCTGCCGAAATACAGTACAGAGTGGCCGGCATGGAGCAGTTCATTGGCAATACAGCCGGAAAGAAAACTTTTTCCGGTACCTACTGTACCATAAAAAAACAGATTCGCATAGTCTTGTATAAAATTTTGTACAAAATCTCTGGATATTTTTACTGCCCCGCGGAACCGATCCAGATCCTCATCCTCGTAATAATCGTAGGATAATGTGGAAAAATTCTCGCGGGAGATGATTTCCCGAATATTGGACTGCTCATACAGCAGGGCAATCTCCTGATCCCGCAGACAGCTGCATTTCTGCTTTGCCTGCCCGGGAATATCTATGTAGCCGGTATCCCTGCACTTGGAACAGTTGTAAATGGGTTCCAGATAATCCGCGGGGAAACCGGCCTCTGTGAGCAGTGCCTCCTTGCGGCGCCGGATGTCCTCCACGAAATCGTGCATGGCAGTCATCGCCGAGTCGTCCCCGTCCAGCAGTGCGCGGGCGCGGGAGAGAGCGGTGCTTCCCACGGAGCGTTCCAGCTCTCTGTAGGCGGGAATCCGTGCATACACCGTCTGCTGCCGTTCCTCCAATGTCTGGCGGTTGGCCAGGCGGGTCTGCTCATAGCGTTTCATAATGGACTCATATTGCTGATTGCTCAGTGCCATGGCGGTCTCCTTTTGCCTGTCAGTTGCTCAGCAGCTCTTTCTCCAAAGCGTTAAAATCATAGCTGTTTTGCGAAAACTGATTGAATTTATTGCTGTCGGAGGACTGCTTGGCAGATGCCTTCCGACGATGATACAGCTCGTCAATCTTGTGAATGTCCGCCTTGTGATGGACATTTTCATTGTGCCAGCTGCTCAGGATCCGCTCGGCGTACTCCAACCGATGGCGGTCTGTGGCCAGCACCGTGCGCTCACAGGCTTCCATTATGACATCCATGTCAAATCCATACTCGCCGGTCCAGCGGGTAATGTATTCGGCCTCCTTCAAGGTAGGCATGCTGTTCTTGCCCAGCGCGTTCATAATCGTATAGACCTTTTTGTCATATTTATTGGCAAAACGCTTGGCCTGTGCCGGCGTAGATACCTTGTTCTCCGCCCAGTTGACGGCGACGCGTTCCATATATTTGAAGTCTTTTTTGCCGCGCTCCACACAGTAGGCGATCAGATAGTCGATCAAATCCACGGAGAAATGGAGTACATCCGTGAAGAACAGGACGGACTTCATTTCCGCGGGCGTGAGCGGTCTGCCGATGTAGGATTCCGCGATAAAGAGCAGCTGCGCAGTCTCCTCGCGCTGTTTAAACGCCCGAAGCTGTTCGGTGGAATAGGAGGGCTTGCTGAATACGGGTACAATCGGTTCAGGCGCCTCTGTCACAGGCGTGATCAACTCTGCAGCCGGTGTTCTGGATGGAACCGGTTCTGTGACGGATGCCATGGGTGCGATCGTCTCCACCGCAGGTGTCACGGACGCGGTGTCGTTCTCCATGTAGATCGCGAGTGACCGGGAGGTGTCGGCGCGCCGTGCAGTCGTCTCCTCCGCATCCAGATCGCGGAAATGGATCCCCACGGGGATGCCGCTCTCATCGTAATCCAGCGTCAGCAGCTTATGCTTCTCCCAATATTTCAGGGCGCGGATGATCTCGCGCTCCGTGTGGTTGAACTTGTCCGCCAGATCGGACACACTGGTAGCCCGACTGGCACCCAGCATGCGGAGCAGATAGAGGTATACCTTCAGCTGAATATCGTTCGCGCCTTCCATATATTCATCGATAAACCGGTTGCAAACCGGGGTAACATTCTTGGAGTCTTTATAGATTGTCAATCGTGCCATAGTCTTGGGACCTTCCCTCATCAAAGTATTTTAGAGTATAGCACAAGGATTTTGAAAAAGGAATAGGCAAATTTCCGAAAGAAAAATCGACATTTTCCGACACGCAAAATGTGGATAATGTGGATAATGTGGATAAAAAATCCCGATCCGATCCAAAGAGCCGAGATGGATGGAGAAAAGCCGTGATCGGGATATCCACAAGGATAAAAAGAATATCCACAGAAACCAAATTTTCCGAAATTTGTCATTTCTGTGGATATCGTGGAAAATTATAAACCCAACAAATTTTCGCCGATTTTATGGACGTCTCCGGCGCCCATAGTTATCAACAGGTCGCCCTTTGTGCAATTTTCCAATAGAAAATTTTCAATCTCATCAAAAGTGGGGAAGTAGTAACCCTCGCCTCCTGCAGCCCGGATTTTGGCAAGCAGTGTCTCGGAGCTGATCCCCAGGCGGTCGGTCTCCCGCGCCGCGTAGATGTCGGCCAGCACGACTTTATCCGCCAGACAGAGCGCCTTGGCAAAATCGTCCAGAAAGGCCTTGGTGCGGCTGTAGGTGTGGGGCTGGAACACGCACCAGAGTGTCTTGTGGGGGTAATTTGCCGCCGCTTTCAAAGTTGCAGTAATTTCTGTGGGATGATGTGCATAATCATCTATTATAGTGATATCGCCGATGCGTCCCTTGAACTCGAAGCGTCTGTCCGTTCCGGGGAAGGACAAGAGTGCCTGCCCGGTCACGGCCGGATCGATGGAGAGATAGTCGGCCAGTGCCAGCGCCGCCAGCGCGTTCCCGACGTTGTGGTCGCCCGGCACATGCAGGGCAAGCGCGCGGATCGGGTTCACTCCGATCAAAGAGCTGTGGGCGGTAAAGCTTGGATGGCCCAGCGTATCGTGCGTGATATCCGACGCATAGTAATCGGCCGCGGTATCGGTGATCGAGTAGGTGATCACACGGCAGGACAGGCCCTCCGTGATCTCCTTCAGGTCGGGAATGTCCGCATTGATGATCAGACAGCCGTCCGCGGGGAGCAGCTGGGCAAACTGACGGAAGGAGCGGCGGATATCCGCCAGATCCTTGAAAAAGTCCAGATGATCCTCCTCGATATTCAGAATAATGCCGATGGTAGGAAAAGAGCTTAAAAAGCTGTTGGTGTATTCGCAGGCCTCTGTGACAAAGTAGTCGGAGCCGCCCACGCGGATGTTGCCGCCGATGGGCTTGTAGATCCCGCCGATGGAGAGCGTCGGATCGGTCCCGGCCTCCAGCAGAATCTCGCTGATCATAGAGGTTGTGGTCGTCTTGCCGTGGGTGCCGCTGATCGCGATGGAATTGCGGTAATTCTTCATCAGCTGTCCCAGAAGCTGGGCTCTGGTCAGATGGGGAATCCCCTGCTCCATGGTCGCGATGTACTCGGGATTGTCTTCCCGGATGGCGCTGGTAAATACCACACAGTCGATGTCTGCGGTGATATTCTCGGCGCGCTGTCCGTAGAGGACGCGGATCCCCTTACCAGCCAGATGCTCGGTCAGATCGCTCTTCGCGCGGTCCGAGCCTGCAACGCGGAAACCGGCGTCCGCCAGGATTTCAGCGAGGCCGCTCATGCTGATGCCGCCGATGCCCACAAAATAAATGGAGGAGGGATGTGCAAAATCAATCTGATACATAATATAAATCCTTTCAAAAAGCAAATGTCTGCTTCGCAGCCGCTTGTTTTTCCTATACGCCTATTACATTATATACATATTTGTGGGAAAAAACAAATATTTATTGAAAATGTGTAAATTGTCCACAAAATATTGTATATGAAATGCATAAATAGTCAAAATGTGCGATTGATTCAAAAATCAAATGCGAAAATATGTGAAATATATCCATAAAAATGAGAAAATACAAAAGATTTTTTGTAAATTGTATTCACTTTCGGCGCAAAGTGTGATATAATGCAATCACCATAAAAAATGGAGAGGGCTAGAAGAGGTGATGACATGATCAAGAAAGAGATGATAGCCATGCTATTGGCTGGTGGACAGGGCAGCCGTCTGGGTGTCCTGACATCGAAAGTGGCAAAACCCGCCGTGGCATTCGGCGGAAAATACCGTATAATTGACTTTCCTCTTTCCAACTGTATTAATTCCGGTGTAGACACAGTGGGTGTGCTGACGCAGTATCAGCCGCTTCGACTGAATACACATATCGGAATCGGTATTCCCTGGGATCTGGATCGCAATATCGGTGGCGTTGCTGTGTTGCCGCCCTACGAGAAAAGTGCAAACAGTGAATGGTACACAGGTACGGCAAATGCCATTTATCAGAATCTTGAATATATGGAGAGCTTTAATCCGGATTACGTGCTGATCTTATCCGGAGACCATATTTACAAGATGGATTACGAGGTAATGCTTGATTTCCACAAGAAAAACGGTGCGGACGTGACGATCGCCGTAATGCCGGTTCCCATGGAGGAGGCCAGCCGTTTCGGTATCATGATCGCCGACGAGAACAAGCGCATTACTGAATTTGAGGAGAAGCCGGAGCATCCGAGAAGCAATCTGGCCAGCATGGGTATTTACATATTTAACTGGAAGACCCTGCGCGAGGCGTTGATCGCTATGGCGGACCAGCCGGCACTGGACTTTGGTAAACATGTGATCCCTTACTGTCATGACAAAGGTTCGCCTTTGTATGCATATGAGTTTACCGGTTACTGGAAGGATGTCGGAACGCTGAATTCCTACTGGGAAGCGAATATGGAGCTGATCGATATCGTGCCGGAGTTCAACCTGTACGAGGAGTACTGGAAGATCTACACGAAGAGCGAGATTCAGCCGCCGCAGTATTTCTCCGCGGACAGCGTGATCGAGAAGAGTATTGTGGGTGAAGGCACCAATATCTACGGCGAAGTGTATAATTCCGTGATCGGATGCGGCGTCACCATCGGCAAGGGTACCGTCGTGAGAGATTCCATCATCATGAACGGCACGACCATCGGTGACCAGTGTGAGCTGAACAAGGCCATCGTTGCGGAAGAGGTAACGATTCAGGATAATGTCAAGCTGGGTATCGGAGAAGAGGCAGAGAATGAGACCGCTCCGCATATTTACAACCATGGCATCGTAACGGTAGGTGAAAAGAGTGTGATCCCCAGTGGCATCACTGTGGGCAAGAACTCCGTGGTCTTCGGTGTGACAGACGCGTCGGATTATACGGACTCCCATCTTGCCAGCGGCAAAACTTTGATTAAGGCAGGTGAATAACAGTGAGAGCGATCGGAATTATTTTAGCAGGTGGTAACAACCACAGAATGAAAGAATTGTCCCAGAAGCGTGCGATCTGTGCTATGCCTGTTGCGGGAAGTTACAGAAGCATCGATTTTACCCTGAGCAATATGTCCAATTCCCATATCCAGAAGGTTGCTGTGTTCACACAGTACAATGCGCGCAGCCTGAATGAGCATTTGAACTCTTCCAAATGGTGGGATTTCGGACGTAAGCAGGGGGGCTTATATGTGTTCACCCCGGTGGTGACCTCGGACAACAGCAACTGGTACCGCGGCACAGCAGATGCGATCTACCAGAACCTGAATTTCCTGAAAAACAGCCATGAGCCCTATGTGGTGATCTCCTCCGGTGACGGTGTGTACAAGCTGGATTTCAGAAAGGTACTGGAATATCACATCGATAAGAAAGCGGATATCACGGTGGTGTGTCGGGATATGGAGCCCGATCAGGAGATTGAGCGATTCGGAACTGTTCGTATGAACGAAGAGTGCCGCATCGAAGAGTTCGAGGAGAAGCCGATCAAGGCGAAGACGAACACCATCTCCTGCGGTATCTATGTCATCCGAAGAAGACTGCTGATCGATATGATCGAGAAATGTGCTGAGGAAGACCGTTACGATTTCGTGCGGGACATCCTGATCCGCTACAAGGATCTCAAGCATATTTATGGTTATAAAATGAAAGATTATTGGAGAAATATTGCATCTGTCGAGGATTACTACGGAACCAATATGGACTTCCTGAAAGCTGAGGTCAGAGACTATTTCTTCAAACAGTATCCGGATATCTACTCGAAGGTGGGTGATCTGCCGCCTGCAAAATACAATGTGGGTGCGAAGATCAAGAACAGCTTAATCTCCAGTGGATGTATCGTCAATGGAGAAGTAGAGAATTCCGTTGTGTTCAAACAAAGCTATATTGGCAATAACTGTGTGATCAAGAATTCCATCATTTTAAATGATGTGTATATTGGCGACAATACATACATTGAAAACTGCATCGTGGAAAGCCATGGTACGATCAAAGCCGGTTCTCGCTTCGTTGGTGAGAATGATATTAAGATAGTGGTCGAGCACAACGAGAGGTATGTTTTATAGAAAGCCTCAAGGTGGCTAAAGCAGAGGGGGAAGGACGTATGCAGATAACAGATGTACGTGTTCGTAAGATCAACAAAGAAGGAAGGATGCGGGCAGTTGTTTCGATCACACTGGATGATGAGTTTGTGGTACATGATATCAAGGTGATTGAGGGCGAAAAGGGAATGTTCATCGCGATGCCCAGCAAGAAGACGGCGGATGGTGAGTACAGAGACATCGCACACCCGATCAATTCTTCCACGAGAGAGCATATTCAGAATGTGATCTTGGAAGCGTATGACAAAGTGAAGGACGAGCCGGACGAGCAGGAAACGACGGATTGACCGGAGACCTTCTGAAAATTTCATAAGAGTTTAGGGGCTGCCGCATCGGGAAGGTGCGGCAGTTTTCACGTGCGCACGCAAAGGGTCATTGCATGGCGTGAGCCCTGCAAAGGGTCATTGCGTGTCGTGCGCATGTTCCGCCGCGGGACGCTCTCGCTGCATGCGCATCGTAGCGGCACATAAGGCGGGAGAGTACCCCGCCTAAGTGCCGACGATGCGTAAGCCCCGCGGCTGGAAAATGCGAACGCCCCGCAATTTGGCTGCGGCGGGATGTGATAACTATAGATGTTGTGTTCTGAGTGAGGGGCAAGAAAGAATGGATTTATTTGAAAAAGGTGCTACAATGGAAGAGGATATATTGCGTGTGCGTGAAAGAATCGAGGAGACAATTCATGGTATTATTCAATAAAGCCAAAGAAGCCGATTTAAAAGAATATATTTATAATAGTAACCTTCATGATGCAATTATAATGGATTCTCATTATGACAGAATAAAAAAAGAATTAAAGTTGATGATAAAGAGTTCTATATCTGGTAAAGATATTGGGGTTATTTTTTCAGGTGTAGATGTTTTAATATCAATCAGTGGAACGGCATATGGAGAAAGGAATGTAATATTATCCGCAACGATAGAAGAAGATTTTTCGCCTCTAGGAAAGTGTTTCCCTGCTGATAGAGAGCACAATTCGGATTCCATATATATGTTGTTTCAAATGTTTTCGGAAGATGAATTACATATAGTTGCAAAAGAAATTTGTTTTGTTATGTGATTTGAGAAAGGAACTTAAATGAAAGTTGTAAAGACATTTTTGGCAATATGCGGTGTGGTGATCCTATGTTGTTTGGTCATGGATTTAATGCATTGGCCAACCAAGAAGCTGATTCATGCAATAGAAAACAATGATATAGCCACAGTCGAAAAAATAGTTGAGATTATGCCGAGGTGCGTGAACACCTACTCACAAAGTGTTCCGGAAAGGCTTGTTATTACCGTATGTCAAGGGATTCCTGGAGAATATCCGCTGATTACTGCTTGCAGATACAATCACCCGCAGGTCATTCAGTGTTTAATAGATGCCGGCGCGGATGTGAACCTCCAAACGCCATTGCATACGGCACTTTCTGTGACATACGAGTGTAAAGCAGATAATTGGTATGAAACATCGAAATATTTAATTGCGAATGGAGCGGATCTGAATTATCAGGTAACTTATGGATCGGTGTTGGAGGATATCGTTATTAGGCATGATCAAACAGATGGTGAAGAGGAGAATGTATATAAGGCATTTCTCTATGCATTAGAGAATTGCGATCATGATAGTGTAGTTTGGGATGATGTGCTTTATCGGTGCGTCACTTACGACCGGATACAGATCACACAGTACTTGTTAGACAATCGTTATTGCGATGTCAATGCTTCTGTTACAGGGCTTACAATGTTAATGGCAGCAGCAAGAGATGCCTCGCCCGAGATGGTGCAGCTGCTTCTGGATTATGGTGCAGATAAGACAATAGTGAATCCGGACAATGGGATGACTGCGTATGATTATGCGGTACAATTTGGTAACGAAGAAAATGCTGTACTTTTGAAATAGGTGGATTATTACTGACCAAATAAACAGATTGAATCATAGAACAGGGGTGACTTTTTTGTATAAGCAGACAATAGAATTTTTGAAAACAAAGAACATACAATTTGAACAAGGACTTACGGACGCGGAAGTAGAACAAACAGAAAAAGTATATGATATCAAATTGCCGAGTAGTTTAAAAAATTTTCTAATGACAGCACTCCCTATCTCAAAAGGATTTTATAATTGGAGAGATGTTACGGAGGAAAATGTCAGTGAAATTAGAAATGCTATAGCGTTGCCTCGTATTTCCATTGGAAAAGAGCCGGATCAAGTATATTGGTGCGATGAATGGGGAAGTGAACCGGATGATAGAGAAGAATTTAAAGCAGAAGTGTTTAAACGCTTAAAGGAAGCACCACGTTTGATTCCTATTTTCAGCCATAGATATATACCAATGAATTTGTCGGATGATCCACCGGTTATTTCTGTATGTGATTGGGATGTTATATACTATGGCATTCATTTGGAAGATTATTTTATGCGGGAGTTTGGAGAAAAGAAATGTGATGAAATATATTTTAAGGATGTAGAGTATATACCTTTTTGGACTGATATTATGTAAATTCCCTGACGGGATAGCTGTCCAAAACAAGCTTTAGGGGTGTGCACCGACGTTCCCATAGCCTTATGTGTATAGGTTCGCCGGCATGGGCAGTGCGGATGATATGGCGTACCAATACATTTAATGCAATGGTGATGAAAGGAAAATGTATGGAATTCGAATACGATGCATATTGGATCAGAACCTTTATTTTCCCACTTTGTATAACTATATTTGGGCTTAGTATTGCTGGCCGCGCACTACATGGATGATCGGGGGTAACATGATGAAAATTGATAAACAACTGCAAAAGGAATGTATTCTATTAATCAAGCAAATTGCGTCCAAAGTTGGGTATAAGAAAATACAAAACACCATATATAAGACAGAAAACGGAAACATTGTATTTGTTGATTTCGTTGTTGTGGATTCTGAGTATTTGATTTATAGAATTAATATAAAAAAGGAATCTTATGACAATATTTTTTGGCGGATTATGAGGATGGAAGAAAACATAAATGAAAGTTATTCCTTACGCATAACTGGTGCATTCGCAGCCCCGGCTGCTTTGATTGCTGACGGAAAAGTGGAATTATCAGAAAATGTGGATATGATTGCAAAGAATTTTTTTAAAAAAGTAGATGGAGAAATAACCACTTTTCTTGAAAAAAATGATGTGACACAATATATTTTTTCGAATAATGTAAAAATAGATGTGAATATTTTGCGCTGTTTGTCTTATATTGAGTCGGGCTCACTTTTAGAAGCTAAAAAGCTGGCTGAAACACAGATAATTTCCGGTGACAGGGGCAGATTCAAAAACGAAGGGAAAGGTTTTTTTGAACTTGTTTTATTGTATCATTCACGATAATTGACATGAGCATATATAAAACATACAATGCAGATATGATCCGGCATGATCTATGACTATCTGTAATGACAGCAAACTTTAGGAGAACAAACATATGTATATTATTGTAGGCCTGGGGAATCCCGGCAGAGAATATGTGAATACGCGTCATAATATCGGTTATGACGTCATAGATAGATTAGCGGACGAGGCGCAGATCAGTGTGCTGGAGCGCAAGCACAAGGCGGTGATCGGCAAGGGCGTTGTGGCAGGGGTAAAATGTGTGCTGGCCAAGCCGGTCACGTATATGAATTTGAGCGGCGAGAGTGTGCGGGAGCTGGTGGACTATTATAAGGTGGACGAGCGCACGGAGCTGATTGTGATCTCTGACGATATCAGCCTGGATGTGGGGCAGATTCGTGTGCGCAAGAAGGGCAGCGCCGGCGGGCATAACGGTCTGAAGAGTATCATCGGGCATCTGGGGCACGACGGCTTCGCGCGGGTGAAAATGGGCGTCGGCGAGAAACCGAAGGGCTGGGATCTGGCGGACTATGTGTTGGGGCATTTTTCGGCCGAGGAGCGCAAGGCGGAGGATGAGGCCTGCGCGCGCGCGGTGGAGGCGATCCGGATGATGGTCGCCGGCGATGCGGACGGCGCGATGAACCGGTTCAACACGAAGAAGGAGGTATGATATGCAGGCATTGCTTGCGCCGCTTAGGGAATTGGCGGAATATGATCTGTTGCGGGATAACATCCGGAAAAAGAAAGGCACCTATGCGTTGTTCGGGTGTGTGGACTCCCAGAAGCTGCATATGATCTACGGACTCAGCGATGGCCTTCGATGTAAGGTCATCGTCACTTATAGTGACTTGAAGGCAAAGGAAATTTATGAAGAATACAAATTTTATGACAGAAATGTCGTATTGTATCCGGCAAAGGATCTGATTTTTTTCCAGGCAGACATTCACGGCAATCAGCTGGTGCGGGAACGGATCAAGGTGCTCAGACGTCTGGCGGAGCGCAAGCCGCTCACGGTGGTCACGACCTTTGCGGCGCTCATGACGCCGCAGGTGCCCTGGGGAGATGACGATTCTGTCATAAAAATCAATCGAGGGGCGATTCTGGATGAGACACGGTTGGCACAGAAGCTGGTGGACATGGGGTATGCGCATTGTTATCAGGTGGAGTCGCCGGGGCAGTTCTCTGTGCGGGGCGGCATTGTGGATGTGTTTGAGCTGACGGAGGAGAATCCTTACCGGATCGAGCTGTGGGGGGATGAGGTGGATTCGATCCGCAGTTTTGATGTGTTGAGCCAGCGCTCGATTGAGAAGCTGGAAAGTATCAGCATCTATCCGGCGACAGAGTTTGTGTTGTCGGAGGATAGAATTGCGGAGGGACTTGTGCGTCTGAAGCGGGAGGCGGCGACGTGCGAGAAGGCGTTTCGGGACAAGCATCAGCCGGAGGAGGCGCACCGGATCGCCACGCAGGTGAAGGAGCTGGAGGAGCAGCTGACCCAGCTGCGCAGTCAGGTGAATCTGGAGAGTTATATCCGCTATTTTTACGAAGAGACGCTCACGCTGCCGGAACTTTTGACCAAACTGCACGCGGAGCCGGTGTTTTTCGTGGATGAGCCTGCACGGGTGAAGGAGCAGGCGGAGGCGGTAGAGCTGGAATTTCGCGAGAGTATGGAGCAGCGCGTGTTAAAGGGATATATCCTGCCGGGACAGATGGATCTGCTGTGCAGAGGTGAGGCAGTGATGGAGCGCATGCGCGGAGAACGCGTCGTTACGCTTTCTACGTTGAATACGCAGGCGGATTATTTTAAATCGGATGCAAAATACGACATAAATGTCAGAAATATTGCGCCCTACAACAACAGTTTTGAATCGCTGGTGCGGGATCTGACGAATTATCGCAAGAAGGGGTATCGGGTGCTGCTTTTGTCCGGTTCGCGGACGAGGGCGAAGCGCCTTGCGGAGGATCTGCGGGAGCATGACCTGACGGCGGTCTACACAGAGGATCCCATGCGGGAGGTGCTGTCGGGGGAGGTGCTCACCTGCTATGGGCATGTGGGCAGAGGGTTTGAGTATCCGCTTCTGAAATATGTGGTGCTCTCCGAGACGGATATTTTCGGTGCGGAGAAAAAGAAAAAAAAGCGGAAAAAGCAGTATCAAGGCCAGAAAATCAATGATTTCAATGAGCTGAAGGTGGGCGATTATGTCGTGCATGAATCCCATGGTCTGGGCATCTATCGGGGCATTGAGAAGGTCGAGATGGAGCATGTGGTGAAGGACTACATCAAGATCGAGTATCGGGATGGCGGCAATCTCTATGTGCTGGCCACGGGTCTGGATGTGATCCAGAAGTATGCTTCCGCGGATGCAAAGCGGCCGAAGTTAAATAAGCTCGGGAGCAAGGAGTGGGAGCACACCAAGACGAAGGTGCGCTCCGCAGTGACGGAGGTAGCCAGGGATCTGGTGGAGCTCTACGCCAGAAGGCAGCAGGCGGAAGGATACCCTTATGGGCAGGACACGGTCTGGCAGAAGGAATTTGAGGAGATGTTTCCTTTTGAGGAGACGGAGGACCAGCTTACGGCGATCGCGGACACCAAGGCGGACATGGAGAGCAGCAAGATCATGGATCGTCTGATCTGCGGAGATGTGGGCTACGGCAAGACGGAGATCGCCATTCGGGCGGCGTTTAAGGCGGTGCAGGAGGGCAGACAGGTGGTGTATCTGGCGCCGACCACCATTCTCGCGGGGCAGCACTACAACACGTTTGTCCAGCGCATGAAGGACTTTCCGGTGCGTGTGGACTTGCTTAGCCGTTTCCGCACGACCGCGGAGCAGAAAAAGACCGTGGAGGATCTGAAGAAGGGACTGGTGGACATTGTGATCGGCACCCATCGGGTGTTGTCGGCGGATGTGCAGTTCAAGGATCTGGGGCTTTTGATTGTGGACGAGGAGCAGCGCTTCGGCGTGGCCCACAAGGAGAAGATCAAAAAGCTGAAGGAAAATGTGGATGTCCTGACCCTCACGGCGACGCCTATTCCCCGCACGCTGCATATGAGTCTGATCGGGATCCGGGACATGAGTGTGCTGGAGGAAGCGCCCGAGGAGCGGCTGCCGATCCAGACCTTTGTCTGCGAATACAATGAAGAACTGGTGCGGGAGGCCATCTCCAGAGAGCTGGCCAGAGACGGGCAGGTGTATTATGTCTATAATCGTGTGAATAACATTGCGGACATAACGACACGCGTGTCGGCTCTTGTGCCGGATGCGGTGGTGGCGTTTGCCCACGGCCAAATGAAGGAGCAGGAGCTGGAGCGCATCATGTACGATTTTGTCAACGGAGACATTGATGTGCTGGTGACGACGACGATCATCGAGACCGGTCTGGATATCCCGAACGTCAACACGATCATCATTCACGACTCCGATGATATGGGGCTTGCGCAGCTCTACCAGCTGCGCGGACGTGTGGGGCGCTCCAACCGGACGGCCTATGCTTTCTTGATGTATAAGCGGGACAAAGTCTTGAAAGAGGTGGCGGAGAAGCGCCTGGAGGCGATACGGGAGTTTACGGATCTGGGCAGCGGGTTTAAGATCGCCATGCGGGATCTGGAGATCCGCGGCGCCGGCAATCTCTTAGGGATGCGCCAGCACGGGCACATGGAGGCGGTGGGCTACGATCTGTACTGTAAGATGCTCAACGAGGCCGTGCAGAAAGTGAAGGGCGATCGGCTGGATGCATCGGAGGACGGATTTGCCACGCTGATCGATCTGGACGTGGATGCGTTCATCCCGCCGGAATACATTGTAAATGAGGTACAGAAGCTAGATATCTACAAGCGCATCGCCGGCATTGAGAACGAGAAGGAGCGGGACGATATGCGGGATGAGCTACTGGATCGGTTCGGCGAGGTGCCACAGTCCGTGGAAAACCTGCTGTCCATCGCGCTGATCCGGGTGGCGGCGCACAGTCTGTATCTGACCGAGGTCAAGGGGAAAAACGAGCGGATCGTTTTCACGTTCAAGCCGGACGCCGGTATCAATCCTGCGGGGATCCCTGCGGTGCTGCAGACGGTGGGCAAAGCGCTGACCTTCACCGCCTACGGGAATCCGTATTTTACGTATAGATATAAGAGCACAGGGCTAGTGGAGAAGGATTCGGAGCTGTTGCTCACAGAGACGAATCAGATTTTGACAGTAATGTCACAATTATTGAGGTAGAATTATTGGACTTATCGTTTGCTATTCTTTTTCCAGAAACAGTACACATGCAGGGAAAAGGAGGCAAACGGTATGAAGGGATATGTGACAGCGAACGGCTATATGGGGTATGTGGCAGGCAGGTACATCCTGTTCGCCAGTGAGGAGGATTATATGGAATATCTTGAGGCATAAAAGTTTTTTTAATACAAAATATAGAGAATCTTAAGATTTTTTTGCCCCTGACGCATTGCTTTTCAAGCCTGCAAATGGTAGAATGATCTGGAATGCATAAGATAATGCATAAGATAGTGTAAGCTTCCAAGATCTGGAAAGAGCAAGAAGGAGGAGTAAAAATTGAAAGCAAAACGAGTACTGGCAATGATACTGAGCGTGGCGCTGACAGTGAATTCTGCAAGTTTCACACTGGATACGCGCGCGGCAGAAGCAGTGCCGGAGCAGACCGCCTATGTGGAGGATGTCGGTGCCGTTTCGTGGGATGTGTCCGGTGCAGCGGTGTCGGATGTATCCGGTGACGTGACGACTGCGGCGGAAGAGGATGTATCCGGAGACGTTGCGGATGCGGCGACGAAGGACGGCGGCGATGTGTCCGGCAGCGACGTATCGGACAGTGATCTGTTCGGCAGTAAGTTGGCGGAGACCCAGTCGGCCTATTTTGATCTGACCGCGGACGGTACACTGAAGTGGAAGGATGGCGTGAGTGCGGATACGCTCAAATCCAACATCACGGTAAGCCTGCCTGCGGGCACGGTCAAGATCCCGGTGGGTATTTTCAACAGCAATACCAAGATCGTCGGCATGACCATTCCCGACGGATGTGCACTTGCTGAGATTGAGGCGGGGGCGTTCGAGCGCTCCGGCGTGAAGAGCATCAAGGATCTGCCTGCGGCGGTGAAGGTGATCGGCGAGGGAACGTTTAAGGATTCCAAGCTGCAGACCATTTCGTTTGCATCGGGCAGCCAGCTGACGACCATCGGCAAAGAGGCATTTTCAGGATCTAATCTGACGTCCATCACCATTCCGGAGGGCGTTGATACAGTGAATATTTCTGCCTTTAAGGGTTGTACAGAGCTGAGCACGGTCAATCTGACCAATGTGTCCACCGTGGAGGCGGATGCGTTCAAGGGCTGTTCGAAGCTGAACGTGATCGGCTGGAGCACGAAGCTTACCGCGATCAAGGACGGCGCGTTCTCCGGATGCGCCATCGCGGAGCTGAAGCTGGCAGGTTCTACCTGGGCCGGCAATGTAACCTGGGGAGACAATGTATTCGAGAAGAATAAATCCCTGACCAAAGTAACCTTCCCGGATGCGATGACCAAGATCCCGTACGGTATGTTTTCCGAGTGTACAGCGTTGACCTCCGTGACGCTCACCACCACCTGTACGTCGATTGAGGGAGAGGCGTTCGCGGATTGTACCGCATTGAAAAAGATTACCATTCCGAAGAATGTGAGCCGCATCGCATCCAGAGCGTTTGCGGGATGTAAGGCGTTAGAAGAGGTTACCATCAACCAGCAGGGCAATACGAGCACCGGAGAGAGTACCATCGTGATCGCGACGGATGCGTTCCCGGTTAAGACCATGACCATGAAGGGCTATGATGGTACTGTAGAGGACTATGCTGACATGAGAGGCTATACCTTCAAATCTCTGTTTGCAAGTCATTCCATTACGGTTGACAAGGGTTCCAACGGATCGGTGAGCCTGTCCTCCAAGAGCGCGAAGGCCGGCACGACGATCGAGGTGACGGTGAAGCCCAATACCGGTTATCGATTGAAGGCAAGCACGTTTACCTATAATGACAACCCGATCACGACGCTGAAGGAGGAGAAGACGACCACAGAGACCTCCGGAACGACGACTACGACGGTTACGACACAGGTGTTCACCTTTGAGATGCCGGATGAGGACGTGACGGTCAATGTGGACTTTGAGAAGACCAGCGTGTCCTACGGTACGTTGTCCGCAGGCTTTGAGCAGACGGACGAGCAGGTGACCTACACCTGGAATTCCAGCAAGAAAGTGCTGACCCTGGACAAGGTGGGACATTCCTGTCAGCTGGTGGTTACCAGCAGCAAGGGCTCCTCGTACAATCCCGGCAGCTGGCTGTTTGACTATTCCAGCAACAAGACGAATGTGGCGACGGTTACTTCCAAGGGCGTGATCTACGCAAGAGGCGTGGGTACCGCGACGATTACCGCGACCATGAAGTCCGATTCGGAGAAAAAGGTTACCTTTAAGGTGACGGTGGAAGAGGAGGCTGATGCGGATCACTTTGAGTTGACCTATTCCGGCCTGAAGAAAGCGAAGCTTACCACGGAGACCATCGCCGGCAAGAAGTATACGATCATCACCTATACCAAGGGGAATGTGGCAAAGGGAGAGAAGACGTTTGATGTCGATGTGCGGATCACATCCGGCAACAACTCCACCAATTTGATGCTGCCCACCACTTGGAAGATCAACAATGAGGATCTGTTGGAGGCTGCCAAGGAAACGGCCAACAACAATAACAATACGATCACCGTGAAGAAGGGTGTGGTCGGTGAGACGGCTGTCACAGTATCTGTAACAAACGGTCTCACGGATAAGAAAAAGGTTGTCTACTATGAGGAGAGCTTTATCGTCCGTGTCATCGATGTGACACCCAGACTGGTGCAGAGCAAGCTCACTGTGAACACCCAGTGTGTGACGGGTACAGAGTTTGAACTGTTGTCTGTATACGGCTACGATGTCAACCCTGAGAGCCTGCAGGTGGTACAGGCGGTTAAGAACGGCTCCATCACAGAGTATGAGGAGACGGAAGCGGCTGGCTATGTGACCATCAAGAACATTGATGAAAAGTATTACATGGATATGACCGCAGAGGGTAAGAGTGCCGTGAAGGACAAGAACGGTAATCTCTCCTACAGCAATATGTATATTCAGGGCGATTATCTGGATCCCGAGGGAACCCTCGACGGGGCGGATTATTTCCTGACACCGATCAAGTCTCTGGTATTGACGGCGAAGTCCTTAAGCCCGAAGGTATCCACCAGCGGAAAGATCAATCTGTTCTTCCGCGGCAATGCGGCTACCGAAGACAAGGGTGAAGTCACGGTAAAACAGAGCCTGACAGATCTGAATGTGGTCAGCTACGAGCTGGTTTCCACGGCCAACTACAACAAGGCAGGTTCCGAGAAGGTTGACTCGTTTGCCAACAACTTTACGATCACCAGTGAGGGTGTGATCACCAGAACAGAGAATGATCTGAAGTATGATTCGGCAGGCAAACCTGTGACAAGCGGTTATCTGAAGATCACTTATGAGGGATATGAGCCCTGCTACGCGAAGATCACGGTTCCGACCCAGAACAAGAAGCCCGCGTATGTGCTTTCCAAGACCAAATTGACGGTCAACAGCTACAGTAAGGGATATGCGTTTACTGTACAGCTTTTGGATAAAAAGACCAAGAAACCGTTGTCTCTGGCCAACTTAAACAGCCTCAGCTTTGACGAGGATGCCAAGGGCGCGGTAAGCGGTCTGTTCGACACCCTGGATACCGCAGCTGCAAGAGAGAGCGATGAGATCACGCTGCAGGTAAAGCAGGTACAGAAGGGCAAGGCGGTCATCAATGTGGAGATGGACACCTGGAGTGAGCCCATGAAGTTCACATTTGCACTGAGTGTGACGCCGAAGACACCGACTGTAAAGGCGAAGCCGACCACAATTACACTGAACAATCTCTGTGTAGGCAGAGTGGGTACCACAGTGCTGACCGTGAATCAGGCAGATGTGACGATCGACAGCATCGCACAGGTTTCCTTCAGCGGAAAGCTAACACAGTCCGCGGAGGCGGCGAAGATTTCCATCTCCTATGCGGACGGTGTGCTGAGCGCAAAGGCAGATCAGGAAGTTGCACCGGGCAGCTACAAATTTACCGTGACGCCGATCGTACGTTTTGCGAGTGACAGCGTTGCGCCGGTGACTGTGAAGCCGATTGCGATCACGGTGAAGGTGATCAACACGAAGCTGACAGCAACCGCCAAGCCTGCAAGTGTGACCCTGAACAATAAGTATGTAGGCGGTGAGCTTGCGATGACCACCTACACGATCAAGAATCTGCCCGTTAGTGAAGAGATCAAAATCAATTCTGACAATGTGCGCATTGAGGGTGCGAATGCAGCGGCGGCACAGTTCGCAGGCTATTTTGACTTCGATTTTGCAGAGGACAAAACGGAGATCGGTGTGAGCCAGAAAGAGGCCGTATATAAGGCGGCAAGCTACAAGTACAAGATTTCCGGCCTCGCAGTGGATGTGGACGGCAGAGCAGTGGAGATTCAGCCGTTCAACCTCACGGTGAAGGTGATCAACAAAGTCGGTACGCTGGCTGTGAAAGCGACCGGCGCGATCAAGATCGGCAACAGCGGTTCCACTATTGTATACACCTTGACGCCGAAGAATACGGCAGTGTGCACGACAGATGCGGACGATGTGATTGTACAGGAGCTGGATACCACCAACAATTTGAATAAGCCTTACGAAGATGGTTTAGAGAATTTTGTCGTGGTAGATTACAAGAGAAATGACAACGGTTACATCACTGGTGTGGAGATCGCAGCGGATTCTGCTCAGTCACTGGACGCAAAGAAGACCTACAAGATCAAGATCGGTATTGTGCCGAAGGATATGAGTGAGAGTAATGCGGTTTGGAGCTCTGTGCTGACCATTAAGCCGACACAGGTGCTGCCGAAGATCAAGACGGATGTATCCAGCGCGACGATGTACGCGGGCGTGGATATCAACAATCCGAGACGTTCACAGGAGATCAAGATCAGCAAGACCACCGAGGAGACGGCAGAGATCTCCGGCGTGATTCTTGCAAGCAGCAACGCTTCCGATGTGAAGAATGCGTTTGTGGTCACCTTTGATCCGGAGACGCAGAAGGCGAAGCTGACATTGGTACGTCCGGATCTGCTCAAGGCGAACACCACCTACGCGGTGAAGCTGGAAGTGAAGGTGGTCGGTCAGATCCAGAACACCACCGGACCGCAGTTTACCATCAATGTCAAGATTTTGAACTAAAACAATATGAATAAAGCAGTGATTTTGCTCAGAGACATCGGTATACGGTTATGGGAAGACATCCGGCGGAACAGATTGCCGCTTGCGCTGTTGCTTCTGTATGGTGTGGCAGCGCAGATGCTCTTTCAAACAGTGTGTCCCTGGGCGATCCTGACGCATTTACCATGCCCGGCCTGTGGTCTCACCAGAGCCGGGCTTTGCGTTTGTACGTTGCATCTGCGCGAAGCGCTGCGCCTCAATGCGACGATCTGCCTCTGGGGACCATATCTTATCTATGCGTTTGTACTGCGGTATGTCCTGCAGAGGGACAAAGGACGGCTGTTGGCGCCTGCGGCGTGCATCGCGGGGATCACGATTGTCTATTTTGTTTATCGCGTTCTTCACGGGACGCTGCCGACGGATCTTGTGCCGGCGGCACCTCTGTTGTCAGCGGCAGATCTTGTACAAAGACACTTTACAGCGTGCGGGATATATGATAAGATGTACTCGAAATTGCGATGAGACAGACACGCAATACAATCATTGAGAACACGAATTGAGCACTTGAGAAAGACAGAAGAAAACCGAAGGAGAACGAACATGGACAACAATCAGATGCAAAACAATCAAGTCAACAATTATCAGCCGGATCCTTATCAGGGAGGCAATTACCAGCCGAACAATTATCAGCCGAACAATTACCAGAATTATAACAACATGGGACAGCCGGCCATCCCGGAGGAATATCGTCCGATCAGCCCGTGGGGATACGTGGGATATCAGCTGCTGTTCTCCATTCCCTGCATCGGCATTATCCTGCTTTTGGTGTTTGCCTTTGGCGGCACGAAAAATATCAACCTGAAGAACTGGACCAGATCGTATCTGTGCATCCTGTTGATCGTTGCGATTCTCCTGGCGATTGTCACTTTGCTGGGTGGTGCCGGCTTCCTGGCGGCATTTTCCCAGTACGCGAACCAATACTAAGACATCAGGTGGGAATCCTGTGGACATGAAGTCAGTGTGCAGGCGCGCGATGACCGTGAACCTCGGCGCTACATCCGAGGAACGGCCACATACCAGTCGCAGAATTGCACGAGCGTATAATCCGCCTGGAAACGTTCCGTGTCGATATAGTATAGGATATAGACGCTTTGCGGATCCAGCTGATCATTGTCAATGCGGGTGCGGATGAGCAGGTCGCCGGAGCGAAAGCTTGCCGGCGCAGGCGGTTCATCGTACACCACAGAACGCAAATATTCGGAGGGCAGTGTCTCCAGGTACAACAGCAGCCTGGGCCACTGCGCTCCTTTTTCTACAGTGATGGTGTGCAGATCATTCGCAGAACACATCTCCTGGGCATAAGCGACACATTCTTTCAGACCGGCGCCAAAGTAGGCATCGGCGATTTCTTTATAATCTGTATAATAATCCCGCTGGAACAGAATGAGACAGACCAGATAGACTGCCGCAACCAGCCCTCCTGCCGCCTGGGCGATCCGGATGTGGTATCTGCGCACGAGCAGCAGACAGCAATAGACGCCGTAGGCCTCGCACAGTACAAGCGGAATATAGAGTGCGTTGATCTGGTGTAAAACAGCGGTCACCAACAGACATTCCAGACCACCGCCCACCAATTGGATGAACAGAAAGCTCTCCGGCCGGTATTCCCGCCGGAGGAGCCCCTGCACTGTCCGGAAGGAGAGGCAGCAGGCGCCGATCACAAGGAACACTCGCCCGATATCGTAGAACAGCCCCCAGGGGAGCAGAATATCATACGGTGCGCCGGTATTCTGGTGCCACAGAAGCGAAAGCGCCGTGCGCAGATTGCGGTACATACGTTCCGGCGTGAACGCCACCTCGCCGCCGCGATACCCGCTCATGGACGGAATCGTCATAAACGGCAGACGGATCTCGGGGATCACCTGCGCGTTGACCAGAAGGAACAGCAGCAGCGGCAGCGCCATGATAAACAACAGCCCGACGGCGGCCAGATATACGGGACGAAACCGCAGTTTTTTATGATACACCGCATACGCCGTCTGCAGCAGCAAAAGCACCGGCACAATCGGCCAGATCACCGCATAGGCGTAGAGACTCAGGCCATACAGGAAAGCGGTGAGCAACCAAAAACCAGTCGCCTGTTTTTTCGATTTCTCTGCCTCCGACGCTTCCAGCGCGCGCAGGAAGAGATAGAGTCCAAACATCAAAAAGGCCGGCGCGAGATTCGCATCGAGCCCCCAGCGGGACATCATGATATGCCACGGACAGATGGCCAGCAGAAACATGCTCCACAGCGCCGCTTTTTCATCGATTGTGCGCCGTACAATGCCGTATACTGCGGGCAGCGTCAGGGTGGCCATAATGGCCTGGGGCAGTCTTGCGAGAAGGGCGCTTACATGTCCGCCGCCCAATGCGACAAAGGGCAGGGTCAGCCAGACATAGAGGGCGCTGTGCCCGTCTCCCCAGTCGGCCATGTAGACCGGCCACAGATGTCCAGCTGAATCCATATGTTCATGAAAAATCGCATAAGCGTTCCACGCTACGAAACTCTCGTCCTGGTGCATCCCCGCCGGCATGCTTCCCAGATAGAGGAAACGCAGAAGACCGCCCAGCAAAAAGAGCAGATAAGGCAATATGGTCCGGAACCCGAAGGCTTTGTTTGTTTTTGATTTCATCGCTGTAACTCCTCGTATGCAATACAGTATATCATATTCTTTTCCATTCCGGTAAATAATATTTGCAAAGTTTCCACATAATAACACTGCGGCCGATAGATTACCGGTCAGGCACAACATGCAGATCAATGAAAACCAAATGGAAATAATGGAGGAAACACATGAAAGCAACAGGCATTGTCAGAAGAATAGACGATCTGGGGAGGATCGTGATCCCCAAGGAAATCAGGCGCACGCTCCACATCAGAGAATCCGATCCCCTCGAAATTTATACAGATCGGGAGGGGCAGATCATCCTGAAAAAATATTCCCCGATCGGGGAGATGACCACGTTTGCGAGACAGTATGCGGAAAGTCTGGCACAGGTGTCCGGACATGCGGCGGTGATCGCGGATCGGGATCAGTTCATCGCCGCAGCCGGCGGATACAAGCAATTGGTCAATAAATCTGTGAGCAGACAGCTCGAAGAGCGGGTCAACAAGCGGGAAACCGTGTTGGCTGCCCGTGGAGACCGCAACTTTATCCCGGTCTGCGAGGACGGTGAAAATGACTACCAGCATCAGGCCATCGCGCCGATTATCTGCGCGGGAGACATCATCGGCAGTGTGGTACTGCTGGACAATGACAACCGCAGCAGAATGGGCGAGGTGGAGCAGAAACTGATTCTCTCCGCAGCGGGATTTCTGGGCAGACAGATGGAGCAGTAGCCCTTATTTTTCGCTCATCTGATCCAGCAGGGACAGCTTCACATCGTAGAGCTTCTGCGAGAGATCCACGTATACCTTGTGGGGATTCACCAGACGCTTGGTCTCATCCCACAGCGTATCCAGCTCTTTCTGGCAGTACGCGCGGATATCCATCACCTTCGGCGAGGTGTAGACACACTCTCCGTTGCGGAAAATCTGTTCCATAATCGGACGCAGAGTGTAGGTGCCGCCCTTGAGTTTGGTTTTCTTCCAGGGCTCTATGGGGTCGAAGAGCAAAAGATCATCGGCCTCGTTGTAGACCTCGTCTACCAGACAGATCAGATCGGCCTTGATCTTGCCGTTTTCTTTCTCGTAAATGCGGTAGATCATTTTGTTGCCGGGATTGGTCACTTTTTCTGTATTCTCGGACAGCTTGATCTTGGGGATGAACGTGCCGTCTTCGCCCTGAATGGCAGCCAGTTTGTAGACGCCGCCGAAGGAAGGATTGTCCTTGGCGGTGATCAGGTTGGTACCTACGCCCCAGGAGGTGATCGCGGCACCTTGCACCTTCAGGCTGTCGATCAAAAATTCATCCAGATCGTTGGATGCGGAGATCACCGCATCCGGGAAGCCTGCGGCATCCAGCATTTTGCGGGCTTTCTTGGACAGATAAGCCAGGTCGCCGCTGTCTAAGCGGATACCATAGAACGTGAGCGGAATACCTGCTTCGCGCATCTCGGTGAACACGCGGATTGCATTGGGTACGCCGGACTTTAATGTGTTATACGTGTCCACGAGCAAAATGCAGGCCGAAGGGTACATATCCGCATAGGTCTTGAAAGCGGTGTATTCGTCCGGAAAGCTCATGATCCAGCTGTGGGCATGGGTTCCCTTGACAGGGATGTCGAAAAGCTGTCCGGCCAGCACATTGCTGGTGCCGGTGCAGCCGCCGATGACAGCTGCCCGCGCGCCGTAGGTACCGGCATCCGGCCCCTGTGCGCGGCGCAGACCGAACTCCATGATGCCGTCTCCGCGTGCCGCATAGCAGACTCTGGCCGCCTTGGTGGCGATCAGACTCTGATGATTGATAATGTTCAAGATGGCAGTCTCTACCAGCTGCGCCTGCATGATGGGTGCGATCACCTTTACCATGGGCTCTCTGGGGAACATCACGGTGCCCTCCGGAATCGCATAGATATCGCCGGTAAAGCGGAATTCGCTCAGGTAATCCAAGAAGTCCTTGTCAAAGATGCCGAGGGATCCCAGATAATCGATGTCTTCCCTGTCAAAATGCAGCTCCTTGATGTACTGGATCAGTTGCTCCAGACCGGCGCTGATGGAGTAGCCACCGTCACAGGGATTGTTGCGGTAGAACGCGTCAAAGATCACCGTCTCGTTCCGATCCTTGTGGCGGAAATATCCCTGCATCATGGTCAGTTCGTACAGGTCTGTCAGTAGGGTAAGATTTTGTCTGTCCATTTTTTTCCTCTCTTTTTGTGGTGGTTTTTGTGTTATTTGATAGGTGATTGAAAAGATTGCTCAATTGTCGCGCGGCTTCTCGGGGATCAGATCGCCGATCTCCGACTCGTCCAGGATAATCTCCTCCGGAATGGAAGGCTCCTGCCATATAATCCGGTTACGTCCCTGCATTTTACCGTCATAGAGATTCTCGTCGGCACGATTGATCAGGGCGTCTGTATCCGTGGTGTCACCGGCGGTCAGACCGATGGTCATGGTCACCTTGATCAACTGTTCTCCGTAATAGCTGTCCAGCGCGCGCACGGACTTCATGAGCTTCTCCAGAATCACGTGGGCTTCACTGACCTTCGAGTGATCGAATACCAGCAAAAACTCCTCGCCGCCCCATCGCGCTGCAAAGCCGTAGGAGCGCATGTGCTCGCGAAGCTTATCGGAGACATTTTTCAGGATCAGATCGCCGGCGTCATGGCCGTACGTATCGTTGACCTTCTTGAAGAAATCGATATCTCCGATGGCAATGCAGAAGGGAATCCCTTCCTCCTCGTACTTGCGCACGATCTGTTTGAGCCTGCGATCCGCGGCACGGCGGTTGGCCAGTCCCGTCAGCGGATCCTGCTCGATCATGGCGCGCAGAGAACTCTGCATGGATACAGCGGAACGACCGATATCGCCAAACTCGTCATGACGAACCGTGACTTCCTGCTCCAGCTCGGCGGTCAGGTTTCCCTTGGAGATGTCCGCCAGGAAATTGCGGATATGCATCAGGGAACCGGCGAGCCGATTCGTGTAAAGCAGGATAAAGATCGATATGACAATGATAAACAATGCAGTGATGAGAATGAACGGATACAGGGAGCGCTGTACCGCCGCATCCACATCGGCGTTGGGTTTTCCGACGAACAGAATCCCCACAATGGTGCCGTCCGCGTTGCGCAGCGGCGTGTAAAAAGCAAAGAACTTGGCGTTATTCACCAGAACGCCGGTGTAAAAGGTCGAGTCCCCTTTCTGCAATACCTGCTCCTGGACAAGCTGCGGCGCCGCGGTTCCCACTGCGCGGTTCCCGGTAGAGGTGTCGTAGAGCGTGGATAGAATTCGCGTGTCCTGGTAGAACAGAGTGACGTCAAGACCGGTGTTTTGCTTAAAATGATCCACAAAATCGTATGCGTAGGTGATGTCGTTTTCGCCCTTGTACAGCTGGTAGGTGTTTTCCCCGTGCAGCTCATAGTCCCCGGGATAGGTAGCATCCAAGAGCTCCTGCACGCTGTATGCCACATAGCGCAGTTCATTTTTGATCTCCGTCTGCATCGTTTTGGTAAAATAGTAATAGCAGAGCATGACAGAGATAAAGCCGAATATCAAAAGCGGAACAATGTTGATGATCCGCAGTTTTTGCCCGATTTTTCCCTTGGTCTTAGAATGCATAGCACAATCCTCCATGATAATTCCATTATACTCCTGCGGTGCGGAATTGCAAGGAAATCCATAAATACTTGCTTTTTTTCGAGAAGTATGATATAAGAAAAGGTGGTGAAAAGGATGTCGATAAATTTTCGGAATAGTTGCAATTTTAGAAAATTTCGAGTATACTATCTTATATATACATGCGCATATAGGATGTAATATACAGGATAGGAAAGATGTTCTGAAGATCGAGGAGAGGGAGGTGTAAAGCATGACATACGAAGAGGTTGTTCATTACGTCAGAGACGCATATGAGAATGCCGATGCCAGAGAGATATACGAGCATATCGCTGTGCAGGTGAATGTTACGGGAGAAGGAGCGGGCGCACTCTACATTGAAGTGGCCGGTCGGGCAGTTTGTGTAGAGCCTTACGATTATTACGACAGAGATGGACTGTTGACTGCTTCCTCCGCAACGATTGTAGATATTGCCAAGGGTGTACTCACATTCAGAGAGGCAATTGATCAGGGCTTGTTAAAAGTAGAAGGCAACATGGATAAGCTGACCAAGCTTGCGAAGATCAAGCCTGAGGTGGCGCACAAAAAGCGCGCTGCCAAAGCAGAGCCGAAGGCGGAGACAAAGGCCGCGGCAAAGGCTGATGTGAAGGCAGAAGCAAAACCCGCAGCAAAGGCAGAGGTGAAAGCGGAAGCAAAGGCCGAGGAAAAGGCGGAAGCAAAACCTACGGCGAAGGCTGACGCGAAGCCGGTTGCAAAACCAGTAGCAAAGGCTGACGCGAAGCCGGTTGCAAAACCGTAAGGATTGGACTTGACAAGCCGCGAACAGCGGATATATAATTTTCAACAGCGAAATGCGTCGAGGGAGACAGTAGCCGCCACTTGAAAGACAAAGCGAGCCGGAGATGGTGAGAGACCGGTGCGAGTAGAGGGCAGACGAAAATCACTCCTGAGCAGACAGTGCGAAAACCGGAGCCGGCGATGGAGACATGGTGCGGATCACAGTAGCGCTGTACGGTAAGTCTGCCGTTATCGGACACCATATCACTCCCGCCGGATACCGGATGGGAAGTATGTTTGTAAGAGGTGGTTGAGCTTCGTCCTGTTACAGGGCGGAGCTTTTTTTGTGGATCAGAGTGTCAAAAGTTTGTTTGAAAGTTCCGATATGGCACAATACACAATATGATTATTCGCAGCGCAAACTCATAATCGTATTGTGTAGTTGGCCATATCTAGTCCTAAAAAGGACTTTTGATATTCGGATCCTGAGAGCAAGTTGCAGAAAAGGAGAGCGACATGTACAAGCAGGTAGACAAGAATTTGAATTTTGTGGATCGTGAGAAAGCGGTGGAGCAGTTCTGGACGGACAATGACATCTTCCGCAAGAGTATTGACACGCGCAAGGAGGGACCGACCTATACTTTTTATGACGGACCGCCCACGGCGAACGGCAAGCCACACATCGGACATGTGGAGACGCGTACCATCAAGGATATGATTCCGAGATACCGCACCATGAAGGGCTATATGGTGCCGAGAAAAGCGGGCTGGGATACCCACGGACTGCC
>JAFVAO010000074.1 GCA_017480445.1 Lachnospiraceae bacterium
AAAAGAATTGAATCCATATGGTCTCAACACTTCCTTGGGTTGGGCTATTCATTTGAATAGAGCAGCTGATAGGGGAATCGAACCCCTGTTTCCGCCGTGAGAGGGCGGCGTCTTAACCGCTTGACCAATCAGCCACAATCGTTCCCGCAATCGCGGTACTTGATTACTATACAACATACCAAAAGAAATTGCAAGCATTTTTTTGAAAAATTTGAAAATTTTATCAGGTCTCCAAAATCATATGACCGATAGCCTCTTCTACCGCTGCATTTAAGCTTTTCCCATGTTCTAACGCATAAATCGCAATACCTCTGTGCAGCTCAGGACTAATGCGCACATTGAAAGAGCCTTTATAAGATTGCTCCGGATCCACATTCCTCTCCCTGCAATCTTCCAGATACTCGTCAATTCTTCTTCGAAAGTCTTCTTCAAGTGCTTCCACAGAGTTTCCCTCGTAGGATAATAATGATTTCATACCCACAACTTTTCCATATAAGCATTTATCTTCTCTGGAAAATTCTACTGTACCATAGTAATCCTTATATACCATTAAATTGCTCATAATAACCCATCCTTTCTGAGCTTCTGCACCACCTGATTCAATACATAGCGCTTTAGAACCCCGTTGGGATGCGGCCGGTGAAAGTTGATCACCTCGCTTGATCCGCTTTTTACAAATTTCACCCCTGAACCGCCCCCTCCCTGTCTCAATTCATACCCAAAATAAGCCAATAGTGAAACCATTTCGTCAAACGTAAAGTCACTTGGCCGCATCATAAGTCTTTCGACTAATTTATCTTTTTTGCTCATTCTTCTCCCCTTTAGTATATCTTATTATTTGTCATATTGCAACTAAAAATAGTTGCAATAAATATTTTATCACTGTTGAAAATATGGCGATACGCCAGACATACCACCGAGGACCTCGCTGCATATTTAACACAGCAAGAAGCCCTCAATGGTTCAAATCTGAATTTGGAAATTCCTTACACAAAGTCAAACAAACTAATCTGGTTCGACTCGGGCAGATCCCCCAGCAGTCCCAGCTCTCCCATCAGATCCACGATCGTCTTCGACACCTTCGTCCGCTCTCTAAAGTCATCCCTGGACAGGAACGGGCCGTTCTTGGCAGCCTCCACGATGCCGTCCGCCGCCTTCTCGCCGAGTCCTTCGATACTGTTCAAGGACGGCATGAGTTTTCCGTCGATGATCTGGAACTCTCGGGACTTTGCCCGGAAAATATCGATGGGCATAAATTCAAAGCCCCGCGCGTACATCTCCTGCACGATACGCATATCGCCCAGGGCGTCCTTCTCCTTATTACTCAGAGCTTCCTTGGGATCCGCGGAATCCTGCCGTCTCTTGTATTCGTTCAGAAGCCCCTCCAGATGTGCCTGTCCCTGGCACATGCTCTCATAGGAGAACGCCTTGGCGCGGATACTGAAAAACGCGCCGTAGTAAGCCAACGGATAATGGATCTTGCAGTAGGCAATGCGCCACGCCATCATGACATAGGCCGCCGCATGCGCTTTGGGGAACATGTACATGATCTTCTGGCAGGAATCCACGTACCATTGCGGCACATCGTGATCCAGCATGTCCTGTTTCCACTCGTCCCACTGGGCGCACTTCTTCTTCGCCACGGTACCTTTTCTGACCGCTTCCATAATCTTAAAGGACTTCTCCGGCTCCACGCCCTTGCCGATGAGATAGGTCATGATATCGTCACGGGTACAGATCGCCGTGGAGATCGTCGCCGTGCCGCTGCGGATCAGATCCTGCGCGTTGCCCAGCCACACGTCCGTCCCGTGCGCCAGTCCGGCGATACGCACCAGATCCGAGAAGGACGTGGGCGCCGCCTCAATCACCATCTGCATAGCAAAATCCGTGCCAAACTCCGGAATCCCCAGAGCGCCCAGCGGGGTTCCGCCGATCTGTTCCGGCGTAATCCCCAGCGCATCCGTATTCTGGAACAGGCTCATCACATCTTTTCCGTCCAACGGAATCGTCACCGGATCCACGCCTGTCATATCCTGCAGCATCCGGATCATGGTGGGATCATCGTGTCCCAGTATATCCAGCTTGAGCAGGTTATGATCGATGGAGTGATAGTCAAAATGCGTCGTGATGGTGCTGGTCGTCATATCATTGGCCGGATGCTGCACCGGCGTGAAGGAATTGATATCCTGTCCAAAGGGCAGCACCACAATGCCGCCGGGATGCTGGCCGGTGCTCCTGCGTACGCCGGTACACCCCATGGTAATGCGGTTGATCTCACTGGCGCGCTTATGCTTGCCGCGCTCCTCATAATAATTCTTCACATAGCCGTAGGCGGTCTTGTCCGCCAGTGTCGCGATGGTGCCGGCGCGGAAGGTCTGTCCTGCGCCGAAGATCACCTCTGTATATTTGTGTGCCTTCGACTGATACTCTCCCGAGAAATTCAGGTCGATATCCGGCTCCTTATCTCCCTTGAATCCCAGGAAGGTCTCAAAGGGAATGTCGAAGCCTTCCTTGTGCAGCATCGCGCCGCACACCGGACAGGTTTTGTCCGGCATATCGATCCCCGCCTTGCCGGCGTAGGCTTTTACATCCTCCTCGTCAAAATCCACATAGTGGCACGCACTGCAATAATAGTGCGGACTTAACGGGTTGACCTCCGTGATGCCCGCCATGGTCGCCACGAAGGAACTGCCCACGCTTCCGCGGGAACCCACCAGATAACCGTCCTCCACCGACTTCCACACCAGCTTCTGGGCGATGATATACATCACCGCGAAGCCGTTGCCGATGATGGAATTCAGCTCTCGCTCCAAACGCTCCTCCACGACCTGCGGCAGATCGGGTCCGTAGATCTCATGCGCCCTGTTGTAACAGATCTCCCGCAGCTGCTTGTCGCTGTCAGGGATCACCGGCGGACATTTGTCCGGCCGCACCGGCGCGATGGTCTCGATCATATCGGCGATCCGGTTGGTGTTGGTGATCACCACTTCCCGCGCCTTGTCACTGCCCAGATAAGCAAATTCCTCCAGCATCTCCTCTGTCGTATGGAGATACAGCGGCGCCTGATTGTCCGCATCGTCAAAGCCCTTGCCCGCCATGATGATCCTGCGGTACACTTCGTCCTCCGGATCCAGGAAATGCACGTCGCAGGTCGCCACCACCGGCTTGTGGAACTGCTCTCCCAGCGCGATGATGCGCCGGTTCACATTGCGGATGTCCTCCAGGGACTGAATGTCGCGGAACTTGTCGGACGCCACCATAAAGGCGTTGTTGCCCACCGGCTGGATCTCCAGATAGTCATAGAAATTGACCAGTCTGGCGATCTGCATATCCGACTGTCCGTCCAACAGCGCACGGTACAGCTCTCCCGCCTCGCAGGCGCTGCCCAGGATCAGGCCCTCTCTGTATTTCATGACCAGACTCTTGGGGATCCGCGGCACCTTTTTAAAATAGGTCAGATGCGATTCGCTGATCAACCGATAGAGATTGATACGCCCCAGGTCGTTTTTGGCCAAAATGATGGCATGATACGTAAAGAGCTTCTGCACCAGCTCGACACTGTGCGCGCCCAGTGCGTTCAGCTCCTCCAGGGTATGAACGTCCTGCTCCTGTTCCAGCATTTTGATGAATTTCACAAAAATATGTGCCGTACACTCTGCGTCGTCCACCGCCCTGTGATGGCTCTCCAGCACGACATTCAGTGTCTTGGCCACCGCGTCCAGCGTGTGCTTCGCCTGATTGGGCAGGAGCACACGCGCCGTGTTCATGGTATCCACATAGGTAAACTCCGCCGGATACCCCAGACGCGTGCAGTTTTCCATGATGAAGCTCATATCAAAATTCGCATTGTGCGCCACCAGCACGCACCCTGCGCAAAATTCCAGAAATTGCGGCAGAACCTCCTCAATCTCGGGCGCATCCATCACCATCTCATCCTTGATGTGGGTCAGCCGCTCAATCTCAAACGGGATCGGCGTCTTGGGATTGACAAAGGTGGAAAACCGGTCGACAATCTCGCCGCCGCTCACCTTCACCGCACCGATCTCTATGATCCGGTTGTGTACCGGTGAAAAGCCGGTCGTCTCGATATCAAACACCACAAAATCATCCTGCAGCGTCTGCCCCGCATCTCCGGTGACAATCTCCTTCAGATCATCCACCAGATAGGCCTCCACGCCATATATGATCTTGAAAAAGTCCTGTTTGTCGGGGTTCTCCTCCCCCGCCTCCTTGCGCTTGGTTTTCTCCGCCTTCCACAGATCGTCCCACACATGGTTGGCGTCCGTGAAGCTCTGTACCACGCCGTGATCCGTGATCGCCAGCGCCCGGTGCCCCCATTTATAGGCGCGTTTCACGATATCCTTTACATCGGACACGCCGTCCATATCGCTCATTTTGGTGTGGCAGTGCAGCTCCACGCGCTTTACCGGCGCCAGATCCATACGGCTGACCGTAAAGTCCGGAATCGACTTGATGCCGGCAATGGATCCGATGGTCAGCTCATGATCAAATTTGTCCATCATGCAGATGCCCTTCACCTTGATGAAGGCGCCGGCCTTGACACTGCCCGACAATTCCTCCACCTGATCGTTGCGCACGAACATTTTCACGGTCATCGTATCGGTAAAATCCGTCAGGTCAAAGATCAGGATCGTCTTCTCATTCTTAATCTCTCGTTTGTCTACATTCAGGATCTTGCCGCGGATCACCACTTCGCCCATCTCGCCGATCAGCTCTTCGATGCGCATGGCCTCCTCGTCAAAGTCACGCCCGTACAGCACATCCGGATTGTCGCTGCGCCGCACGCTGCGATAGCCTTCGCCGTCGCCGCCCCGGGCTCTGCCGGTGCCCCCCTTGGAAAAACCGGGTTTGCCGGTGCCTTTCGCCGCTTCCTTCCCGGACTTCCCACCGGTACTCGGCGGTGTAGCCTTACCGGCCGTCCGGATATCCGGCTTGGCCCCCACCTGTGTACCGGTCAACAGATCCGTTTGCCCTGCCGCCTGCATTCCTGCCGGCGCCGCGCCTTGCGCGGACATCTGCGCCGCCTCTTCCTCGACAGTCATCAGAAAGGAATCTGCACCGCCATCGGTTCCCGTCCTGCCCAGACGCTTCTCGATCTCATGGACACGCAGGCGAATGCGTATATCATCCTCTTCCTTATATTTTCCGACGGCAGCCTCCCGATAAGCCACCTGCATTGTCACATCGAAGCCGGCGCGCTCCGTCAGAATCTTCTCCAGGATGCGCACGAGCTCCTCTTCCTTGCTGCGCACCACGACAGAGTCCTCCAGCGTCATCAACACCGTACGCGCATCTGGATATGTAAATTCCGCATGCTTGAAGGCATTGTACACAATGTGATTGTAACTCTGTAACTCCAGCAAAATACTGTCCCGGTAAATCTCCAGAAATTTCTCCGGATCGTATTGTGCCGAGAGCGTGAAGCGCTCATAAATTTTGACGGCCAATGCCGCCTGTGGGAACAACTGCTCCTTGATCTCCCGCTCCAGCTCCTGTATATCCTGCTTGGGAATCAGTCGGTCACAGCGCAGATAGATCCGCAGATAGTCCCTGCTCTTGGTGGAAACGATCTTTTCCACCTCCGCATCCATAAACAGAAGCTGCTTAGTCTCATTCAATTGTAATGTCGTAAATACATCTGAAAACGGTTTGCTCATACCCAATGATCCAACTCTTCCTTTAACGCCGGCAAAAGCTCGTTCTCCGGCATTTTCCGAATCACTTCACCATGCTTGATCAACAGTCCTTCGCCGATGCCTCCTGCGACGCCCAGATCCGCTTCCTTCGCCTCCCCGGGGCCATTGACCACACAGCCCATGACCGCTACCTTGATATCCAGCGGATAGGCCTCCACCAGCTGCTCCACCTGTGTGGCCAGACCGATCAGATCGATCTGTGTTCTGCCGCAGGTCGGGCAGGACACCACCTCGATGCCGCCCTTTCTAAGCCCCAGCGTCCGCAGAATCAGCTTTGCTGACTTAATCTCCTCCACCGGATCGCCGGTCAGGGACACGCGGATCGTGTCGCCGATCCCCTGCCCCAGAATCAACCCCAGGCCCACGGCGGATTTGATATTGCCGCTCGTCACAGTGCCGGACTCCGTGATCCCTACATGCAGCGGATAAATGGTCTTCTCCTCCTTAAGCGCCTCTGCCAGACGCTCATGCGCCTCCACACACATCATGACGTCCGAAGACTTGATGCTGATCACCAGATTGTCGTAATCCAGATCCTCAATCATATGTACCTTGTCCAGCGCGCTCTCCACGATGCCGGCCGCCGTCACGCCGCCGTATTTTTCCACCAGATGCTTCTCGAGCGAACCGCTGTTGACGCCCACGCGAATGGGGATATTCCGCTCCTTCGCCACATCCACCACAGCCTTCACCCGATCGGCGCTGCCGATGTTGCCGGGGTTGATGCGGATCTTGTCCGCGCCGTTTTCCATCGCCGCGATGGCCATCCGGTAATCAAAGTGGATATCTGCCACCAACGGGATATGAATCTGTTTTTTGATCTCGCGGATCGCCTCTGCCGCCTCCTTCGTCGGTACCGTACAGCGGATGATCTCACAGCCGGCTTTTTCCAGCCGCAGAATCTGCGCAACCGTCCCAGCCACATCCTCGGTTTTGGTATTGGTCATAGACTGTATCAAAATCGGATTGCCCCCGCCGATCACGCGGTCACCGATCCGAACCTGTTTGGTGGAATTGCGAAAGGGTGCGTCCTGCGCCCCCGTAAGGATCTGTGTATGCATAAAATGATAACCTCCTGTGTACCTTTCAAAACACATCGTCGTCATGATTTATTGTACCGCAAACCGATTCCGCTATCAATGATAATTTTTGCAAAACCATCCCGTCCCAACCTGTGTTGCGCTGCCTTCCAGACACAGTTTCATCAGAACGGTGGTCACCTCACTGATTGCATATTTACCCTCGTATTTCTCCATGATCGTCTCTACGCTGACCGGCTCAAATGTCAGCATCTGTAAGATCTCTTCCTTAAGACCTGCCCCCTGCTTCTCTTTTCGATCTGCTTCTTTTTCCCTGCTTTCTATTTTTCCGCTCTCTATTCTTTTGTTTTCTTTCCCGTCTGCCTCTTTCGACTCTGATCTCTTCATACCGGTAAACGCCTTTACCACCTGTTCGCTCTCCGTTTTCTTTCTGTTTTCATCGCCGGACTCCTCCGCTTTTTCCGCGGCAGGCAGCCGGATCATATTTCCGGCTCCAATCTCCCGCACCAAATCCTCCGGTGATAAAAACACCCCGGCACCCTGCTTCAGAAGCCGATTACAGCCATCGCTCAGCCGGTCTGTCACCCGTCCCGGCACAGCATACACCTCCTTGCCCTGCTCCAGCGCCATGTCCACAGTGATCAGCGTTCCGCTCTTTTCCCGCGCCTCCACCACGAGCAAAACATCCGCCAATCCGCTCACACTCCGGTTGCGCGGCGGGAAATGCTGGGGCTTTGCCTCCGTGCCCGGCGCATAGAAAGACAGTACGCCGCCACTCTCGCACAGCCTGTCATACAGTTCGCGGTTGGTCTTCGGATAGCACACATCCACGCCGCACCCCAACACGCCAAACGATGTTCCGCCGGCCGAGAGCGCCGCCTCCTGACTGATTCCGTCCACCCCGCGCGCCATGCCGCTGATGACCTGCACCCCCGCCTCGCCGAGGGCCGCGCCGATTCACGACGCGACATAACTTCCATAGGGAGAACAGTCCCTCGCTCCCACCACCGCCACGGCAGGCAGCCCCTCCTCCGGCAGCCTTCCCCGGTAAAACAATCCGTATGGCGGATCCGGAATATTTCGAAGCCGCCTCGGATACACCGCATCCTCCACACAGACAAACCCGATTCCCTTTTCCTGCATCATTTGACACCATTCCTCCGGCTTATATCTCCTTAGAAAGGCTTCCGCCTGCTCCAGCTGCCTCGCATCCAATACCTTACGCCACAGCTTCGTTCCCGCCCGATATAGTTCCTCCACATCCGGACAGATCTGCCCAAACTGCTCCATCGTCCGATCCCCGACACCCGGTATGCTGTAAAACCATGCCTTATATTGATTGTTTTCTGTCATATACCTGTCTACCCCTTTCCTCACACCAACCGGTACCCGGCCGCCTCCAGCAGATGTTCCTCCGCAATCCACTCTTCGCCCGCCAGATCCGCGATTGTCCGCGCGACCTTCAATATCCTGTGATATCCTCTCGCACCGAGTCCCATACTTTCGTACAGCTTTTCCATCAGTTTTTTCTCCTTGGCGCGAAGCGCGCAGAAACGCTCCACATCCGCCGCGCCGATATCCGCATTAAAACGATACATTGTTCCTGCAAACCGCGTCCGCTGCAGCATTCGTGCGCCTTCCACCCGCGCTCTGATCTTCGCGGAGCTCTCCTCCGCTCTGCCTCCCTGCAGATTCTGAATTTCCACCGCCTTCAGTTCCACGCACAGATCCATCCGATCCAGTATGGGACCCGAGATTTTCCCGCGGTACCGGAGGATTTGCGGCTGCGTGCACTGACAGCGGTTGCGGTCGGGATAAAATCCGCACGGGCACGGATTCATCGCCGCCACGAACATCACGTCCGCCGGATAGACAATGTTGCCGTCAAGTCTGGCAACCTGCACCACCGCATCCTCCAGCGGCTGCCGCAGTGCATCGATCACATCTCGCGAGAATTCCGGCAGCTCGTCCAGAAACAGCACCCCCCTGTGGGATAAGGAGATCAGCCCGGGCCGGGGGCGCTTACCGCCGCCGATCAGCGCTGTCTGTGTAATCGTATGGTGCGGACTTTGAAACGGTCTTCTCGTGACAAGCGCCTGCCCGTCCTCCAGCTTTCCCGCGACACTATAGATTCCCGTCACCTCCAGACACTCCTCCTCAAGCAGCGGCGGCAGGATCCCCGGAATGCGCTTGGCGATCATGGATTTTCCGGCCCCCGGCGGTCCCACCATCAGCAGATTATGAAATCCGGCGGCAGCAATCTCCGCACCCCGCTTGGCGGTCTGCTGTCCGCAGACATGCGCAAAATCCAATGGCGGCTCTCCGGTGTCCGCCATGATCCGGTTTCTGTCGACACACGTCCGCGGCAGAATCCGCTCGCGATCCACGCCTTCCTGCAGACAGTCCACTATCTGCAGGATATTCTCCGCGCCCCGCACACAGATCCCCGGGATCACTGCGCCCTCCACAGCGTTCTCCGCCGGTACGATACACTCCCGGATCCCCGCCTCTTTCGCTGCCCGCACAATGGGCAGAACTCCCCGCACTTTTTTCAGTTCTCCGGAAAGCCCCAATTCTCCAAGGAACAGGATACCCTCCGTCGCCTCCTTCGGAAAATAGTCCATCGCCTGTAGCAGTCCCACCGCGATGGGCAGATCAAAGCCCGTCCCCTCCTTGTGTCGGTCCGCAGGTGCCAGATTGACCGTAACCCGCGATGCCGGCAGTGAAAATCCCGTATTTTTGAGCGCTACGCCGACCCGCTCTCTGGACTCCCGCACCTCGTTGCCCAGCGACCCCACCATGGTAAAGGACGGCAGACCACTGTCCATATCGACCTCCACCCACACAAATCCTGCCTGGATGCCGGTCACGCCACCTGATAAAATTTTACAGAACATACCTCTCCTCCTTGATCGTTTATTTTGATACAAACTGAAAATCTTGCCTGAAACGGCTTGAAAAAAAGATTCCCGGACGGCGAAGCCCTACGCTCCGCCGCCGGCTTGTGAACTACATCTTGTATTTCCTGAAATATACACTTACTTCTGCGAAAAACTCTTAGATCTTGGTCGCCATACCGTCCGGATCATGCGCAAATACAATCGCCTGCTCTCTGTCGATCTTACCCGCCAGATACAGCTGCCCCAGCGCATCGTCCATGGTGATCATGCCCAGCTTCCGGTTGGTCTGCATAACGCTCTCGATCTGATGGGATTTACCCTCACGAATCAGATTGCGCACAGCATGGTTGGCATGCAATACCTCAAACGCAGCCACACGGCCTTGTCCATCCGCGGTGGGGATCAGCGCCTGGGTGATAACCGCCTCCAGCACGTTTGCAAGCTGTACACGGATCTGCTGCTGCTGATGCGGCGGGAATACATCGATTACACGGTCGATGGTCGTTGCCGCTGAATTGGTGTGCAGGGTGGAGAACACCAAGTGACCGGTCTCGGCTGCGGTAATCGCAACGCTGATGGTCTCAAAGTCACGCATCTCTCCTACCAGAATCACGTCCGGATCCTCACGCAGTGCAGCACGCAGCGCGTTCGCGTAGTTCTGTGTATCCACGCCGACCTCACGCTGGTTCACCATCGACAACTTATGCGGATGCAGATACTCGATCGGGTCCTCCAGTGTAATGATATGTGCATCTCTGCAGCTGTTGATCTTATCAATAATGGCCGCCAATGTCGTGGACTTACCGCTACCGGTCGGTCCTGTCACCAGCACCAGACCTCTCTTTCTGTTATAAAGATCCACCACGGACTCCGGCACACCCAGAATATCCGGGGACGGAACAGTCGTTCCTACCACACGCAGCGCCAATGCGATGGCGCCTCTCTGCTTAAACGCATTCACACGGTAACGACCCAGATTCGGGAGTGTGTACGCAAGGTCGTACTCACCTCTCTCCTCAAAGATCGCTCTCTGTCTCTCGTTAAAGACCGTGATCAGCACGTCCAACGTATCTGCAGGCGTCATCGTAGGGAACTCCGATGTGAGCAGGTTACCGTTTACGCGGAATTTGGGAGGCAGCCCCACCGTCAGATGGATATCGCTGGCTCCCAGTTCATTGGCTTTTTCCAGAATCTCTTCTACGTATGACATATTCTTTCCCTTTCTCCTGTATAAGTTTCCAGACATTTCACGAAATTCCGATATCTGTTGTAAATTATACTACAGGTTCCCTGTTTTGACAAGGTTTATTTAGTCAATATGCACTTGAGCAAAACGCTGTCTCAGCTTACCGACCGCACGCTTTTCAATGCGGGAGACATAGCTGCGGGAGATGCCGAGTCTCGCGCCGATCACGCTCTGCGTGACCGGTTTACGGCCGCCCAGTCCATAGCGCAGAATCAGAATACATCGCTCCCGCTCCGTCAACGCCTCCCGCATAAAAAGCGCCAGCTTCTCCAGATTGTTTTTGAGTTCCATACAATCCACCGCATCCAGCTGTTGCTGCTCGATCACATCCAGCAACCGGATCTCGTTTCCCTCTTTGTCCTGTCCGATGGGCTCGTAGAGAGAAACCTCCTTCGACATCTTTTTCTTGCTGCGCAGCAGCATCAACAGCTCATTATCAATACAGCGGCAGGCATACGTGGCCAACCGCCCCTTTCCCGCATCAAACGTATCGATCGCCTTGATCAGTCCTATGCAGCCAATGGAGATCAGATCCTCCATATCCTCGTCCGAATTCTGATATTTTTTCGCCACATGCGCAACCAGGCGCAAATTGCGCGTGATCAGAACCTCCTTGGCAAGCTTCGCCTCCTCATCATTTCCCTGCTTCAGCAAATGTATATAATCGGCTTCCTCTCCCGCAGTAAGGGGTTTTTGAAAGGTCTGCAAGGGTGTGCCTCCATCGACGTTCATCACAATAGTCTATGAAAAAAACACCCTTTCAGTGCCTGGGCAAGAAAAAACGCTTTATAAAAACTTCGCAAAGACATAATTGCTCACGTCCAGACCCCGTCTTGTGAGCACAAGGCGCGTTCCGCCGTCTGCTGCGTCCGTCACGCGCAGCAGCCCGTCCCGCATACAGCTTGCGATCTGCGTCCGGTACGGCACCGTGGGCTCCACGCCATAGCGCGCCAGGAACTGCCCGCTGCTCACGCCGTCCGCCATGCGCAATCCCAAAAACATCGTCTCCGCCATCTGATCCTGCACGCGAAGTGTCTCCTGCTGCACAGCGCTGTGTACCGGATCTGCCAGATAGGTATCTAATGTATCCGTATTGGAAAATCGCGTATGTCCATACAGGGACGCCGCGCCCAGTCCGAAGCCCAGATACTCCCGCCCGGTCCAGTAACCGCAATTGTGGATGCAGCGACAGCCCGCTTTGGCGTAATTCGAGATCTCATAGTGCTCGTACCCGTTTGTTTCCAAAAAATCTGCGATGCGCCAGTAGATCTCCCGCTCCGTATCCTCGTCGGGCAGCGTCAGTATGCCCGCCTGTACCTGCTCGCAGAATGCCGTGCCCTCCTCCACAATCAGACTGTACACCGACAGATGCTCCGGCGGCGGATCCAGCTGCAGCATCGCCTCCACCGATCGGCACGCACGCTCGATTGTCTGCCCCGGCAGCGCGGACATCAGATCCACATTGATATTGTCAAAACCGGCCTCTCTGGCCCAACGATACGTATCCAGAAACTGGTCGAACGTATGGATTCTGCCCAATGTGCGCAGCTCCTTCTCGTCCGCTGACTGACAACCGATGCTGAGCCGCCGGATGCCGAATTCCCGATACAGACGCAGGCTTTTCCGGGTCACCGTGCCGGGGTTGACCTCCATGGAGATCTCGGCATCTGCCCGCAGCGCAAAATGCGCCCGCAGCGCCTCCATCACCCGCCCGATCCAGGCCGGCTCCACTGCGGACGGTGTCCCGCCGCCGATAAATACACTGCACACGGGGCGCTCCCGTACCGGCGCCTGCCCTTCCTCCGGCAGCTCTCCCCGCACGTCCGGTATGCCGCAGCCTGCAGCCTTGCCCGCAATCTCCGTAAGCAATGCCTCCATATACGCGTTCTGCACCTGTCGCTTGGCAGGTGCAGACAAAAAATCGCAGTATTTACACTTCTGGATGCAAAACGGAATGTGGACATACAACTCCAGTTCCTGTCCCTTCATCATCCTTTTCCTTCATTCTCCTTTAGATAATTACGAAACTCTGTGACAAAACAACTATACCGAATCGGGCAGATTTCTCTCCTAATTTCTGTCGTCCAGCTTCAGCACGCTCATAAACGCCTTTTGCGGGATCTCCACGTTACCGATCTGCCGCATCCGCTTCTTTCCTTCCTTTTGTTTCTCCAACAGCTTCTTCTTACGCGTGATATCGCCGCCGTAACACTTCGCCAGCACATCCTTGCGCATCGCCTTCACCGTCTCCCGGGCAATGATCTTGCCGCCCACCGCGGCCTGGATCGGGATCTCGAACAGATGGCGCGGAATCTCCTCCTTTAATTTCTCACACATTTTGCGGCCCCTCTCATACGCCGAGTCCGCATGCACGATAAAGGAGAGTGCGTCCACCTCCTCACGGTTGATGAGAATATCAAGCTTCACCAGCTTGGACTGCTCATAGCCCTTCAGATCATAGTCGAAGGACGCATACCCGCGCGAGCGCGATTTTAACGCGTCAAAGAAATCATAAATAATCTCATTGAGCGGCAGCTCATACTTCAACTGTGCTCTGGTACCCTCAATGTACTCCATCCCCAGATAACGGCCTCTCCGCTCCTGACACAGCTCCATAATCGGACCGATGAACTCGCTGGTCACCATGATCTCCGCGCTGACAACCGGCTCCTCCATGTACTCGATCTCCGACGGATCCGGCAGATTGGACGGGTTCGTCAGCTCGATCACCTCGCCGTTCGTCTTATACACCTTATAGATAACCCCCGGCGCCGTCGTCACCAGGTCTAAATTGTACTCTCTCTCCAGACGCTCCTGGATCACCTCCAGGTGCAGCAGCCCGAGAAAACCGCAGCGGAAACCAAATCCCAGCGCAATCGAAGTCTCCGGCTCGTAATGCAGCGACGCATCGTTGAGCTGCAGTTTTTCCAGCGCATCCCGCAGATCCGGATATTTGGCGCCATCCGCCGGATACACACCGCAATACACCATGGACTGCACTTTTTTATAGCCGGGCAGCGGTTCCGCGCAGGGGTTGTCCGCATCTGTCACCGTATCGCCCACCGCCGTGTCCTTCACATTTTTGATGGATGCCGTGATATAGCCCACCATGCCGGCAGACAGTTCCTCACAGGGAATGAACTGGCCCGCGCCAAAGTAGCCGACCTCCACCACCTCTTCCCGCGCGCCCGTCGCCATCATGCGGATATTCGTGCCTTTTCGCACCGTTCCCTCCACGATACGGCAGAAAATAATCACACCCTTGTAGGGATCATAGAGGGAGTCAAAAATCAGCGCCTGCAGGGGATTCCCCGCATCACCCTTCGGCGCAGGGATCTTCTGCACGATCTGCTCGAGCACCTCCTCGATGTTGATTCCGTTTTTGGCGGAGATCAGGGGTGCATCCTGCGCCTCAATGCCGATCACATCCTCTATCTCCTCGATCACCCGCTGCGGCTCCGCGCTGGGCAGGTCGATCTTGTTGATCACGGGGAACACGTCCAGATTGTGATCCAACGCCAGATACACATTGGCCAGCGTCTGCGCCTCAATGCCCTGCGCCACGTCCACCACCAGGATCGCGCCGTCACAAGCTGCCAGCGATCTGCTCACCTCATAGTTAAAGTCCACATGCCCGGGCGTGTCGATCAGATTAAAAATATACTCCTGCCCGTCCTTCGCCTTGTATACGGTGCGGACCGCCTGTGCCTTGATCGTGATGCCCCGCTCCCGCTCCAGATCCATATTGTCCAGTACCTGCGCCTGCATCTCTCTGCTGGTGAGCAGGCCTGTTTTCTCTATAATGCGATCCGCCAGTGTAGATTTGCCGTGATCGATATGTGCCACAATGCAGAAATTCCGGATCTTGCTTTGATCCACCTTCATTCCCGCACTGCCTGATTCATTTGATGCCATACTGTTTCCTCATTTTTCTTTAAGAATCACATTTATTATGTGGTATTTTCCGGAAAATAGCAAGAAAAATCTTCCGGCTCTCCGTTCTCGTCGCAAGCGATATGACTGACCTCCGCCTCCACATCCGCGATATGCTGTCTCGCCGTTTTCTCCACCTCGTCCTCATATCCCGTGAGCGCGGCAAACGGCGCAAACTGTGCAGCGCGCGCCCCGATGGGCATGGGCGGATGATACCTGGAAACCGGCCGGGGCAACAGCAGGATATCTCCGTATTTGTTCTCCGCATTATGTTCCGGCTTGCCTTGCTCCAACTTGCCTTGCTCCGGTCGTTTATCCCATCCTCTGGCATTTACACTCACGCCTTGTGTCCTCCGATCTGCGCGTTTCTCTCCCGGGTCATCGCGCCCTCCTCCAGATTCATCCCTTTCAAGATCGCGTTTTTTCCGTATTTCTTTTGAATGTCCAGCACCGCCTGCTGCATGGATTTTTCCCGTTTCAGCCGCTCTTCTTCCTCCTTGCGGAGCCTGTCCCTTTCCGCATAATCCGTAAAAAGATCCAGCTGTTCGTACACCATCTGAGGGGACTCCTGTCCCTCCCGGGAGCCGTCCGTCTGATTTGCCGCACCGTGCTCGTCCTGCTGTCCGTCGGAAAGCTTCCGCTCCTCCTGCACATGATTGGCCGTCACATACACTCTCCGCGCCAGAAGCGCCGGGTTGACGATCCGCTCGTACAGATCCATGACCGCATCCACGATCAGCCTTGTAGAAGAAGTAAACCGGCCGAGATTCGCTGTCCCGTGCGCATGCTTCGGGACGCGCCGGCCGTACCGGTCCGTCACGATCTCCCCGCGATATTGCCGGCTTATGGCAGGATCCGTGAGATTCTCAATATCATATCCCACCGTGAGCACCATTTGATCGGTCACCAATCCCTTGTCCACCAGATCCAGCACCAGAAGCTCCGTCATTTCCCGCACGATCAGCTTTGCCTTCGCAAAGTCATACGCGCAGTGCAGCACCTGACCCGAGCCGATGCTGTTGTTCTCCGGCTTGTACGCCTTGATCTGCGCGATCGTGCAGGGTTCATATCCCCACGCGTGATCGATCAAAAGCTCTGCGTTCACGCCGAACAGATCGAACAACAGCTGTTCATTGTGAAACGCATTCTCCGCCCCCAGAGAACAGCGCGCCACATCCCCCATGGTGAACAGACCGTTCTCCGCAAGCTTTCTCGCATATCCCGCTCCCACTCTCCAAAAGTCCGTGATCGGCTTGTGATCCCAGAGCGCCCTGCGGTAAGATATCTCGTCCAGCTCGGCGATGCGCACGCCGTTTTCGTCCGGCTCCGCGTGCTTTGCCATAATATCCATCGCGACCTTGCTCAGATACAGATTCGTCCCGATCCCCGCCGTAGCGGTGATCTTCGTATGCTCATAGACATCCGTAATGATCTTCGACGCGAGCTGCGCCGGCGTCAGCCGATAGGTGTCAAGATACGCCGTGACGTCCATAAATACCTCATCGATCGAGTATACATGAATGTCCTCCGGCGCAATATATTTCAGATAAATATGATAGATCTGTGTGCTGTATTTCATATACAGCGCCATCCGCGGCACGGCGGCGATGAACTCGATCTTCTCTCCGGTCCTCGCGTACACTTCGCGCAGCTTCTGCTTCACCTCAAAAAGCCGGCATCTGCCGGGGATCCCGTACGCCTTTAACGCCGGGGACACCGCCAGACAGATCGTCTTGTCGGTGCGGCTCTCATCCGCCACCACAAGTTTGGCCGTCAGCGGATCCAGCCCCCGCTCCCTGCACTCCACCGAGGCATAAAAGGACTTCAGATCTATGGAAATATAGACTCGTGTCTGCGTCATACCATGCCTCCTGCAAATCAACCGGACCAATCGCCACATTTTACGAAAAGGATATCATTCCTTCCCCCATCCTGCAAGCATTTTTCATTTACCGCCCCGAAAGCACCAGATCCAGCGCATGCGCCAGCGGATCGCAGGCGTTCATCGCCTCCTCCACTGTGTTATTCTGCGCTCCCAGCTCCACCAACAGTGACCGCGCGCGCAGATGCATGTTATAGCGATACCCCTTCAGATAAATTTTGCGCGTAATCCCCGGGTAATACGCGGCGCATTTGAGCTGCATCTGGAAGGAAAACGCCAGATTTTCCGCAAGATGTTCATTTTTGAGATAGCTGATCTCCCCGGTCCCTCGCGTCCTGGACAGGCCGTTGAAAAACATAAAGCGCGCCGTCGGTCTGCCATCCAGCTCCGTCACCAGACGGGTGTGCGCCGGTACCTGATCCCGATGCAGGTCAATGACAACCTGAATCGAGGGATTTTCCTCCAAAATCGCCTGAAGCGCGGGCAGTGCCTTCGCATACGCCTGATCCCTGCTCTCCACATCAAAGGTTTCCGTACAGTGCAGCACCTGATAGCCGTACCGGTTCCGCAGAATGTCCGCCAGATGTTCCCCCACGCCAACCACAGAGGTCGCAGGATCCCCCTCCGCAGAATCCGCATACGCCTCCTGGGAATGCGTGTGATAGATCAGAATCTGCGGTTCCTCCCCCTGCTTGTCTATGGTGAGATCCACAGACGCAAGCGCCGTCGCCTGCAGCAGATCGCTTCCCGCCATTGTATTGGCGTCAATGGTATAGAACGCCTGCACCAAATCGTCATATGCCGCATAGTCCGCCGGATCTACCTCTGCCACCGTCTCATGCGGCACAAAAGTCCATGCAACCGCATCTGTCTGCACGGTGCCGGACGCCGGCTGTACGTTTTCATCCCCCTGCATCTCCTCCGGATCCTCGCGCATCACACCGTCTGCGAATTCCGAGAAGGTGAGAACCCTTTCCGCCCGGTCGACATAGCCCTCCGACGCCGTGCTGCGCGCCATCCAGCCGTACAGCGGAAAAACGGTCTCGATCTGGCTTGTAAGCAGCCATTCCATCGGACTGTCATAGATGCTTCCCGTGACAATCGGCACAATCTCCTGCTCCACAGCGTCGCCGAGCGCATCCGCCATCTCCCCCCGCATGGGAAACAATGCCTTCCCCTCCTGCCCGCCGCTTTGCAGGCAGAGCCACAAAAGCAGCGTGCCGGCTGCCGCCAGCCGTTTCCCCATAACATGTCTTTTTCCAAACCGCAATCAGGTATGTCCTTTCCGGCGTTCTCCGTTCAATATATGAACCTATTCCGTGTCACATACTACATTATTTTTTTCCATGGCAATGTTGATGCCCTCCGACAGGGTGAAGCTGACACGCTTGATGACAGCGTCGATATCTTTTCCCGTCATATACATATTGTTCAGCTCCGCAAACGCCAGTCTGGCGTCAAATTTGTTGTCCGTCTCGTCATCCATCCACTTTTTGAGCGCGTCTCCGACAATGGTACCCGCATCCACCACCGTCGGCACGCCCACAGCGATCACCGGGACGCCCAATTCCTCCTCCGTCAGGGCATTGCGGTGATTACCAACGCCGGAACCCGGCTGGATCCCCGTGTTGCTGATCTGGATGGTGCGGTTGAGCCGTTTCGTGCTTCTGGCCGCCAGCGCGTCCACCACAATCAACAGATCGGGACAGGCCTGGGATACGACGCCCTTTAAGATTTCCGCTGTCTCCATACCGGTCTTGGCCATGACGCCCGGCTCCAGACTGCTGACCTGATTCATGCGGCTGCAGTTGTACGCCTTTTTCCCGAATTCCCGCACCACATGCCGCGTGATCAGCAGATGATCCACCACCTGCGGACCAAGAGAATCCGCTGTGACATCGCGATTGCCCAATCCCACCACCAGCACGGACAACTCGCGTCCCGCGTCCGGCACCAAGCCAAGCAGTTCCTCCGCGAACGCCTCGGATATCTCGCGATGATATCCTTCGTCCGGCTCTACCAGCGCCGGCGCCTCCATGGTGATATAGACGCCCATTGGCTTTCCCATTGTTTTGGCTGCGTTCTTGGTCTCAATCACGACCTTTGTGACCCGTATATCCTCCGCCTCGCGGTAGGATTCCTCCACACGCACGCCCCGCAGCGTACAGGTTCCCTCCGCAATGCTCTCTCTGGCCTCCAACGCAAGATCTGTCCTAACCTGAAAATTTCCCATCTCTAACCCCTTGCTCCGACACACATAGACGAATCTTTGTCCGTGCCGCTTGCTTTTTTTCATATTTTTTGCAAAATTTAGGAAAATATGTATTGACAAATCCGCCGGAATAACCTACTATACAATAGTATGTTTACGTTAGTCTTCCGTGTCTGGCTAAAGTGAAACATTTTCAAAAAATATCGATTCTACACAGATGGAGGTGTAAAACTTGGCTAATATTAAATCCGCAAAGAAGAGAATTCTCGTAGCGCGCACAAGAACCGACAGGAATAAAGCTGTTCGTTCCGGTGTGAAGACCGCGATCAAGAAAGTGTATGCAGCGATCGAGTCCGGCGATAAGGCAGCGGCACAGGCAGAGCTTGCAGCAGCTACCAAGACCATCGAGATGGCCGGAAGCAAGGGCATTTACCACAAGAACAACGTAGCACGTAAGGTTGCCCGCATCAGCAAAGCTGTCAACACCATGAACTAAAATAGATGCAGAAATAAATGGAATCAAAAAGCACCCATACCGTCAGGTGGGTGCTTATTTGATTCCAATTTTGGGATCCCGATTTGGGAATTCCTATCTTCTTCTACCACCGCCGCCGTGACTGTGTCCGCCACTGCTCGTATGATTGCCATAGCTGCCTCCGCCGGAATGTCCGCCGGATCTGCTGCCGCCACCGCTGCTGGTGTCAATGTGTCTGGTGATGGTATTCTTGCGCAGAAAGGCATCCGTTTTCTGGTGCATGGTCGTCCTGCCCTGTACCACATACGTGCTGGGCACGGTGGTATCCTTGGCCGGCGTCTGCTTCAAATGACTCAGCGCATAGATCAGCGCAATAATGAACGGCAGGATTCCGCCGATACACAATACCGAGCAGCTCAAGTCACTGCTCGAAACCTCATAGCCGTTCTTGCCGTACTGCGCCAGCTTCCCCACAGCCGCATGATAAGCCATATAGGGACTGGAGCCGATATACGGATCCATCGCGTCGAAGACCTTGCCCTCCTCGTAACTGCCGATGGTCTCTTCCATCTTGCCGCTGGTCGAGAGCCAGGATCCCTTCTGCGATCCGTTCTCATCCTCATACCAGTTGTCCAGCAGGAGCGCCCCGTCTCCGTAGGGCTGATCCCATCCGAACGCGTAGTTGTCGTAAAAATCATCCGCATAGTTCATCATGTTGGTTTCCCACTGATAGTCAGACAACCCCATGGGCTCATTGGTCGTCACCACGATGATATCGATCTCTCCCTGCGCCTCACACTCCGCGATATAAGCACGCAGCTTTTGCTCCTCCTCATCCGTGAGCACATCCGCCTGATCGAACACCCGCTCCGCAATCGCTCTCGTGTTGCTGCGAACCGCATGACGATGCGTCTTGATATAATATGTGACCAGACTGCCGACGATCACCGCCAGCGCAATGCCCGCCAGAACAAACCAGACTCTGAAATAATGTACATATTGCCGAAGCGCCTCTTTGCGCACATCCTGATCCATGACAAACCTCCTAGAGTATGATCAAGGGCAGCAGCCCGATGCAGACACCAATCGCCGCCAGACAGGCCCACAGAGTACCGGCGTAAGCCCACACCTTCTTGGTGGAAAGCGGTACCGTTCCCACGATCTTCCCCGTCTGCCCGTTCACGTAAAACGGATAATCCTGCCCGTTGTATGTGTAATTGTATTTCCACACCGGCAGCAATCCATAACTGGCTTCCTCCCGCCGGATGCAGGATACGTTTTCCTTCTCTGTGACGCCGCTGTAGCCGGACACCTCCGCCTTCAAAAGCTCCGCGGTATCCGCGCGCATCTTCTGGTCCGCTCTGGCTTTGAGCTGCTCTGCCGTCAGATTAAAGCGCTCCGCATAGAAACCGGACAAATACTTGGGATCAAAGTCCGACAGTTCCTGATAGTCATACGGCTCCATCAGATCCATCACCGGATCCGGCATCGGAATCGACGCATCCACCGGAATATTCTGATAGGTGATGTCCATGTTACGCCGCACATCGTAGTAAGAGGTCTCGGTATATTCGGTGCTGCCTGATGTCCAGCTGCGCACCTTCCTGCCCTCTCCACTGTAGATCGCGTTCACATCATAGTCAAAAAACCAGAACGGCACATAAGTGCCTTCCATGCTGTTTAAGCGGGCCTCCGAGAGGAAATCCGTGGGGGCAAAAATCTGCTTGCCGAACTTTTCACGCAGTGCCTTTTTGCAAGTCTCCTTTCCCATGCGGAAAGGAATCATTTGCTTGGGCAGAAAAGCGCCCTCCACCCGCTCATCCAGGATCAGATAATTGCTGCAATACGGACATTGCGTGGCAGCCGTGAACTCGTCCACGGGCACTTCGCCGGAACAGTCCGGACAGATCGTGATCTGCTTGTAGCCCGCATATTGGATCTGCTGGCTCTCCTCGCTCTCACAATAAGGACAGACCATTTTCTTTTTCTCCGGACTATATACCACATTTCCGCCGCAATTTGCACACTTGAAAATCATACCCCAATCCTCTCATTTCGCGATTTCCTATAGTACAAGAACAGCCGGAGGAAGAAGCATCCCCCTCCAGCTGTATCCTAGTCATTATGAACGGTTTGATCACTGCAGATCGATCACGATATGTCTGGGCTGACCGGTGATCATGATCGGTGTCAGCTCTGCCTGGATCAAAGGCTTGATGTAATTAACCATCTCCTTGGAGACAAACGTGCCGTCCTCTGTGATCCACTCAAGCGGAACCTTCTTCTCCACATTCGCAATCTTATGTACGTCGTAAAGACCCGTGGTGCAGATGTACGGATCGCTGGACTCTCTCTTCAGCGTCACCATCATGCCGGTCTCGCCGTCAAACGCCGCCTTCACAGCGGAACCGCCTACCTGGTAAGCCTCTGTGATGTCCACACGGCTGGTCAGATGGCCCGCGCAGCGCTGCATGGTGGAGAGCTCGATGGCTCTGGACTTGCAGCCGAATTTCTCGCTGACAAGATCTGCCAGATACTTCGCTGTACCGGACAGCTGTTTATGTCCGAATGCATCCACATACTCATTATGTGCGCCGTGCTCAAACACATACTTGCCGTCCGCGGTCTTGATACCCTCGGAAACCGCCATCACGATAGCGGATTTGGTCTGGAGCAGCTTGCCAACCTTGTCTACAAATTTGTCGATATCGAAGGCAACCTCTGGCAGATAAATGCCGTCCACGCCCTCACAATCCTCGCAGGTAGCCAGTGCAGCCGCACCGGTCAGCCATCCTGCGTTACGTCCCATGATCTCGATGATGGTCACGTTCTTGATGTCATATACCAGACCGTCACGGATGATCTCCTTGGTCACAGAAGCAATGTATTTCGCCGCACTGCCGAATCCGGGCGTATGGTCGGTCACTTCCAGGTCGTTGTCGATCGTCTTCGGCACACCGATGAAGCGAATCGGGCTGTCAATGTCCGCCGCGTAATCGGACAGCTTCTTGATCGTGTCCATGGAATCATTACCGCCAATGTAGAAAAATGCGGAGATATCGTATTTCTTCAAAAGCTCGAAAATCTTCTCGTATGTCGCCTTGTCTGCTTCCGCCTCGGGCAGCTTAAAACGACAGGATCCCAAAAAAGCGGAAGGGGTTCTCTTTAAGAGCTCCAGATCCAGATCAGACTTGATCTTCTCATCCAAATCCACGATATTCTCATCCAAGAAGCCGTGAATACCGTGCCGCATACCGTACACCTTGTTTGCCCCCAGATCCTTCGCGGTCTTGTACACACCCGCCAAAGACGAATTGATCACAGCGGTAGGTCCGCCGGACTGCCCCACAATTACATTACCTAACATAAGTACCTCCTTCTCTATAAAAGATATAGATTCGCTCTCGCGTTGCTCTTATTTTACCATAAATTCAAATGACATACAAGAAAGAGTTATCGATAGGGCAGATATATTTTCCCCGTCGGCTGAAACGTGGACAGATCGCTCGCCTGTCCCGTCTGGATGTACTCGTCGTACTCCCCGTTTTGAAATACCAGACAGCGGCGCTCCCGCACATCCCCCTCCCGGTAGGGGAAGAGATTGTCGCCCGCGCTGCCCGCAAGCAGCTTCAGATACGCCTCCGCCAGATCCTCCTGTGAGATCGGCGCAGAATTCGTCTGCAACAAGCTGTGCTGCTCTCCCGCCCCCTTGATGAACAGAACCGGATCCTGATGTCCCATGGGTTCCGGATAGTCCGGATCCGTGACCCCGTGATCCGCTATAATGACGATCACGCTGTTGTCATAGATGCCATCCGCCTGCAGGCGCTCCAGAAAAGCCCGCAGAATCGTATTGGTTCCCTCTACGCAATCCATGTAGGTCGCGTGCGGCGTATCCTCCATCTGTCGGTTGATGGCGTACGGATGATGCGCCCCCTGAATATGAAT
>JAFVAO010000008.1 GCA_017480445.1 Lachnospiraceae bacterium
AGGACGAGCTCCTGGATATCTACGAGACCGGCGTCGGAAAGATCAAGCTGCGCGGCAAGGTAGAATATGAGCATGTGAAGGGCGGCCGGACAAACGTGGTCATCACGGAGATCCCGTACACCATGATCGGTGCGAATATCGCGAAATTCCTCTCCGATGTGGCAGCGCTTTCCGAGACGAAGAAGACGCAGGATATCGTGGATATCTCCAACCAGTCCTCCAAGGAGGGCATCCGCATTGTCATCGAGCTCAAAAAAGATGCGGACGCGGAGAACTTCGTCAATATGCTTTACAAAAAGACCCGTCTGGAAGATACCTTCGGCGTCAATATGCTGGCGATCGCGAACGGCAGACCGGAGACGATGAGTCTGAAACAGATCATCAAATCCTGCGTGGATTTCCAGTACGAGGTTGCCACCAGAAAATATACGAATCTTTTGGCGAAGGAAATGGAGCGCAAGGAGATTCAGGAGGGTCTGATCAAGGCCTGCAATGTCATCGATCTGATCATCGAGATCCTGCGCGGCTCCAAGGATCGGAATATGGCGAAGGCCTGTCTGGTGGAGGGCAAGATCGACGGCATCAAGTTCAAGTCCAAGGAGTCCAAGATCATGGCGACGCAGCTTGCCTTCACCGAGAAACAGGCGAACGCGATCCTGGAGATGCGCCTCTACAAATTGATCGGTCTGGAGATCGAGGCGCTGATCAACGAGCACGAGGAGACCATGGCCAATATCTACCGCTATGAGGATATCCTGGAGCGCAGAGATTCCATGGCACAGGTCATCATGAACGAGCTCGATGCGTTCAAGAAAGAGTATAATCGCCCCCGCAGAACCGTGATTGAGAACGGCGAGGAGGCTGTCTATAAGGAGAAAGAACTCGAGGAGATGGAAGTCATGTTCCTGATGGATCGCTTCGGCTATGCCAAGACCATCGATATGGCGACCTACGAGCGCAACAAGGAAGCGGCCGACGCGGAGAATAAGTTTATTTTCCCCTGCAAAAATACCGGCAGAATCTGCCTGTTTACCGATCAGGGACAGCTGCACACCATCAAGGTGCTCGACCTGCCCTTCGGAAAGTTCAGGGACAAGGGTGTCCCGGTGGACAATATCAGCAATTACAGCACGGAGAAAGAGCAGATCGTCTACGCCACCAGCCAGTCGGAGTTGAACCTGAAGCAGCTGTTGTTCGTCACTTCCCAGGCAATGATGAAGGTGGTGGACGGCGGTGAGTTCGATGTGAGCAAACGCACCGTGGCGGCGACCAAGTTAAACGACGGCGACACCGTGCTTTCTGTCACCACGCTCTACGACCAGCGCAATATTATTCTGCAGTCCAAAGCCGGCTACTTCCTCCGCTTTTCCATCGAGGAGATTCCGGAAAAGAAGAAGGGCGCTGTGGGCGTCCGCGGCATGAAACTCGGCGACAAGGACTCTCTGGAGGCGGTATACTACACCAAGGCCACCTCCGAGGACACCATTGAATACAAATCCAAACATTTGCTCCTGCACAGCATCAAGCTGGCAAAGCGGGACGGCAAGGGCGTGAAAGTGCGCGCCTGACCCAGAATTTATTGAGAGATAATAAGCGAGGAGAACACACATGAGAGTGATCGCAGGTACTGCCCGAAGCCTCCCCTTAAAAGCGCCCGAGGGCATGGATACGCGCCCCACAACGGATCGCATCAAGGAGACCTTATTTAATATTCTGCAGCCCTATATCCCGGGCAGCGTGTTTGTGGATCTGTTCAGCGGCAGCGGCGGGATCGGGATAGAAGCGCTGAGCCGCGGCGCCTCCACCGCTTATTTTGTGGAACATGCGCCCAAGGCGATTTCCTGCATTGAACAAAATCTGGCATTTACGAAATGTGCAAATCGTGGTATAGTGATAAAGCAGGATGTGCTCGCTGCATTACATTCTATTCGGGCGGAGTATGTGGACATTGTGTTTATGGATCCCCCCTATGACAGCGGGCTGGAAAAACAAGTGCTTGCAGCGCTTAGCGGTATGCCCTACGTCACGGACGAAACCATGATCATTGTCGAGGCGGATCTGGCGACATCCTTCGACGATGCGGAGGAGCTTGGGTTTACTGTCACACGAGAGAAGCGGTATAAGACCAACAAGCATGTATTTTTATCAAAGAACCAGCACGAAAAACGGGAATAAAGATAAGCGTGAGCAGAAACATTTGCCGGATGTTACGGCAGAATGGGGGATGTATGAGAAAAGCGGTTTATCCGGGAAGCTTTGACCCGATGACCTTCGGACACTTGGATATCATCAAACGGGCGGCACAGAACTTTGACGAAGTGACCGTCAGTGTTTTGAATAATAAAATAAAGAATCCGTTGTTTTCTGTGGAAGAACGTGTTAAGATATTAGAGAAAGCGACGAAGGATCTGCCCAATGTGAAGGTCGACAGCTTCAGCGGTCTGCTGATCGATTACGCGGCAGAGCATGGGTTTCACGTATCCGTCAGAGGCTTGCGGGCGATCACGGATTTTGAATACGAGCTGCAGATTGCCCAGACCAACAGCAAATTGTCCCATGGGAATCTGGATACAGTGTTTTTCACAGCCGGTCTGGAATACTCCTATTTGAGCTCCTCCGGCGTAAAAGAGATTGCCTGTTTCGGCGGCGACGTCAGCGAATGTGTACCCGATTTTGTAGCAGATATGTTATACGAAAAATATAACCAGAAACATAAAGGAGAGACCGATGAGCAGCAGAATTGAGCAGTTGATTGATGAAATCGAGGAGTACATTGACAATTGTAAACCCAAATTTATGTCCAATACGGACATTATCGTCAACAAGGAAGAGATGGATGAGCTTCTTCGCGAGCTTCGTATGAAGACGCCTGACGAGATCAAGCGTTATCAGAAAATCATCAGCAATAAAGAGGCGATTTTGCAGGACGCAAGAGATAAAGCGCAGGCTTTGATCGATGAGGCGACCGTACATACCAACGAGTTGATCAACGAGCATGAGATCATGCAGCAGGCTTATGCGCAGGCCAACGAGGTCGTGACTATGGCTTCTGCACAGGCGCATGAGATTCTGGACAATGCGACGATCGAGGCCAACGAGATGCGTTCTGCGGCCATGCAGTATATGGACGATATGCTGGCACATTTGGAGAAGGTGATCACAGCGTCCACCCAGTCGGCTACCTCCAATTACGAGAATCTGGTCGGCTCACTGAATCAGTATCGCGACATTATCATCTCCAACAGACAGGAGCTCCATCCGGTCGAGGATCTGGAGACAGTGAATCTGGACGACGACGGAGACGATTCCATGGAAGACCTGACCTAAAGCAGGTATATGTGGGTATAAGAATAAGAATCAAAAACCAGTTTTCTTATGATGAAAGCTGGTTTTTGCGGTTATGGGAGCAGAATGAATGAGCAGAAGGTTATTTTGCAAAAGATTTCTTGAGAGACTTCTGTATGTGTGCATTTGCGGAATCCTCCTCATGTTTGCGATGCAGCCGCTTGCAGCTCAGGCGGCGGATCGTGTACAGCCTGTGGGCGATGTGATCACCATCGTAATCGATCCGGGGCATGGCGGCAGCAATCAGGGCACAGAGTCGGGACATACGATTGAAAAGCATATGACAATGGTCACCGCCACGGCAATGTACGAGGAACTGCAGAAATATGACAACGTACAGGTTTATATGACGCACACGGATGACGTGGATCTGTCCCTGAAGGAACGCGCGGAGTTCGCGGCGTCGGTCAATGCGGACTTTCTATTCAGCATCCACTACAATGCCTCTGAGAATCACACCATGTTCGGCACGGAGGTCTGGATCTCCTGTGAGACACCGTTTAACGCCTATGGTTATCAGTTCGGTTACCAACATCTGGAGTCCTTCCGGGAGCGCGGTCTGTTCGTGCGCGGCGTCAAGAACCGGATGGATGATAAATACCACAATGACTATTACGGGATCATCCGCGAATCGGCGATGCTGGATTTGCCGGCGGTGATCATTGAGCACTGTTATGTGGATAATGAGCGGGATGCGGATTACATCAAGGATGAGGAGGATTTTAAGACCTTCGGCAAGGCGGATGCGCTCTCGGTTGCACGGTATTTCGGCCTGCGCAGCACTGCGCTCGGGGTGGATTACAGCGACGCTGCCACACAGCTTCAGTCGGCGGACGCCGACAGTCTGGTACAGAGCACGCTGCAGGATCGCACCGCGCCGGAGATCTGTCAGATCGATCTGCTGGAATGTGACTATGATACCGGTGAATTGACGCTGCTGGTAAGTGCGGCTGACTACGACAGTACGTTGATCTATTTTGACTACAGTGTGGATAACGGGCAAAACTGGTCCCGATTAGAGGCATGGCCGGGCAGCAATACATTGACCGGCACTTACGACGATACGTTTAAGCTGAATCTGAAGGTACCCGGCGGCAGACGCCCCGGCATTGTCGTCCGTGCCTACAATATCTCGGATCTGTACCGCAGCAGTAATGTGTTATACTTTGATCAGACCTTTACCAAGCGGGAAGACAACCAGAAAACGCCGGAAATGACTGTGCAGGAGGAACCGGAGGAGGTAGTACCGGCGACAGAGCCGGTGGAGCACGCGCGCAACTCAATCGGAACCACCACCTTTCTGCCGGCGGCGACCATGCCGCAGGAACAATCCTCAGTCAGTGTTCTGACCTTCCTGAAGTTCTGTCTGGCTCTGGTTGTGATCTTGTTTTTGATTGTACTCAGCTCACAGATGGTAGGTTACAGCAGGCGCAAGAAACGAAGAAAGAAGAAGTAATATCCGCCGCAGAGCGCTGTGAGGATACACTTGTGCAGCATATATTGCCCGAGGGACAGATCGGTCTCCCGGATGCAGGTGTAGGTCTGCGCGATACAGGAAAACCCGCCAAATACAAGCGCGGTCAGGGAATAGACCGGCGCGCGCTCCTGCAGGACAGACAGCCCGCCCGAAATCTCCAGAAGCGGCGCGAGATAAGGTGCAGCGGCCGGCAGGTATAAATAAGGCAGCATACACAACAGATTAAACAGGACCATGTAGCCGCCCAGCACGGCAATGCTTTGCAGCGCGGCCAGAATGGCGTCGTCCAGGCATCGCAGAAAAGATGGTTCCGTGCTTGGGACCGCCGTGTGAAAGTCATTTCTAACACTGTCCTTGCCGGATATTTTGCGATAAACGGTATACCGCAGGACCAGACCATACAGAAACGGCAATCCATACATGCCAAACAGTGCGGCACCGATCCTGTGTACGCCGATCACCGGCAGGGCAAAGCTGACAAAATAGACCGGACCGATATTGTTGCAGAATGTAAGCAGATAGGAGGCCTCGGCCCGCGAAAGTTTCCCTCTGGTGTAGAGCTCGCTCACGCATTTGGCACCCATGGGAAAGCCGCACAGAAAACCCATGATCATCACATAGCAGACATTGCGCCGCACCTGAAAAAGCGGCTTGAGGACAGGATAGAGCAGTGTGGTAAACCCCTCTGTAATGTCCATGCGCACCATGGTGCCGGACAGAATCATAAACGGAAGCAGCGAGGGGATCATGCGCTGGAACCAAAGCTCCAGTCCCTTTGCAGCCAGTGCGACACTCAGCGCAGAATGCGTCAGGATACAGATCATCAAAAACAGAAAAAATGCAATATACGACAGATACAGCAAATACACTTGTAACATTTTCAAGTTCCGATAGTTGTCTTATCCACATTATATGAGACGGAGCTTAGCAAACATGCGCCTTGATAAATTTTTAAGTCAGTTGAATATGGGCAGCCGCAACGATGTAAAGGCTTTGATCCGGCAGGGCAAAGTGACGGTCAACGACAAGACGGAAACCGCCTGTGACCGGAAGATCGACGAAACGGTGGACCGGATTGTCTGTAACGGACAACCGCTGCACTACAGCCCTTATGTGTATTATATGATGAATAAGCCCGCCGGCGTTGTCTCTTCGACGACAGATCGCGCGGAGCGGACTGTCCTGGATCTCTTGCGGCCGCTGCTTCCCACACAGGATCAGAAGCGCGAATTGGTGCCGGTGGGACGCCTGGACAAGGATACGGAAGGGTTGCTTTTGTTGACTGACGACGGAGCGTTGGTTCATCGCATGCTTGCCCCCAAAAAGCATGTCGACAAGACCTATCTGGTAACCTGTGCACTGCCTTTAAGCGATGCGTCGGTCTGCGCCCTGGAGAACGGGGTGGAGATCGGTGAAAAACAACCGACACTCCCCGCAAGGGTTACCCGCGTAAACGACACGGTGATCTATCTGACGATTCATGAAGGCAAGTTTCATCAGGTGAAGCGGATGCTCACCGCAGTCGACAATCAGGTATGCGCGCTAAAGCGTGTACAATTCGGCCCCTTGCAGCTGGATGATACACTCGCGAGCGGTGCGAGTCGCGCGCTGACCGCAGAAGAGATCCGTATGCTGCAAGCTTTAAAATAATTGGAAGGAGCCCGACAAGCGATGGATACGACCGGCTTTCTGCCCGTTTGTGCAGAGGATTTAACAGAGCGGAACATCAAACAGCTTGACTTTATCTACGTGACAGGAGATGCCTATGTGGATCATCCTTCGTTTGGACATGCGATCATCGCCCGTATTCTGGAGGCACACGGCTATACAGTGGGGATCATCGCGCAGCCAGACTGGAAAGACGACGCCAGCATCACCGTACTCGGGCGTCCCAGACTTGCGTTCCTGATTTCGGCAGGCAATATGGACAGCATGGTCAATCACTATTCGGTGTCAAAGAAACGACGTGCGACGGACGCCTATACCCCCGGCGGAGAGATGGGGAAACGTCCTGATCACGCCACGGCCGTGTATGGGAATCTGATCCGGCGCACCTACAGGGATGTGCCCATTATCATCGGCGGTATCGAGGCCAGTCTGCGCCGTATGGCCCATTATGACTATTGGTCCGACAGCTTTAAGCGATCCATCCTGTTGGACAGCCAGGCGGATCTGCTTTCCTACGGCATGGGAGAGCGCTCCATTGTGGAGATCGCCGATGCGCTTGCCGCCGGGATCGCCGTCTCCGACATCAGTTTTATTCGGGGCACTGTATATAAAACGAAAGACATCTCTGGCATCTATGAGGGAATCGTCCTGCCTTCCTATGAGGACATGAAGCAGGATAAAACGCATTATGCGAAGAGTTTTATGATACAATATGAGAATACGGATGCATGTACCGGTAAACCGCTTATCGAACCGTATCCGGGCGGACTGTATGTGGTGCAGAATCCACCGCAGCCGCCGCTTACGACAGAAGAGATGGACGCCATCTATGCGCTGCCTTATATGCGGCGGTGTCATCCCTCCTACAATACGCAAGGCGGCGTGCCCGCCACCGCGGAGATCCAGTTTTCACTGATCAGCAATCGCGGGTGCTTTGGCGGATGCAGCTTTTGTGCGCTGACATTTCATCAGGGACGGACGATTCAGGTGCGTTCCCATGCATCGATCCTTGCGGAAGCCAGGCTGCTCATACAGGATCCTGCTTTTAAAGGGTATATCCATGACGTGGGCGGTCCCACAGCCAATTTCCGGCATCCTTCCTGCGAGAAGCAGCTCACAAAGGGAGTCTGTAAAAACAGGCAATGCCTCTTTCCCAAGCCTTGTCCGAATCTGAAGGCCGATCATTCCGATTATCTGGCGCTGCTGCGCGCGCTGCGTGCGCTGCCCGGTGTCAAAAAGGTCTTCATACGATCCGGTATCCGGTTCGATTATCTGCTGGCTGACCCGGACGACACGTTCTTTCGGGAGCTTGTGGAGCACCATATCAGCGGTCAGCTGAAGGTGGCGCCGGAACATATTTCCGACGCGGTTCTGCGCCGGTTGGGCAAGCCGGAGAATGCCGTGTACGAACGGTTCGTCAAAAAATATAAGAAATTGAATGAGCAGTTGGGGAAGAATCAGTTTCTGGTGCCGTACCTCATGTCCTCGCATCCGGGCTCCACGCTGAAGGAAGCAGTGGAACTGGCGGAATATCTGCGTGATCTGGGGTATATGCCGGAGCAGGTACAGGATTTTTATCCGACGCCCTCCACACTCTCCACCGTAATGTATTACACGGGACTGGATCCCCGGGACATGAAGCCTGTATACGTCTGCCGCAATCCGCATGAGAAAGCGATGCAGCGTGCCCTGATCCAGTATCGCAATCCGAAGAATTACGAGTTGGTGCGGGAGGCACTGATCAAAGCCGGCAGAGAGGATCTGATCGGCTATGACAAGAAATGCCTGATCCGCCCCCGCAACGCACAGACACGCGGGGCGGAAGGTCAGCCCGATGAACGGCGGTCCAATGCGAGGCAAGCAGGGATGCGACAGCGCGCCGCGAACCGGCAGGATTCCGGCCGCAGCCAGCGTCCGGTGAAAAAGAAAACCATACGCAACCCCCATAAAAAGAAGCAAAAATAGGAAAGTCGAGGAGAAATCAATGAATATCGTGATCATTACAGGAGCATCCTCCGGTATCGGAAAAGAATTTGCCCGTCAGATGGACACCCATCCGGCCTTTGCGCGGATCGATCAGTTCTGGCTGGTGGCCCGCAGCAAGGAGAAGCTGACGGAGCTTGCAAATTCGCTGCAGCACGACTGCCGCGTGTTTACGATGGATATCACCAATGTTCTGCAGCAGGAACGTCTGGAAAACGCCATCAAGAAAGACAATGCGAAGGTGCGTGTACTGGTCAATTGCGCCGGGTATGGCATCATGGGCGCCTTTGCCGAGCAGGATCGCAGAGAGGAGACCGGCATGATCCGCCTCAACTGCGAGGCGCTGACCAGCATCACTCATCGCATCATCCCTTACATGAAAAAGGGCAGCCGGATCATACAGATGGCTTCCTGCGCCGCTTTTCTGCCGCAGAAAAATTTCGCGGTCTATGCGGCGACCAAGGCGTATGTGCTGTTTTTCTCCGAGGCGCTCGGCGCGGAGCTGAAGGACCGGAAGATTTATGTGACCAGCGTCTGCCCGGGACCTGTGGATACGCCGTTTTTCGATATTGCAGAGAAAACAGGCTCCACATTGAAGGTAAAAAAGATGGTGATGGTGTCTGCAGGCAAAGTCGTTGCACGCGCGCTGAAGGATTCTTTGGGACGCAGACAAAAGTCTGTGTATAGCCTGCCGATCCGGGGCATGGAGCTTTTGGCCAAAATGCTGCCGCACAGCCTGCTGTTGACCTGTATGCGTGTGATGGAAGGTCGCAAAGCATGAAACTCGGAAGATTGTTTATTTATGATGATTATAAGGGCACACGGGGATATTTAAAGACCCAGTCCCGCTATGAAATCGCCCGCACGATTCTGTATTTTGCCATCTCGGCCAGTCTGTTTATCGCCGGGATCATCGCCACGGGGAGCCGGATGAATCTGCTCACGATTGTGGCTGTGCTGGGGTGCCTGCCGGCGTGCAAGAGCGCCATTGATGTATTTATGTTCCTGCGCTACAAAGGCTGCACCGAAGAAAACGCTGACAGGATTGACGCACATATGGAGGGCATGCAGGGGCTGTATGATCGGATTTTCACCTCTTATGAGATCAATTATCAGGTGGCGCATATAGCAATCCGTGGAAATACTTTGTGTGGTTTTACCCAGGATCCGGAATTTCAAGAGCAGAAGTTTTATACCCATATTACAGAACATTTGAAGAAAGACGGATTCAAGGATATTCGTGTGAAAGTTTTTCATAATCTGGATAAATATACTGCAAGACTGGAGCAAATGAAGGAACTGCCTGCGGAAGAAAAGCTGACAGCGGGGATCATAAATACATTGAATAGTGTTTCGCTGTAGGACGAAAGTATTCTATGACGGGAAAGGAGTGGGCTATGGCGGATGTAAATGACAGGCTGATCGAGGAGATCATGAACCATCTGGACAAAGAAGTGATCGGCGGCTCCGTGCGCATGAGCGTAGAGATGGATGATACCCAAGAGGAATACGCGAAGGTTTCCCACAAGTGCTGCAAGGTCTATGGAAAGGATTCCACCCGCGTTGTGGGCGAGCTGGATATGTATTCCGATCTGTATTTGAACGATATGAAACGACGTGGAGAATTGTAAAAAATCAGGATGAAACAGGAAAATTCGTAAAGGATCAGCTATGCAGGAAATAAAGATCGGCCCCAATCAGGCGGGGCAGCGGTTGGACAAATTTTTACATAAGTATCTGCCGAATGCCACCGGCAGCTTTCTGTATAAGATGCTACGCAAGAAGAACATTACGCTGAACGGGAAAAAGGCGGAAGGAAAAGAAATGCTGGTCACGGGAGATGTGGTGCAGAGCTTCTTGGCGGAAGAGACATTTGCCAAATTCTCCGGTATCGTGCAGAACCACACCGCACAAATTCACACCAATCAGTACGAAACAGCATATCGTACCTTGCAGAATGTTACTGTGTTGTATGAGGACGAAGAAAAGCTTGTGCTGAATAAGCCGGCGGGGATTCTGACACAGAAGGCTAAAGAGAGTGATCCGAGTCTGAACGAATGGCTGATCGGGTATCTTCTGGCGCGCGGCGCGATCACGTTGGAGGAACTGGCAACTTTTAAACCCTCTGTATGCAATCGTCTGGACCGCAACACCAGCGGGCTTGTGATCTGCGGCAAGACCCTTGCCGGCTCTCAGCATGTCAGTGAACAGATCCGCACAAGAGCGGTGCAGAAGTTTTATCACACAATCTGTGTGGGCGAGGTGCGGGAACGCATTGTGCTGGATGGCTACCTGCACAAAGACAACCGCACCAATCGGGTCACCATCACCGATGCACCCGATCCAGCATCCGACAGCCCGATCAAAACCGTCTGTATCCCCCTTGCCACAAACGGCCGCTTCACCTTGCTGGAGGTGGAACTGATCACCGGCAAGACCCATCAGATTCGGGCGCATCTCGCAAGCATCGGTCATCCCTTGATCGGGGATCACAAATATGGTCGGCCTCAGGTGAATCAGGAGATCCGCTCACGCTTTGATCTGACCTATCAGCTGCTGCATGCTTACCGCATCGTCTTCCCGGACGGCCGGGAGGTCATTGCCCCTTATCCGCCGCAGTTTACAGCCATCAGAGAACATTTATTCGGGAGTGTGTCGTTCTGACACACTCCCTTGTTTTTGGGGAGATCCATATGCTACAGTAGTCTTAGCTTTTATCGTTTGCAGGAGCAAGTTACAGTACCTATGATGTTGGAATATGACTTACCCCACCCCCCTTTCCACAATACCTGTATCCTGTGAATGGTAGGCGCTGAAGACGGCTCTCAGATCATACTCGCCTGAGTAGGAGAGCCGTTTTTCTGTTTTGTTCTGATCGCAATCGTTACAACGGTACCGCCGTTTGTTCTGGGCGCAATTTGCAGGGTTCCGTCACACATAGTGCACAAGCGCTCCCTGATATTGATTTCCCTTCAAACCGCACCTGCTCCACAGCGAGGTAAGCGCGGGTGTGTTCCAATTCCTCTGAAAAAGGAATCGTTCCCTCCTTGGCGATCGCCGTAAAATTTCTGCGCAGGTAGCTGTTAAAATCCAGAATCACTGCCTGCGCCTTGTCCGCATCCTGCTTACACAGATAGTAGATACTCATCATGGTGTTGTAAATAAAATGCGGGCGCATCTGCAACACCCGGATACTTGCCGCCTGACGCTCGATGGTCTCACGCTGCGCAATATATTGTTCCATCTGGTCAAGAAGGATAAAGACAAATAAAAATAAAGCGGCAAAAGAAGTACCAATCACAATCAACAGCAGCCCGTAAAACCACATTTGTATCAGAATACAGATCAGCGGAACATACAGATACAGGCGAAAGGCCAGCAGCTGATGGGCCTCCCACAATATAGAACGTCGATGCCTTACGCCAATCCTCACGGACACAGCGCAGAAGGTATAAAGTCAACAGCGGCATCATGATGGAAGAAAAAAAAGATTCCAGACCAATCGCGACACGGGAGAGCAGCGCGAATCTGTCCCCAAGCAGTAACAGCGAAATTTGAGAGAGCATATCGAACAGAATATAGGCGGCCAATATGTGAAAAAATACTGTGAAATATTTGCGGACCCAACGCTCCATGTAAGGTACAATTCGTATGAGGATAAAGCTCAACAGCACGATGGCCAGGCCGCCTGCGGACGTTGCAAAATTCGTCAGATCAAACCAGTTTGTCATATTGTTTCCACCTTTTCAAATGATATGGACAACTGCGGATAACGCAGCAGCGACAGCTGTTTTCGAACCGCCTCCTCCGTGAGCGGCTTTAAGAGGAAGCCGCACGCGCCGGTTTCCCATGCATCAAAGGAATATTCCATATATGCCGTCAGAAACACAACATTTGTACGCGGATTCAGCTTTAAAAGCGACTTGCAGACATCCAGTCCACTGTGTTGTCCCATTTCAATATCCAGAAACGCCAGAAAAATCGGATTGTTCCGGGCGAATTGCAGCAGTTCGGTAGGTCTGGTAAATCCCATAATGGTCGCATCGGGCAGCGCCTTCTCCAGAATCGGCATGCTTCCGGAGAGAATGATTTTTTCATCATCCAGCATGACGACCTGCGGCGGAAACACGGATTTTTCGTTGGCCAGCAACAGATCGGCCACATTGACCCCCAATTGTTCGGAGATCCGCGCAATCAAGGTGGCATCCGGCACACGGCGTCCCGTTTCCCAACTGGCTACGCTGGAGCGGTCTACATATAATTTCTCCGCAAGCGCCTGCTGGGAGAGTCCTTTTTCCATGCGGCGCTGTCTGAGCATCTCTGCAAAGCTGTTGTTCATGTCAATCTGTCCCTTCCGATAAATCCAGTATTCTCTATCATGATATACAATTCGTCTCCAAAGTACAAGTTCTAAAAGTCAATTTCGTGTGACATTCTGACACAAGGTCCTGATTTTTTGTTTGACACAGAAGAGCGTTCATAATACAATAAATGTACTATGATGTTACAGAATCTATTTCGATACAAAAACAATCATATGCACGACTTGGTTCGCATGGAATGTGTGCTGCTGAGCGTTTTATTGGTCATGTGGATCTTTGTTCTGGAGATACCGCAGGCGGTAGCGCGCGCTTCTTTTTTGTCCGCTTCATCTACAGAGCATTCGATTCTGCAGCCCAGACACGCGGAGGGACAGGCCGATGCGCGGGAAGTACGCGAACAGCAGGCCCGTCTGTCTAATACCGCAGTGGCAGGACGGCAGGTGCAGCAGGAGAATCAACGTGCGCTGATCTTCTTTTTCTTGTTGTTGACGGGTTTTGTACTGTTGACACTCAAACAGGTTTCCTTGCAATGTGATCATGTACATAGTCATGGAAAGACATCCATCATTCGTTTTATACATTTACAGGACGGTCAAAAATAAACAGGCTTTCTGTGTTCATTTTTTCACGGAGATCCTCTCTAAAGGAGGGGTTATTTTTCGTGGCATATTTATACAGAAAGAGAGGAATTATGTTTGATCGCACAAATGATGGCAGTAACTATATTTGTGATCATGTTCGCACTTATAGTTTCTGAAAAAATAGAGAGACAGTGGGCTTCCCTCGGATGCGGCGCACTGATGCTGGTCGTCGTCTTTGGCATCTGCATGCAAAGCTGGAGTGCCGTATGGGAAACTCTGAATTTTCGCGAAATGGTAACCATTCCTTTTTGGTATGCAGGAAGTGCAGCAGAGGAAATTTCGACAGGGGTGAATTGGGCAACCATCCTGTTCATCGCCGGCATGATGGTCATGGTAGAGGGAATGGGAAAGTCCGGCTTTTTCCGGTGGCTCTGCCTGCGGATCGCCAAAGCAGTAAAATACAAGGCCATTCCCATTTTGATTTCCTTCATGCTGATATCCTTTGTATTGGCGATGTTTATAGACAGTATTACCGTGATTCTGTTTCTGGCCGCTGTGACGGTGGAACTGGCCGGGCTGCTGCAATTTTCACCGATCCCGGTGATCCTTGCAGAGGTGTTCTGCGCAAACTTAGGTGGCTCTGCCACGATGTGCGGGGATCCGCCCAATATCATCATCGGAACTTCATTGGGGTATTCCTTTGGGGATTTCATTACAAATACCGGTGTGTTGGCAGTGATCTCGCTGGTGGTGGTTGTCTGTTACTTTTATCTGTGTTTCCGCAAAAAGCTGGCGCAGAATCTCGGACAAATCGATGTGCATTCGTTTCCGGAGCCTGACAGCGCAATCCAAAACAAAAAGGATTTTTGTGTCAGCTGTATGATTTTCGGGACAGCGGTTCTATTGCTGATAACGCATGCCATGACAGGACTAACCGTCGCTACAATCGGAACCGGTATCGCCCTGATTACACTGTTTACATCCGGAAAAGACGCCTTCCTGCTTCTGAAAAAGATAGACTACAAGACATTGTTGTTTTTCATCGGATTATTTATTGTGGTAGGCGGCTTGGAAAAGACAGGCATACTGGAACTGATCGCCTCCGTAATCGAGCAGATCAGCGGCGATGACCCCAAATTAATGATCGCCATCATTCTTTGGATTTCTGCTTTTGCAAGTGCTTTCGTGGACAATATTCCGTTTGCCGCGACGATGATTCCGGTCATCAAATCCCTTTCTGCCGCGACGGGACTGGATCTTTCCGTTCTCGCGTGGACACTGGCGGTCGGAACGGATATCGGTGGTTCTGCAACACCGATCGGTGCATCCGCAAATGTTGTAGGCATATCCATTGCTTCACAGAATGGTCATATGATTGGCTGGGGCAAATATTGTAAATACCTTGCACCGGCAACCATTCTTGTCATATGTATCAGTATGCTTGGAATCTATATCAGATATTTTTAAAACAAAACAGGAGGCGTCATCAATGGAAAAACAGATCATTATTGCTTTGGGCAGAGAATTCGGAAGCGGCGGACATGAGGCCGGAGAAATTCTGGCAGAAAGGTATGGAATTGCTTTTCTGGATCACGTGTTGCTCCAAAAAATTGCGGAAGAGAAACACATCGATTTGAAACTTCTGGAGCGATATGATGAGAAACCCAAAAATAAATTATTTTCCAGAACAGTTGCCGGTTATTCCAGTGCATTGGAAGAGCATGTGGCCAACATCCAGTTTGACTACATACATCAACTGGCAGATGCGGGCAAATCCTTTGTGATTGTCGGCAGATGTGCTGAATATATTCTGCGTGGAAATCCTGTGTTACTCTCCGTATTTGTGCTCGGCAATAAAGAGACAAAATGCGCGCGGATTATGAAGAAATATGATCTGACAGAGGAAGAAGCCTACAAAATGATGAAACGCAAGGACGCGACGCGAAAAAACTATCACAACTATTACTGCGACGGCAAATGGGGAGACTCCCGCAATTATGATCTGTGCATCAACAGCAGTAATCTGGGCGTGGAAGGCGTCGTAGAAATCATTGATGATTTGATAAGGAGGAGACTGGAGCGTGTGGACAATCAGTAAAAAATTTGAGGAAGCGATGTCTTGTCTGATGATTGTGATTGGCGCATTGATGGCGAGTTTTTCCGTCATTTGTATCTTGATTCCGAACGATGCCATTGACTATGGCACGGCCGGTATCGCGATCATCATCAGTATGTTGACAGGGTTCAACCTGTCCGTCTGTGTGGCGGTGGTGTTTGTGCCGTTTCTGGTCGCAGGAACACTGATTCTGGGCAAACGGTTCGGATTTAAGGCCTTGCTGGGCAGCTTGGTCTATACGGTGGGCTTGTCGATCTTCGAGAAAGTGCCGTTTGAGTTGAATACAGAGCACTTCCTCGCGGTCGTGTTCGGCGGAGCGATCCTGGGAGCCGGGTTGGCACTGATCCTGAAAAACGGTGGCTGTATAGACGGTTCAGAGATTTTTGCCAATATTTTTATCAAAAAGCTGTTCGATCTGACCGGTAAAAACTATAGCATGACGTACATTTTGATCGCCTTTAACGCCTGCGTATACATGGCGGTATTCGTGCTGATCAACCGCAATGCGGCGCTGCTTAGCCTGCTGGTCTATGTGGTTGCGACATCGATTATCAACCACTTTACAGATCATTTTGAAGCAATCAAACAGGTGACGATCATCACCAAGAATCCGGATGCGCTGGTCAAAGCGATCAAAGAGGAGCTAAACAAGACCTGTACCATCATGAATTCCTATGGAGCGATCGCCGGCGAGAACAAGACGCTGATCTGCTATGTCAACTATTTCGAAGTGCAGAAGATCAAAGAGATCATCGCCCAGAACAAGGGCACCTTCAGTACGGTTTCAACCATTGATGAGATCCTGCGGTAGCGGGAAGGAACACAAATCAATATTTATGATAGCGATATACAGACTTTTATGGTAAAATATTATACAGTATATTGTGTTTATTCTATCGGAGGACGGTTATGCGGCGAATATACATTGACAAGCGTTCCATACCCCTGTTTCTTTTATCGGTGTTTATCATCGTGACGCTGATCGGCGTCAATTTTGGCGTGCTGCACAATAAGACGAGAGAAAATCTGATTGCCACGCGGGAAAATCAGGTGCTGCAGGGTGTCGCGCAGGTCAATTATTATTTTCAGGAGAGCAAAGACTCTGTGAAGCGTGCGGCCTATACGATCAGTATGATGCAGGAACGGGGTGCTTCCGATGCGGAAATCCTGCAATTTCTGGAACAGGAATCCGATGTGTATACCCAGACGGTGAACAAGGATTTTACGGGGTTTTACGGCTCTTTTAACGGACATTATCTGGACGGCATCGGTTGGGTGCCGGACGCGGATTATGTGGCCGAGGAGCGTCCGTGGTATATGGATGCTTTGGACGCACAGGGAGAGATCGCACTGGTCTCACCGTATCTTGACTCCCAGACAGGGACGGTCATGATGTCGATCAGCCAGTTGCTTCAGGACGGCACAAGCGTCGTCTCGCTGGATCTGAGCATGGATGGACTGCAGACCCTCGCCGAGGAATGTGCCGTACAATTTGTGTGGAATGATGCGCTCATTTTGGATCAGGACGGATTTGTGGTTGCACATTCAGACCGGGACGAGCTGGGAAAGGTGTATGACGAGGAGACGGACGGCATCGGCTGTCTGATTGCCGCCGAGCTGAACTCCACACCCGAAGAGCAGGAACGGGCTTATTTTGAAGTAGACTATGCCGGCAAATCCTATTTTGTATTCTCGTCTGCGCTCAACGACGGCTGGCATGCGCTTGCGATTGTGGACGAGAACAGACTGTTCGGCTCGCTACGGTGGATTTATGTAATCTTTTTCGTGACGTTACTTGTGATCATTGCCGTCATTGCATATGTTTTTCTGAAAATCCAGCAGAAGCAGGGGCAGACAGAGGATTTGAACCGCCAGATTCAGGCGGTGGCGAATATATACGCGGCAGTGCGGCTGATCGATCTGAAGGAGGACAGCTTCACGATGATCAACGGTCGGGACGAGGATATGCAGATGCTGCTGAGCAATAAGCATATGCACGCGCAGAACGCGCTTCGTGTGACCATGGATGCCATGACAGATATCCGATTCAAAAAGGCGATTTTTGATTTTACTAATTTTTCGACTTTGCAGGAACGGCTTTCCGATAAAAATACGATCATCCGAGAATATATTGATATCAACAATGACCGGTGCCGGGCACGTTTTGTGCCGGTGGAATACGATGAGACCGGTACACTGCATTATGTGATGTGGATGGTAGAGATCACTGATAACAGGAGTGCATGATGGACAGAAACAACAAGAATCAGAACAGGTTGTGTACCCTCTGCCGAAAGCTTGGCTTGTCCAAAAGACCGGAAAGCACCGGCGAAGTCGATACGGCTGCGCAGTACGATGAATTGACGGGACTGCCAAACCGGAATTATTTCAAGGAAGCCTACGGGGAGCAAAGCTTTTTTAATACCATGCGCTACCGTACCATAGCGGTATTTGATATCGATTCGTTCAAAGAGGCGAACGATACCATGGACGGCGATGAGATCCTGCGGTTTGTGACAAAGTGTGCCAAGCGCGTGATCGGGGAACAGGGAGAGATTTTCCGCTGGGGCGGCGACGAGTTTACCGTGTTGATGGAGTGGTCTCTGGATTTTGCCTACGAAATCTGTCGGGAATTCTGCAAAGAGGTGGAGAAGGACGGTCGCGTCACGATCTCCATCGGGGTGACCGAGGTGCGGATCTCCGACACGATCAAGCGGAATTATTACCGGGCGGTACAGGGCTGCTATCTGGTAAAAGAGATGGGCGGAAACGGTGTGAAGCGAAACTAGGAGGAGAAGAATTTGCGTTCCATAACGACAAAATTATTTTTACTGATCTGCGGCGCAGTGTTCGTCGTATTCATACTTCTGTCAACTCTGAGCGGTTATTATATGTCTCATGTGATCAACGAGGATTCGGTGGCAGCGATGACGATGCTGGCGGATCAGAAATCGCGTGAGTTAAATGTGCATTTCAAGAGTGTGGCGCAGGCAGTGGAGCTGCTGAAAGACCACATCTGCGACAACATTGATCCCGTGCGTCTGCAGACCGACCGGACTTATGCGCAGGCCTTTATGGCGGAAGTAGCGGATTACGGCATGGCTACAGCGAATGTGGCGGGCAATGTGGCTACTTTGTATTTCAGACCGGATCCGGTTGCCTATGGCAGTACGGCGGGATTGTTCCTGACGGAAGACGGTACCGGAGGGTTTACAGCGGTGCCCCCAACAGATATCCTGAAGTACGACCGCAATGACCGCGAACATGTGGGGTGGTATTACGAACCCGTTGAGCGCGGAGAAGCCATCTGGATGGATCCCTATGCCAACAACAATATTGATGTATATATGATTTCATATGTGACGCCGTTGTATGTGGATGAAACATTGATCGGCGTGGTCGGGATGGACATCGATATGTCCGTGATCCGCAACGTGGTGGATTCCGTTGGCTATGCGGATGGAATCGGCTTTCTGCTGGATGCAAGCGGAAATATTATCTATCACAGGGATTATCCGGACGGCCTGAGCGCAGCGCGGATGGACGAGGGGCTCAAGGAAATCGTACAATATATCAATACCCACAAGGACAATCGAGAAATTTATCGCTGTGATTGGCAGGGAGATCGCCGCAGGCTGGTGTCTGCCGCGCTGGAGAACGGCATGACCTTTGTGGTGTCCGTGCCGGAATCGACGCTGCTGCGCAACAGCACCCTTCTGCAAAGCAATATGTTTTTTGTGTTCAGCATTGTGCTGATCCTAACGCTGGTCGTGGCGCGGGGCGTGATGGTCAGAGTGGTGCGGCCCATTCAGGAGCTGACGACAGCCTCCTCAAGAATCGCCAAGGGTGAAATGAATGTGACGATCCACTATCGCTCCGACGATGAGCTCGGTGCACTGGCAAACAGCATCCGGCTTATGGAGAAGGAACTGCGGGAGTATATTTCCTATATTCACGAGCAGGCTTATACGGATGCCATGACCGGCGTCGGTAACAAAACAGCTTATCTGGATATGGTCAGACTGATTGAGCGGAAAATTCAGGAGGGAATGGCGGAATTCACCGTGATCGTGTTCGATGTCAATGGGCTGAAGACCATCAATGACCATCTCGGGCATGAGTACGGAGATAAGATCATCACCCAGGCGGCCGGCGCAATTAAAGAGGTGTTTGGCGCCGAGCATGCATACCGCATCGGCGGCGACGAGTTTATCGTCGTGTTGGAGCGAACCGACCAGGAAGCAACCGAACAATCATTCCGCGAATTTGACGCGGTGGTCGAGCGAATGAACGCGGAGGAAAAGACCCGCGAGGTGACGCTGGCCGTCTCCAAGGGTGCTTCTTTCTATAGACAGGACGAGGATCAGGAGTACCGTGAGGTATTCCGGCGTGCCGATGAGGAAATGTATCGGGACAAAGAAAAATTCTACCGCGGCAAGAACGACAGGCGGAGAAGATAACCCTTCGGACGACTGTATACTCGCCTGAGAAAACGAAATAGCAAGTGATAGCGGGAGATCAGAAATGGCTACTTGGAATTCCAGAGGCCTTCGCGGATCTACCCTGGAGGATATGATCAATCGAACAAATGAAAAATACAAAGAGAATCATCTGGCGTTGATCCAGAAGGTGCCCACGCCCATCACGCCCATCAAGATAGATAAGGAATCCAGGCACATCACACTGGCTTATTTTGATCAGAAAAGTACTGTGGACTATATCGGTGCCGTGCAGGGGCTGCCGGTCTGTTTCGACGCCAAGGAGTGTGCGGTGGACACCTTTGCGCTGCAGAATATCCACGAACATCAGGTGGAATTTATGCGTGCATTTGAGGAGCAGGGCGGCATTGCTTTTTTCCTCATTTTCTATTCCCACAAGGATCTGCTGTATTATCTGCCCTTTGAGATGCTAGATTTCTTCTGGCAGCGTGCCAAAGCGGGCGGGCGCAAGAGTTTTCGGTTCGAGGAGCTCAATCCGGCGTATGTCCTGCCCAAGCAGCACGGCGTCATGGTGCCTTATCTGGAAGCCCTGAAAAAGGATCTCGAGGATCGGTCTTGACATTCCCAACAGTTTCTAGTATACTTAGCTGGATTTAGTTCTCTAATTCGCTGCCACGTTACCACACTAAAGTATATGATTTATGATATAGATGATTCTGAAAAGAATCAGGAAATACAAAATACGGAAGAAAAGGATGAAGCAAAGATGCGTAAATTAACCAGCCATAAACGAACCAAACAAGCCGGCATCCTCATGTTGGCGCTGTGGATGAGCGCCTGCGGCGCGCAGGGCACGCTTCCCTCCGATACAATCGAGGAAACGGCGGATGTCTCCGGTGCTGCAGCAGTGACCCAAACGCCGGAAGATCCGGCGCCGGAGACCGCTTCCGGCGAGCATCATTTGCTCTACGCGCCGGGATTCGGCAATCAAATCTATGTGGTCGACGACAACGGCAAACAGCTTGCACAGTACGATCTGCAGCAGATAGAGGATACCCTTACCCAACAGGGCTACAACGGGCAAGACATGTGGCTGCGCACAGCCGATGTCGATCAGTTGTATTTTACCGAATATAAATGGAACGGCTCCAACGGAAAATATACGCTGTATGCGGTGCAGCCGGATCCCTGGAAGGTACAGGCAATCTGGGCGTCTTCCGACGACTGGAGTCTGGATACCATTGATCTGTATCAGGACCAGGTATGTATTCGCGGCAGCATCCATAATACAGATTACAGCAGTGTCTCTGACAGAGAAACCGTTTTGCGCATACAACCAAACGCCGATAACACATCGGTTTCCTATGTGCCGGAAAAAGATGATCTGGCGGATTTCTGGCAGGCAGCGGCAGGGTATCGTCTGATCGCCAAGTCTGCTTTGTACAATACCGCCAGCGACTACGGCTATACCAGAGTGCTGGATCAGTACGGTTTTGTCCTGGCCAGCACCGATTCAGCGGACAAGCGCTTTGTGCGCATCGCGGCAGACGGGACGATTTCGTCCCTGCCGAAGTTCTATACAGAAGGCGACAATGATCCGTCCGTGTACGGTTACGATGATCGCTATATCCTGTACGGCGTCTTTGATGGTGAGGCGATGCGCTATCACTTCAGCTGCCTGGAGATTGCCTCCGGCAGAATCGAGCAGATTGCAGACGACGATAGCGATCTTTCGTTCCTCGATTATCAGGACGGAGTTGCTTATTTTTCCGACGATGTGACCGAAGAATACGGCTTGACCAGGCAGGATGTCTATGAATACAATTGTGCGGAGCAAACCCTGCGCAAGCTTTATGCGGCACAGTCCATCCCGGGTGCCGGCGATCTGGTTGCAGGCACGAGCGGTTTCCGGATCATCCATGGCAAGCTCTATGCGCTGACGCTGGAGGGGGATACCGAGGAATGGGTCGTGCGCGATCCGGCCGCAGCGAATACCTACACGCACACCGGCTTTGCGCTGAATACGATCAATACATTCCATTACGGGCAGGTACAGTACACCTCCGATACGGAGCTCTGTCCTTTCTGCCAGACGCCGCTTGAGAAGAACTATAACGAATACTTCGTTCTGGACGCCAGGTACTCCGCATATGCAGACCAGATCAACGCTGCGCTGCGCGACGGACTGGACGCGTCTGACACGGCGGAAGAGACCTACGATGCGCCGGAATACACCGACGAATATTGTGAGGATCATCTGGCCTATCCGACACAATGGTGTGAGACGGTGGACAATTATATAGGGGATGTGAAAATATTCTCCGATCAATATTTGATCATTGATCGGAACGGATACTGGTACGGTGGCGGTGTGCACGGCTATCCGCTGCGCGATCAGATTGTGTTTGATCTGACCACCGGAGAGCGTAAGACATTCAAGGATTTCTATACCGGATCCGAAGAGGACTTTAAAGCGCTTGTAGCACAAAAGACGAGAGAGGATTATGAGAGTTACCCGCCTACGGACTACACCCCTTATTTTGCAGGCAGCGCCGAGGACGTCTACAATGATGCCTATGAACACGTGAACCTGGAGAACACCAGCGTGGAATTTGTGGAGGATGGCGTATTGATCGTTTATCCGCCTTATGATATGGGACCTTATGCGTCCGGCTATATCCAGATACTGATTTCCTATCAGGACGTATTCGGGCGCGACAAGCTCTGATCAAAATAAAAGCAAAACAGGACAAAAAGCAGGAAAAGGATGAAGCATATGAGCAAAAAATTACTGCATACTCCGGAGGGAGTCAGAGACATTTACGGAAGAGAATACGCGCGCAAGCTGGAGGTTCAGGCGAGACTGCATGCCAGTATCCAAAGCTACGGCTATGAAGATATCCAGACGCCCGCGTTTGAGTACTTTGACGTATTTTCCAAGGAGATCGGGACTACGTCCAGCAAGGAACTATATAAGTTTTTCGACAAGGAGAACAATACGCTTGTGCTGCGACCGGACTTCACCCCGTCCATTGCGCGCTGTGCGGCCAAATATTTCATGGAGACGAAGGAGCCGCTGCGCTTCAGTTATCTGGGCAACACCTTCACCAACACCACGAAGTTGCAGGGAAAGCTGAGTGAGACAACGCAGATGGGCGCTGAGCTGATCAACGACCCTTCCGTGGAGGCGGATGCGGAAATGATCAGTCTTGTGATCGCTGCGCTGCAGCATACGGGCCTGAAGCAATTTCAGGTCACCATCGGCCAGGTGGAATATTTCAAGGGTCTGTGTCAGGAGGCCGGACTGGACGAGGAGACGGAATATGATCTGCGCGATTGTATCTCTGCCAAGAATTATTTTGCGGCCCAGGAGCTTTTGGAGGAGCGCAATGTGCAAGAGCCCTACAAAAGCGTCCTGTTAAAGACGGCGGATCTGTTCGGTAATATGACCTCTTTGACGGAGGCCAGGGAGCTTGTACGCAATGCGCGTTCCCTGGCGGCAATCGAGCGTTTGGAGCAACTTTACGAGGTCTTGAAGCTCTACGGCGTGGAGGCGTATGTTTCATTTGATCTCGGGATGCTGAGCAAATACAATTATTACACCGGCGTGATCTTCAAGGCTTATACCTATGGCGTGGGTGATGCGATCGTGAAGGGCGGCCGGTATGACAATCTGCTGCATCAGTTCGGCAAGGAGGCGCCGGCCATCGGATTTATGGCGGTGATTGATGAACTGATCGAGGCGCTGGACAGCCAGAAGGTGGAGCTGCCGCTGCCTGCGGAGAAGACAACGCTTACTTACCGTGCGCAGGACAAGGCGGATTTCGCGCAGAAGCTGGCACAGGCACAGGTGCTGCGGGCCGGGGGACAGGCGGTCGCGCTTGTGGCACAACAGGATTAAGGGATAAGCAGAGAGGATAGCAGACAAAATGACAAACGACAGATATTTGACCTTTGCGCTGGGCAAAGGCAGACTTGCCAATAAAACATTGGAATTATTCGAGGAAATCGGCATAACCTGTGAAGAAATGAAGGATAAGAATTCCCGCAAACTGATCTTTGTGAACGAAGATCTGAAGCTGCGGTTTTTCCTGGCGAAGGGTCCGGATGTGCCGACCTATGTGGAGTACGGCGCCGCGGATATCGGCGTGGTCGGCCGCGACACGATCGTGGAAGAGAACCGCAATGTCTATGAGGTGCTGGATCTGGGCTTCGGCAAATGCCGGATGTGTGTCTGCGGACCGGCTTCCGCAAAAGAGCTTTTGCAGCATCACGAGCGCATCCGTGTGGCCAGCAAATATCCCAATATTGCGAAGGATTATTTTTACAACAAAAAGCATCAGACCGTGGATATCATCAAGCTGAACGGCTCGGTGGAGCTGGGGCCTTTGGTGGAGCTGTCCGATGTGATCGTGGATATTGTGGAGACGGGTTCTACGTTGCGTGAAAACGGACTGGAGGTGCTCGAGGAAATCTGTCCGCTGTCCGCACGCATGATCGTAAATCCTGTGAGCATGCAGATGGAGTCCGGCCGGATCCGTGAGCTGGTGGCGAAGCTTCGCACAAAGCTGGAGGCGTAAACTGGAGGAAGCAAGTGGAGGACATATTCGGATACCTATTGGAACAGTTTCAGGTGCTGCCTGCAGGCTTAGGTCTGCATGAAGAACCTGCACACATCCGAAGATTTTTAAAAGGACATATCAATCGCACCTATTTTGTCCGTGTGCCTGCGGGCGACTATGTGCTGCAGGCACTAAACACTGCCGTTTATACAGATCCCGCGGCAGTGATGACAAATATTGCACAGATCGAGCGGATCTTTGCCGCACCGCAGAAGCTTGTACAAGGAGAACCGCGCATTTCCGTGCCGCATTTTCTGTCTGCAAGCGGGCAAAATTATGTGCTGGCAGACGGTGCGTGCTGGCGCATGTATCAGTATGTGGAAGGAGCGGCAGGGCAGGTGTCCGGCACGGCGCGGATTGCCGGTTTTGCCTACGGACGATTTATCCGGAAGCTGCAGGAGGCGGATCTGTCACTGCGGCAGACGGTGCCGGGATATCACGATTTTCAGACCTATTATGATCAGCTGACGGCTGTCATGGGGAGCGGATCTTACGGAACGCTCTCTGCGGTATGTGACAAATTACAGCGGATTTTCACGACGGATATGCCCCGGCGCTTGATTCACGGGGACGCCAAGACGGACAATCTGATCCTACAGGCAGACGACGCCTGTACCATTCTGGATCTGGACACTGTCTGTCACCACTATGTGGCGTTGGATTACGGCGATCTGGTGCGTTCCGCGACTGCAGGTATAAGCGGCACAGAGCTTCTGGCCACCATAGGGGAAGTCCCGACAGGCTTCGCGCAGGGGTTGGATGGTCTGCTGACCACCGCAGAGATTCACTCTCTGTTTTACGGGATTCTCTGGGTGACGTGGGAGCTGGCTGTGCGATATCTGACGGACTGCTACGCCGAGGAACGGTATTTTGTGAACAAGACGCGGGAAGACTGCCAAAAGCGGGTCACCCAGCTCATCGAGCAGGCAGAGCAGTTCACAGCGATCAAGGAAGAAATCAAACAGTTGATTCAGGAGGCATTTACATAATGGAGCAGACAATCATTCGTCCCGCCACACCGGCGGATGCGGGGCGGCTGTTGGAAATCTACGCATACTACGTGCAGCATACCGCCGTCTCTTTTGAATACGAAGTGCCGTCTCTGACAGAATTTGAGGGCCGGATCCGACACACTTTGACCCGATATCCCTATCTGATCGTTCAGGAGGGCGAACGGATTCTGGGCTATGCTTATGCGGGTGCGTTTCATCCGCGGGCGGCCTTTGCCTGGGCCTGTGAAATGACCATCTATCTGGATCCTGCCGCACATAAAAAAGGGCTTGGGCGCAAGCTTTACGAAGCGTTGGAGGCCGAGCTGCAGCGGTTGGGATTTTTGAATCTGTATGCCTGTATCGCCTGTCCGGAGGCGGAAGACGAATATCTGACGAACAACAGCCCAGCGTTTCATGCGCACATGGGCTATGTGGAAATCGGCCGGTTCCATCATTGCGGCTATAAATTCGGCCGCTGGTATCATATGATCTGGATGGAGAAGCTGATCGGCAGCCACGAAAACGGCGCTGCGCTTAAGGTGCCGGCCGCATGGAAGCCAACCTGACAAGGGCTGTTTTGGGCCAAGGCATGACCGGATCCGAAACAACGGACTTGGGGATTGACAAGGTTCCATTTCCCACATAGAATGGACTGAGGGACATAGACGACACAGACACAGAATGACAGGAGAAACTCATATGTCAAAAAAACTCGGTATCGGCATCAGTGTAATCTGTCTCATTGCGGTCATTTGGGTGATTCGCGCACTTGCACCGATTGGTGGAAACGGCGAGCCGCCTGAGGGTTTTATCGCAATGGGAACGACTTTCGATGAACTGAAGGTGCAGCTGCCAAAGCAGTATCCGAATGCAACATTTCAGACGACGCGATATATTGCAACTGTTGACATCCCGAATTACAGTGGAACTGGCGTCGACGCGCAGGTTGCGTACTGGTGCAACCAGACGAGCCGGGAATTGGACTATATCTATATCAAAATGAAAATGAAAGATTCTGAAAAGGTTTACAAACAACTGACAAAAGAACTAAAGAATAGTTATGGAAAGCCGTATTTTGATATGGAAATCAGGAATCCGAACGATCCGACTACAAAAATGAAACGCCGCGTCTGGAAAAAAGGAATGATGATGGTCGATCTGACACCGTTCGAACTGGATGGAACGGACGACATTGTTTATCTGATATTTTCAACGAGAAGCAGTGACAGAGAGTCTTTGGAGAAAATCAAAAAGGATTATGAGGAATATCGGAATACGCTTCCGTTTTTAAACTTCTTAAAATGATGTATGTAGCAAGAAAGGAATAGTTCTGACATGAGAATCATTGAATTGACCCAAGAAACCAAAACGGATCTCTTAAATAACCTGCTCAAGCGCAGCCCGAACAATTACGGGCAATTTGAGGCGACGGTAAACGAGATCATTGATCAAGTGCGTACAAACGGCGATCAGGCGCTGTTTGCCTATACTGCAAAATTTGATAAATTCAATCTGACTGCGGACAATATCAAAGTAACAAGAGCAGAGATTGACGAAGCGTATGCAGCGCTCGATCCCAAGCTGGTAGAGGTGCTCAAACATTCCGCAGAGAATATCCGTGCGTTTCATGTCAAGCAGCTGCGCAACAGCTGGTTTGACGCCAAGCCGGACGGGACAATCCTCGGTATGAAGATCACAGCGATCGAGAAATCCGGCGTGTATGTGCCCGGCGGCAAAGCGGCTTATCCCTCCAGTGTGCTGATGAACGTGATCCCGGCAAAGGTAGCCGGCGTAGAACAGATCATCATGACCACACCGCCCGGAGCAAATGGCAAGGTCAATCCCGGCACATTGGTCGCCGCGGATATCGCTGGCGCGGATGTGATCTATAAGGTCGGCGGCGCACAGGCGATCGCCGCAATGGCGTTCGGCACAGAGTCCATTCCCAAGGTGGACAAGATCACCGGCCCCGGCAACATCTTTGTCGCATTGGCGAAAAAGGCGGTTTACGGCTATGTGAGCATCGATTCCATCGCCGGGCCCAGCGAGATCATGGTGCTTGCAGACGAGACGGCCAATCCCCGCTATGTGGCGGCGGATCTGCTTTCCCAGGCAGAGCATGACGAGCTGGCCAGCGCGATCCTGATCACAACCTCCGCAGAGCTTGCCCGGAAGGTGTCCGAGGAGGTGGATGGCTTTACCCGGAAGCTGGAGCGCAAAGAAATCATTCAGAAATCTCTGGACAATTATGGCTATATTCTGGTGGCGGAGAATCTGCCGGATGCCATCGATGCGGTGAATGAGATCGCATCCGAGCATCTGGAGATCCTGACAAAGAATCCGTTCGATGTCATGACCCGCGTGAAAAACGCCGGTGCGATGTTCCTCGGCGAACATTCTTCAGAGCCTTTGGGAGACTATTTTGCAGGACCGAATCATATTTTGCCCACCAACGGAACGGCCAAGTTCTTCTCGCCGGTGAATGTGGATGATTTCATCAAAAAAAGCAGCATCATCGCGTACTCAAAGGAAGCGCTTGAAAAGATCCATGCGGAGATCGAGATGTTTGCGACAAGCGAGGGACTGACCGCGCATGCAAACAGCATCAAGGTGCGGTTTGAGGAATAGGAAGGAGAAATGAAAATGGCCAGAACAGCGAAATTAAAACGATCCACCAAGGAAACGGATATTCAGCTCGCCCTGAATCTGGACGGCAACGGCAATGCCGCCATAGACACCGGCATTGGATTCTTTGATCATATGCTGGAAGGCTTTGCCAAGCACGGTTTTTTTGATCTGGATTGCAAGGTAAAGGGCGACCTTGAGGTGGACGGGCACCACACAGTGGAGGATACCGGGATTGTGCTCGGCACAGCGATCAAAAACGCTGTAGGAGACAAGAAGGGAATCAAGCGCTACGGTTATTTCATCCTGCCCATGGATGATGCGCTGGCTCTTTGTGCTGTGGATCTGTGCGGAAGACCCTATTTGAATTTTGAGTGTGAATTTACCACAGAGAAGGTGGGATATCTGGATACGGAGCTGGTGCGGGAGTTTTTCTATGCGGTTTCTTATACCGCAGGCATGAATCTCCACATCAAGCTGCTTACCGGAACGAACAATCATCACATGATTGAAGCAATTTTCAAGGCATTTGCCAAGGCACTCGACATGGCAGTGAGCGCGGAACCGCGGACGACGGAAGTGCTCTCCACCAAAGGAAGTTTATAAGCGATGAATGTTACATCAATCCTTGCAGAAATTAAAAACCTTGTGCTGTATGGCGGCACAGATGGGGTTCATTACCAAAAGATCCAGCGAAAGATCGAAAATTCTAACCGAATAACTGCCTTATTGTTTTCCATCGTGGCATCGATATTGATTACGGCAATGCTGTGCCTTTCATATTTTCAAGAAGGCTTTGCAGGTTCCAAACCGGTCTATATCTGGGGCATTATTTTTTCTATTATACAGATTTTCGTCGCGGTGATGTCTAAAAAGTTTTCCGCGCTGACCTATGTCTCTGTCTATCTGGCCATCTCTGTATTCCTGTTATATGGGATTGCAATTGCCACTCTGACAAGACCGGATGAGCAGACAGTGACCTTTATGGTGATGTTAATTTTTGTACCGCTTATTTTTGTTGACAGACCGATTCGTATGGCGCTTAGCCTTATTGCGTACATCGCGCTGTTCATTGTTTTGGCAATGCATACCAAAACCGGTTCCGTTTTGTCTGTTGATGTCACGGATGCGATTATATTCGGATTATTGTCACTGGTCTCGGAAACGGTGGTAAATCGCGTCAAGATACGTGGATATGTTCTGGAAAATCAGCTACACCTTATGAGTGAAACGGATCAACTAACCGGTTTAAACAATCGGAATTGCTATGAGTGGCGTCTGGATGCCTATCCGTCGCTGTACAAGCAGTCCATCTGTTGTATTTATATGGATGTCAACGGACTGCATGAATTGAACAATACCGCCGGTCATAAAGCAGGCGATGAGATGTTGCAGTATATTGCAGGAATCGTCATACACAAATTTGGTACGACAGACAGTTATCGGGTCGGCGGTGATGAGTTTGTTGCATTTTCTCTGGACATGTCAGAAACTGATATTTTGGATAAAATTCGGGATGTACAGGAACAAATCGGTGCCAAACAGTATCATGCGGCAATCGGCTATGCTTATGCGGATACGCCCATGGTTGATATGAATAAGCTGATTATTCAGGCTGAAACGCAAATGTACAAAGACAAATCGGAGTATTATAAAAAGCATGACCGAAGAAGCCGTTAAATCGACAAGAAATAAGTGAGGTATTCATACATGAACAAGCAAACAAAAAAATTCGTCCCTTGTATTTATTTATATTGTACCCATGCCGTAAAAACCCTTACAGACAAAACAATTGTGGAGACTGACCCCATTCGGCTGGTGCATCTCTACAATGAGAACAGCTCTGATGAGCTGATCGTATTTGATATGTCGGAAACAGATGCGGAGCATGAGGCAAATCTGGATGTGTTGAAGGAAATCTGCGCAGTGGCGGAGATGGACGTCATCGGTGCCGGCAATGTCAAGCGCATGGAGGATGTCAAAAAGATTCTCTATACCGGTTGCAAACGAGCGATTCTGGATTACGAAAAGGAGAGTAATATCGCCGTCACGGAGGAGGTTTCCCTGAAATTCGGCAAGGAGAAGATCTGGGTAAGCTATAATGATCCGGCTGTGCTTTCCGCCAATCAGGAGCTGCTGTCGCAATATGTCTCCGGTCTGGTACTCATGAATCCCCACAAGATTCGGGAGACCATGGAAATCAGTACCCAGCCGTTTCTCGTGCAGATTAACCAGATTGCGCTCAATAAGCTGATTGAGGTCTTCGCCTACGAGGGCGTGAGCGGTGTGACCGGCAATACCATCAATGACAATATCGGGGATATCCTGTCCTTAAAGGATCTGTGCCTGCAGAACAACATTGATGTGGAACAGCTGAGCGCAGCCTATACCTGGGATCAGCTGAAGAAAAACAGCGATGGCATGGTACCGGTTGTCGTACAGGATTACCGCACATCGGAAGTGCTCATGGTGGCCTACATGAATGAGGAAGCCTATCGTGAAACGCTGCGCACCGGCAAAATGACCTATTACAGCCGCAGCAGACAGGAGCTTTGGCTGAAGGGAGCGACCAGCGGCCACTTCCAGTATGTAAAAAGCCTGACGGCGGACTGTGATCTGGATACAATTCTGGCAAAGGTTTCACAGGTAGGCGCAGCCTGCCACACCGGCGCGAGAAGCTGTTTCTTCAATCAGATCGCCAAAAAGGACTACGAACAGGCGGACAATCCCCTGCAGGTATTCGAGGAGGTCTTTGATGTCATTAAAGACCGCAAGGTGCATCCCAAGGAAGGCTCCTACACCAATTACCTGTTTGACAAGGGGATTGACAAAATTCTCAAAAAGCTGGGAGAGGAAGCGACCGAGATCGTGATCGCCGCCAAGAATCCCAATCCCAATGAGATCAAGTATGAGATCAGCGATTTCCTGTATCACATGATGGTACTCATGGCAGAGAAGGATATCACCTGGGAAGAAATCACTACTGAGTTAGCCAATCGTTAACATTAATATGCATGTTGGAGGCAGCATTTACCCATTGGGTGATGCTGCTTTCATAATCTGTGGCAATCGCCTGAAAACAGGTATCTGCCGAAATCCCAAACACAGGTCGTCCGGTGACATCTGCGAAAACAAGTAGCAGATAGAGTCCCAGCGTAATCATCGCGCGCAGCGGAAAAGAAGAGGAGAGTTCCTCTGTATCCAGGGATCCGGCCTCTGCGTCATACGGTGCATCCGCCTCCGGCAGACCGTATAAGATCTGTTCTCTGCGTCTCATATCGTTTTTATCCCGCATATAGCGCGTCTGAATCTGACTGCGCAATGCCAATTTCTCCTCAACGCTTTTATTAGCCAAAAGAATGCTCCTTTCCGGTGTATAGGTGATTGCGAAACTTGGATTATATATAAGTGTCATTGGGCGACAAGTGTCATTGTGCACATTGTATATGCCATCGCAGGCACGCTTGCGCTGCATGTGAAACGCAGCGGTACTAAGATCGCAAAGTACGCGATCTAAGTGCCGGCGTTTTCCAAGCGCCTGCTTATGGAATATACAATATGCCCAATTCGGTACTTCCCAAATAGAATTTCATCATTTCCTCAAATATTCCATCAAAGAGTGATAAAATTTATACAATATCTTATGCGTAAAGCAGTAGTACATATGCTATGTTGATTCAAAATAAAATCTTATAAACATTTGTATCGCTTCGACTATTTAAGTCAATCTATTGACCAGTGTAGTCATCATTCGTGTATTTCATTTTGCAGGTTCAGTTTATGAACCATTTCGGTCAATGTGTGCCCGCACTTGTGTATGCTTTAAGAATCGCACCTCGCGCATCTTGCGACGGTTATTTCGGTATGGTACAATAGTGAGTAAGTGTGAGGGAAGTTACCGGAAGGAGTTTGTAATATGTGTGCAAGGCTTGCCCTGTCGGATGATATATTGATGAGCATAGAGAAGCCGGAGCGTTACATCGGCAATGAAGTGAATGCGGTGATAAAGGATAAATCCAAGGTACAGGTGCGCTTTGCCATGTGTTTTCCGGATGTGTATGAGATCGGCATGTCGCACTTAGGAATTCAGATCCTCTACGGGATGTTTAATGCGATGGAGGATGTGTGGTGCGAGCGTGTCTATTCTCCCTGGGTGGATCTGGATCAGATCATGCGCAGGGAACAGATCCCTTTGTTCGCACTGGAATCCCAGGAGCCAATCAAGAATTTTGACTTTCTGGGCATTACGATCCAATATGAGATGTGTTATACCAATATTCTGCAGATATTAGATCTGGCAGGAATCCCGCTGCTCGCCAAAGATCGGCGAAGGCCCTTGTCGGATGCCTCTGCGGGCGAACCCCGGGGAGGATTGGAAGGCTATCCGATCGTGATTGGCGGTGGACCATGTACCTACAATCCGGAGCCTATCGCGGATTTTTTTGATCTGTTTTACATCGGCGAGGGCGAGACCCGCTACGCCGAGTTGATTCAGTTATACAAGGACTGCAAGGCGCGCGGGATGTCCCGGGAGGACTTTTTGCTGGCAGCCGCGAAGCTGCCTGGTATGTATGTGCCGATGTTTTATGAGACGACCTACCATCCGGACGGCACAATCGCTGCGTTTACCCCCACGCGGGAGGGCGTTCCCGCGACGATTTTGAAAGAGATCGCGATGGATGTCACGGAGATTCCGTATCCCATGAAGCCGGTGGTGCCCTTTATCAAAGTGACACAGGACCGCGTGGTATTGGAGATCCAGCGCGGCTGTATCCGCGGCTGCCGTTTCTGTCAGGCCGGGCAGCTGTATCGTCCGGTGCGGGAGCGCGACGTGAACGTGCTGAAGGAATACGCGCTGCAGATGCTGAAGAACACCGGCTATGAGGAGTTGTCTCTAAGCTCCTTAAGCTCCAGCGATTACAGCCATCTGCCGGAACTGATCGATTTTCTGATTGCGGAATGCGGCAGACAACACACGAATATCTCACTGCCTTCTCTGCGCATAGACGCGTTTTCTCTGGATGTCATGAGCAAGGTGCAGGATATCAAGAAGTCCAGTCTGACCTTTGCACCGGAGGCCGGCAGCCAGAGACTGCGCAATGTCATCAACAAAGGGTTGACGGAAGAGGTTATTTTAAAGGGTGCTACCCTTGCTTTCGAGGGTGGCTGGTCCCGTGTAAAATTGTATTTTATGTTGGGTCTGCCGACGGAGACAGAGGAAGATATCCGTGGAATTGCGGAGCTTTCCAACAAGATTGCGTCGACCTATTTTGAGCCGGTGCCGAAGGAAAAACGCGCAAACGGCAGTGTGCAGATCGTGGCCAGCACTTCCTTTTTTGTGCCAAAGCCCTTTACACCTTTCCAATGGGCGCCGCAGTGCACCACGGAGGAATTTATCGAGAAGGCCTATCAGACCCGCAAGGCCATATCCGAGCAGCTGAACCAGAAGCGAATCAAATACAACTGGCATGAGGCGGATGCGAGTGTGATGGAGGGTGTTCTGGCCCGCGGGACAGAAGACTGTGTGAAGTCATCCGGCGTGTGTATGAAAAGGGCAGCTTTTACGATGCCTGGAGTGAATATTATCACCACGAAAGATGGCTGGAGACCATAGAAGAATGCGGGCTTACCGTAGCATTTTACACCAGCCGCAAACGGGAATTGGACGAGATCTTCCCTTGGGATTTTATTGAATGCGGCGTGACCAAGACCTTTTTGCTACGCGAGTGGCAAAAGGCCCGGGACGAACAAATCTCTGAGAATTGTAAGTTGAAATGCCAGGGCTGCGGCGCCGGCCGGTTTGGCGGCGGGATCTGCACAGAGCCCAAAGGGGCAGCTGTGGAGGAGTATTCCGAGGAGACATCCTCCACGCCAACGCAGACAGAACAGACATACGCAAATAGAAGCGTATGCGCAAATGACGGCACAAACATAAATGATAACGCAAATGCGAACAGTGGCGCAGACACGAACGACAGTGCAAACACGAATGACGGCACCACCAACAACGCAGACACGAATGACAGTGCAGACGCGAACAGCGGCACAGACGCAAACAACAGCGCAACTATTACAGAGACAGCGCAGCCGCCGAAAAAAAATATCCGCCTGCGCATCAAATTCACCAAGCATGGCGATATCCGTTTCATCGGGCATCTGGACGTCATGCGCTATTTTCAGAAAACCTTGCGTCGAGCCGGCGTAGATGTCGCCTATACCACAGGCTACAGTCCGCACCAGATCATGTCCTTTGCATCGCCGCTCGGCGTTGGCTTGGAGAGCAACGGGGAATACATGGATATCGAGGTCTATTCGCTGATCGACTGCGCGGATGTACAGGCGCGGATCAACGCAGCCTCCATCCCCGACATACAAGTGACCGATGTCCGCATCCTGCCCGAGAAGGCCGGCAACGCCATGGCAAGCGTCGCAGCAGCGGCCTATACCGTGCGCTTTGTACCGGGACGGGAACCGGCTGCCGACCTGACCGCCGCCTTGCCCGCTTATCTGGCCCAGGATACCATCCTCATCGAAAAGGCCGGAAAGAGCGGTGTGCGGCAGGTAAATATTCGCCCGGGCATCTATGCGTGCACCTGCACAGACGGCGTCATCAACCTTCTGGTGGACGCTTCCAGCGCAGGCAACATCAAACCGATGCAGGTCATTGAAACATTGGTCGCGTTTTGCGGGGCACAGCTGCAGGAAAACGCGCTGCGCATCACCAGAGAGGAGACCTACGCCGATATCGGAACCGATTCCCGGCGGAAGCTGGTGCCGTTAAACGAAGTGGAGATTGCCAAATAAAAGTAAGAGAGGAGCACCTATGAGCCGCCGGATCGTATCGGAACAGAAAATCACCCTGACCGACAATCAAAAAAATGCGCAAACGGGCGGGAAACTCTTGTTTACCGTATATCGGGAACAACCGGCCGCGCTGCTTGTCTCGGACAACCGACTCCTCGCAGCGCAATTCATGCCCGCAGTTAAAAGCGAAATCGGTGCGGTCTACATCGCGCGGGTCAAAAGTGTCGTCCAAAATCTGGGCGCCTATTTTGTGGAGATCGGCGCGGATCGTCGGGTGGTATGTTTTCTCTCGCAGAAAGACGCCGCATACCCGTATCTCTTGAATCGCAGATGGGACGGACGGATCAAAGAGGGCGATATGTTTCCCGTGCAGATTACCAGGGATGCCCAGAAGACCAAGCAGCCCTCGGTGACCACCTGCATTTCCCTCTCCAACGACTATTTTGCCTTCAGCGTCGGCGAGACCCGAACCGGTTTTTCCAACAAGCTTTCGAAAGAACAAAAGGCAGCTTTGAAAAAAGCGATCAAAGCCGCCGCCCTGACATTGCCCGCGGACATCCCATTGCCCGCGCAGACAGATTACACAGTACCCGCAGGCATGGTAGTGCGCACAAAAGCGGCTGATTTTATCGAACAGGATCCCCCCGACACGAGCGGTCTTACGGACGCCTTTCAGACGCTGTATGCACAGTGGGTTTCTCTGTTCGAGACAGCACTGCACCGCACCTGCTTTTCCTGCCTGCTCCCCGCGCCGACGATGTGGGAGGACGCTTTGCAGCATCTGGCCTCCCCACAGGAATACACGGAAATCCTGACGGATCAGGCAGACATCTTCGAAAACCTGCAAAACAATCCCGCCTTTGTCGGGAAGTCCATTCGCTACTACAGCGAAGCGGAAACAGCCTCCCTGCCGCTATCCAGTCTCTACGGGTTATCCTCGAAACTGGACACAGCCCTCGGGAAAAAGGTCTGGCTGAAGTCCGGCGCCTATCTGGTAATAGAGCCGACGGAGGCCCTGACCGTGATCGATGTCAATTCCGGCAAATTCACGTCCGGCAAGCCCTCCGCTGAAACCATCCGCATGGTCAACCGGGAGGCGGCAGAGGAGATTGCCCTCCAGCTGCGCCTGCGCAATCTGTCCGGTATCATCATTGTGGATTTTATCAACATGGATCAGCTACAGGATCAAAAGGAGCTGCTGCAATATTTAAGCGCGCTTACGGCAAACGACCGCCAGCAGACGCGGATCGTGGGGATCACGCCGCTTGGGCTTGTGGAGATCACACGCAAAAAAAACAGCCGGCCGCTTGCAGAGCAATATCAGCATTAAGAACATACTCACGTAAGGAGCATACACATGGCATTTTCTCTCTTACATTTTGAAAAAGTCAAAGACGGAAAATATCTGAAAAACTATGAGATCACCTATCAAAACAAAGCCGGCCGCGAGAAAATCTACGAGATCGTGAGCCGCAGGGAGCTACAGTCCGCGGAGGATATCGGCGGCGCTCCCAGCGGCGTGTCGATTGTGGCCACCTGCGGAGACCGCCTGCTCTTGCTGCACGAGTTCCGCATGGGCGTGAACCGCACGATCTATAATCTCTGCGCAGGTATGCTCAATCCGGAAGAATCCATCGAGGCCTGTATCCGGCGGGAGCTCTATGAAGAGACCGGCCTCACCGTAAAAGAAATCAAACAGATTCTGCCGCCGTCCTATGCGGCGGTGGCCATCTCCGATGTGACCACCTACATCGCCTTTGCGGAGGTGGAGGGAGACATCGACGACCATACATCCGAGAATGAACTGATCCATGCAAAGTTTTATACCCGCGAAGAGGTGAAAACGCTTCTGGCACAGGAGCCCTTCAGCTCCAGAGCGCAGCTCGCGGCGTACTATTTTGCCTATGGGCCAAAATAAGACCTGCGAAACACCGTATTTTATAGGGATTAGCGTGTCAAAAACATATTACATCCATAGGAGGACAGCACATGAACCCGAACATCACAAAACGAAACGAATTACTGGCACAGAAGGTCATCAAAGGACTGGAGTCCCGCAACATGACCGGCTATTACGCAGCCGACAAGGAAGCGGCGCTCGCCCAGGCGCTGGCGCTGATTCCGCAGGGGAGCAGCGTGACCATGGGCGGCTGTATGAGCGCCCATGAGATCGGTCTGGTGGAGGCTTTGAAAAGCGATGCATACCACTTCATTGACAGAGACGCCATGGAGGATAAGCGTGCAGCCATGCTGGCCGCCTACGATGCCGATGTCTTTCTGGCAAGCGCCAATGCCATCACAGAGGACGGCATTCTGGTGAATATCGACGGCAATTCCAACCGTGTGTCCGCCATTGCCCAGGGCCCGAAGAAGGTGATATTTATCGTGGGGATGAATAAGGTGTGCAATGATGTCGACGGCGCGATAAAGCGTGCCAGAAACGTGGCGGCGCCCATTAATGCGCAGCGGTTCGGACTCTCCACACCGTGCGCCAAGACCGGCTCCTGCTTTAACTGCAAGTCGCCGGATACCATTTGCTGCCAGTTTTTGATCACCCGCTTTTCCAGGCACGCGGGCCGGATCCATGTGATCCTTGTGAATGACATCCTGGGATTTTAAGAGATAGGACAGGATGATACAGACAGGAGAGAATAACGCATGAGTACATTCAAGAACACAGAAGAAGCAAGAATCTATTTTCAGGGAGATCGCTTTGCCACCCTGAACGGCATGCAGCTTGACGAGCTCACGGAGGATATGTCCGTGTGCAGTATGACGTTGGGGGAGGGCCACAAAAACGCAAACGGCGGCATCATGGGAGGCGTGATGTTCACGCTGGCAGATCTCGCCTTCGCGGCGCTTGCCAACAACATTCATAAACCGACCGTGGCCCAGCAGGTCAGCATCAATTACTTGAGCGCGCCGAAGGGAACACGGCTGATCGCCAGGGCTACCTGCAAAAAGGACGGTCGCTCCACGATGGTGATCAATGTGGAGGTTTCAGACGATACCGGCAGAGAGATTGCACAGTTTGTGGGAACCGGTTTCAAGCTGTAAAATCAAGTATGCAGAAGCCTAAGTTCTATAAAACAGCGTGACACGTAATTTTTGCGTTGACAGGAAGGAGTGTATCGTATGGCGATCTTAGCGGCTTTTATGGTACCGCATCCGCCCATGATCGTACCACAGGTAGGGCGGGGCAGCGAGACCCAAATTCAAAAAACCATTGATGCATATACCAAAGTGGCCGAAGAAATTGCAAAGCTGCGTCCGGAGACAATTTTGATCTCCAGCCCGCATGCGACCATGTATGCGGATTATTTTCATATTTCGCCCGGCATAGAGGCCAGGGGATCCTTTTCCGGCTTCGGTGCGCCTGCGGTCAGCTTTACCGAGACCTACGATGCGGAACTGGTCGGCCGGATCGAGATATTGGCGCAGGAGACAGATTTTCCCGCAGGAACCCTTGGGCAGCGCGATCGCACACTGGATCACGGCACGATGGTACCGCTTTATTTTATCCGCCAGAAATATGACAACTTCAAAATTGTGCGGATCGGTCTGTCGGGATTGCCGCTCACGGAGCATTACGCCTTTGGGCAGCTGATCCAGCAGGCAGTGCATGCAACCGGCCGGCGGGTCGTGTATGTGGCGAGCGGCGATTTGTCCCACAAATTACAGGAATACGGGCCATACGGCTTTACGCCGGAGGGACCGCAGTACGACGCGCGGATCATGGATGTCTGTGCCCGCGGTGCGTTCGGCGAACTGTTTGATTTTAAAGAACACTTTTGTGACAAGGCAGCCGAATGCGGCCACCGTTCCTTTGTGATTATGGCGGGCGTGCTGGACGGCTTGCGTGTGGAAGCCAGGCAGCTCTCCCATGAGGATGTGACCGGCGTTGGATACGGAATCTGTACGTTTCATGTACAGGAGCCGGAACATATGGCGGAGGATCGCCGCTTTCTGACGCACTATTTGCGCGAGAGACAGACTGTCTTACAAAAGCAGCAGGAAGCAGCGGATGTCTACGTAAAGCTGGCACGTAAGTCGCTGGAGCACTATATGATACACCGGCAAAAGCTATCCGTCGCTGAAGGGCTTGCCGATCTGTCGAACCCTTATGTATCTGCGGATGCCGCTGAACAGGATGCATTGCATGCCCTGCAGACCACGCAGGCCGGCGCCTTTGTGTCCATCCACGAACACGGGAGACTACGAGGCTGTATCGGAACGATCCTGCCGACAACAGACTGTGTGGCGGAGGAGATTATCCAAAACGCCATCAGTGCCTCTACAAGGGATCCCCGATTTGCCCCGATCACAGCCGAAGAGCTGCCCTGGTTGGAGATTCATGTAGATGTTCTGGGTGCGCCTGAACGCATTGCATCAGCCGGGCAGCTGGATGTGAAGCGATACGGCGTGATCGTGACAAGCGGTGTGAAGCGAGGGCTGCTTTTGCCGGATCTGGACGGTGTGGACACGGTGGAACAGCAGCTGTCCATCGCGATGCAAAAGGGCGGCATCCGCCCCGGGGATCCGATCGAACTGGAACGCTTTGAAGTGATACGACATGTATAGAGACGAACTGAGAGGAATGGGATATCATGGCAAGATGTGAGGTCTGTTTCAGACATTGTGACATCAGAGAGGGACAGCTTGGCTTCTGCGGTGCGCGCACCTGCAGGGATGGCGTGGTCTGTGCCGCCAATTACGGCCGGATCACTTCGCTTGCCCTGGATCCGATTGAGAAAAAACCGCTGCGGCGTTTTCATGCCGGCACAAGGATTTTATCCGTCGGCAGCTATGGCTGTAATCTGCGGTGCCCCTTTTGTCAAAACGCCGAGATCTCCTGGTCGGCACAGGCATTTTCCTATGCGGAAGAGGCGCTTGGCACAGCCTGCGCAGGTGAAGCTGCATCTGCCGGCCAGATAGAACAGCTGTCCGCGCAAGCGCTTGCAAATGCAGCCGGATTCTATAAACAGCAGGGCAACATCGGCGTTGCTTTCACCTACAACGAGCCGCTGATCGGCTATGAATTCGTGCGGGACACCGCGAAACTTGTGAAGGAAGCAGGCATGGTGAATGTACTGGTCACCAACGGCACCGCGGAACTGTCCGTCTTAGAGGAGCTCTCGCCCTATATCGACGCCATGAACATTGATCTGAAGGGATTTTCGGATTCCTATTACAGCGATGTCTTGGGCGGGAACCGCGAGATGGTGATGGCCTTTATCGAGCGTGCGGCACAGCTTTGCCACATAGAGCTCACGACGCTCATCATCCCCGGCGAGAACGATACAGAGAAAGAGATGCGTGCAATCAGCGCGTTTATCGCCGGACTGCAGGACGCCGATGGACGAATCATCGGCGAGGATATTCCGCTGCACATTTCCCGCTTTTTCCCCTGCTTTCATATGACAGATCGACCCGCCACCGATGTCCGACACATCTACCGGCTGACGGAAGTGGCCGGAGAGTACTTGCGCTATGTCTACACAGGGAACTGCTGACGATCCGTCAGACGATATATACAGATACGGATTCGAGTGTCAAACGCCCTTTTCTGGAACCAGATGTGACGTATTACACAATAAGATTATGCGTTTGGGCTCAGGGAAGCGTTTAGCACATCCGAATAATCGTTTGTGTAATATGCCACATCGACACTGACGAATATGCGTTTGACACACGAATCAGATAAGGAACCAAACCCATGAAACAGGCAATTCAAAAAAGAACACTGGATATGACAGAGGGAAGTCCGCTGCGGATCATCCTTTTATTTACAATCCCCATTATCCTGGGCAATATTTTTCAACAGCTCTACAACATCGGCGACGCCAAGGTGGTCAGCTTTTTCCTCGATGAACACGCTTTCGCGGCGGTGGGCATGACCGCGGTGGTCTCGAATATGTTGATCGGACTGATCAATGGCTTTACGCAGGGCTTCGGGATTCAGGTCGCGCATGCCTTCGGCGCGAAGGATCCTGCCAGAATCCGCCGGAATGTAGCCGGATCTGCAGTACTGACCGTGCTCCTGACGCTCGGGCTGTCTGTGCTTTCCTTTTGCGTGATCGAGAGAGTACTCGTCCTGCTGCATACACCGGATGCGCTGCTGGATCCCGCGCTGCGCTATGTGCGTGTGATTCTGATCGGAATTCCCTTTTCCGCGCTGTACAATTTATCCGCCAATCTGTTGCGTTCCCTCGGCAACAGCAAGACACCGCTGTATTGTCTGCTGACGTCCATTTTCTTAAATATTCTGCTGGATATTCTCTTTGTCGGTGTGATCCGGATGGGCATTGCGGGCGCCGCGTATGCCACGGTATTGTCACAGGCCGTCTGCGGCGGTGCCTGCTTTTGTTATGGGTTGATCCGCTATCAGGAATATCTGCCGCAGGCGGAGGACTGGCGGATAGACCGCTCCGAATATCAGGAGCTGTTTCTGATGGGACTGTCCATGGGGCTGATGGGCTGTATCGTGAACATCGGAACGATTATTCTGCAGAGCGGTATCAACGGACTGGGCGCCGAGATTGTAGCCGCGCACACGGCGGGCAGAAGACTGTTGGAGATCATGATGTCTCTCATTTATACCTTCGGTTTCACGATGACGACCTACACCAGCCAGAATATCGGTGCCGGCAGACTGGGCCGCGTGCGGAAGGGCGTCACCACTGCAAACGGCATCGTCACCGTGATCTCTGCCATCAATATTGTATTTGCCTTTTTGTTTGCACGGTCGATCGTCTCCTGGATCGCCTCCACGGATATCGCTTTGATCAAGGACAATGCGACCATGTACTGTCTGGTGGGTGTGTGCTTTTTCCCCGTGCTGGGACCGCTGTTCGTTCTGCGCTGCACACTGCAGGGGCTGGGGCGAAAGGTGTTCCCGCTGGTGTCCTCCGGACTGGAGTTTTGCATCAAAGTCTTCTCCGTATGCGTGCTGGTGCCGCGCCTCGGATATCTGGGGATCGCCCTCACAGAGCCGCTCAGCTGGACGCTGATGACACTGATCCTCACCGTCGGATATCTGATCACAATCCGGCGGATGAATTTTTAATTTTGCACTTGACATCCATCCAAAAAGTTGTATACTAACTTCTATAATTGATTTGAGCAAGCACGTGGAAGCAAAGGCGCTTCGGACGGGATGTCCGACGCGCCTTTTTTATGCGCAAGGGCGTATGCACAGGGGCGCGCAGGGTGTTTTTTCGCATACAAATCAAAATTCACACGTAAGGGAGGCCTATCGTATGTGTTCAATCATGGGATATTGCGGTACAGGAGTTGATGTAGAAAAATTCAAGGAAGGATTTGCGCAGACCATCTCCAGAGGACCGGATGACAGTCGGATCGTGGACACCGGAAATGGTCTTTTGGGTTTTCACCGCCTGTCGATCATGGGCTTAACCGCATCCGGCATGCAGCCGTTTTCCTTAGGAGACAATTATGTCGTCTGCAACGGAGAGCTGTACGGATTTGAACAGGAGAGAGAGGCCCTGCGCCAAAAGGGATACACCTTTGAAAGCGACAGCGACTGTGAGATCCTGCTTCCCATGTATCAGGAGTACGGCACGGATCTGTTTGCCCGATTGGATGCGGAGTTTGCCTGCATCATTTACGACGGTTCAACCAGAGAATTCATCGCGGCACGGGACCCCATCGGCATCCGCCCGCTCTATTACGGATACGATGCGTCCGGCACGATTCTGTTTGCCAGTGAGGCCAAGAACCTGGTGGGACTCGCGGACAAGATCATGCCTTTCCCGCCGGGACATTTTTACAGGAACGGTTCCTTCCACTGTTACTGCGATATTGTAAAAGTGACACACTACGTGACGGACGATCTGGAGACGATCTGCCGGAACATTCACGACAAACTGGTGGCCGGTGTGGAGAAGCGTCTGATCGCCGATGCAAAAGTCGGTTTTCTGCTGTCCGGCGGCCTGGATTCCTCACTGGTATGTGCCATTGCAGCCAAAAAGTCCCAGACACCCATCAAGACCTTTGCCATAGGCATGAGTGAGGACGCCATTGACTTAAAATACGCCAAACAGGTCGCGGACTATATCGGCAGCGACCACACAGAGGTCTATATGACGCCGCAGGACGTCTTAAACGCGCTGGAGGAAGTCGTTCACTTGCTGGGCACCTTCGACATCACCACAATCCGTGCCAGCATGGGCATGTATCTGGTCTGCAAGGCGATCCACGAGCAGACCGACATCCGTGTGCTGCTGACCGGAGAGATCTCGGATGAACTGTTCGGCTATAAATACACCGATTTTGCCCCGTCTCCGGAGGCATTCCAGGAGGAGGCGCGGAAACGGGTGCACGAGCTGCACATGTATGATGTGCTGCGGGCGGACCGCTGTATCTCCGTCAACTCGCTGGAGGCGCGGGTGCCTTTCGGCGATCTGGACTTCGTAAAATATGTGTTGTCCATAGATCCGGCGCGCAAGGTGAACACCTACGGCAAGGGAAAATATCTGCTGCGCCATGCGTTTGCCCAGGACGACTATCTGCCGGAGGAGATTCTCTGGCGGGAAAAGGCGGCTTTTTCAGATGCAGTGGGACATTCCATGGTGGATTATCTGAAGGAATACGCGAACAGCCAATACACGGACGCCGAATTTACAGAGAAATGCAAGCAATACACGCACGCGCGTCCCTTCACCAAGGAATCCCTGCTGTATCGCGAACTGTTTGAAAAATATTATCCCGGTCAGGCGGAAATGATCGTGGATTTCTGGATGCCGAACAAATCCTGGGAAGGCTGCAATGTGGACGATCCTTCAGCAAGAGTCCTGTCCAACTACGGCGACAGCGGAAAGTAAGCGGGGAAAGGAGAAAGGGATGACAAAGTATATATTTGTGACCGGCGGCGTGGTATCCGGTCTGGGAAAGGGCATTACGGCGGCCTCTCTGGGGCGTTTGCTGAAGTCCAGAGGCTTGAAGGTGGCGGCGCAAAAGCTGGATCCGTATATCAATGTGGATCCCGGCACCATGAGTCCCTACCAGCACGGCGAAGTATATGTCACGGAGGACGGCGCGGAGACCGACTTGGATCTGGGACATTATGAGCGCTTTATCGATGAAGACCTGAACAAATACTCCAATCTGACCACCGGCAAGGTCTACTGGAACGTATTGAACAAGGAGCGGCGCGGAGAGTACCTCGGCTCCACGGTACAGGTCATTCCGCATATCACGAACGAAATCAAAGAGTTCGTCTACAGTGTCGGCAAAAAGACCGGCGCCGATGTGGTGATCACTGAGATCGGCGGCACCATCGGCGATATTGAATCCCAGCCGTTTATCGAGGCTGTCCGGCAGATCTCTCTGGAGATCGGACGGGAGAACAGCCTGTTTATTCATGTGACGCTGGTTCCGTTTTTGCATTGCTCGGAGGAACACAAGACCAAGCCGACGCAACATTCGGTCAAGGAATTACAGGGAATGGGGATCAACCCGAACCTCATCATTTTGCGCTGTGACGAACCGCTGGACCCCTCTGTCTTCAAAAAAATATCCATGTTCTGTAATGTAAAACCGGACTGTGTCATCGAGAACCGCACACTGCCGAATCTCTATGAGGCACCGCTCATGTTGGAGCAGTCTCATTTCTCCGAAGTGGTGTGCCGCGAGCTGCACATCGAGGCGCCGGCGCCCAATCTGCACGAGTGGGAGCAGATGGTTCAGCAGATCGACCGACTTTCGGATACGGTGGAGATCGGTCTGGTCGGCAAATATGTGGGACTGCACGACGCGTATCTCTCCGTGGCGGAGGCGCTGCGGCATGCGGGATACGTTCATCACACCCATGTACAGATCCGCTGGATCGATTCGGAGGAGCTTACCGCCGATACCGTGCGCGAGACATTACACGGTGTGAGCGGCATCCTGATCCCCGGCGGTTTCGGCAGCCGCGGCATCGAGGGAATGATCCTGGCCGCCAAATTTGCAAGAGAAGAGGGCCTGCCCTTCTTCGGAATCTGTCTGGGTATGCAGATCGCCGTGATCGAATACGCCCGCGATGTGGCCGGTATTAGCGACGCCAATTCCGGTGAATTTGATGAACAATGCCGCCATAAGGTGATCGATTTTATGCCTGGGCAGAGCGATTGTATCGACAAGGGTGGCACGCTGCGTCTGGGTGCATATCCCTGCGTCATCCGCGAGGGCACGACCATGGCGCGCTGTTATGGCCAGACGCAGATCAGCGAGCGCCACAGACACCGCTATGAGTTCAACAACGACTATCGGACGGTTCTCCGGGAAAAAGGACTGATCCTGAGCGGTCTGTCGCCGGACGACCAACTGGTAGAGACCGTGGAGCTCGCGGACAGACCCTTCTATGTCGGCGTACAATATCATCCGGAGTTCAAGAGCAGACCGAATAAGGCGCATCCTTTGTTCAGCGGCTTTATCGGGGCTACCGTGACCTATGCGGAAACGCTAAAATAAGGCAAATGAGAGAGGCAATGACAGTCATGAACAACAGATCAGAAGAGAAGCTGCATGAGGAATGCGGCGTGTTCGGTGTCTTTGCGCCGACGCCCTACCCGGTGGCAAGAGATGTCTATTACGGACTTTATGCGCTACAGCACAGAGGACAGGAGAGCTGCGGAATCGTGGTGAATGACGACGGTATTTTTGTCTCACACAAGGATTTAGGACAGGTCAATACGGTGTTCGGCCCGGAGACGCTCACCGCTTTGCCGGAGGGCAAAATGGCAGTGGGACATGTGCGCTACGGAACCACCGGCGGTAACAACCGGAACAACTGCCAGCCCATCGAAGTCAATCACCAGAAGGGTAAAATGGCGCTGGCGCACAACGGCAACATCAGCAACGCCTACACGCTGCGCAATCAGCTGGAACTGATGGGCGCGATTTTCCACACCACCTCAGACACAGAGATCATCGCCTATATCGTCACACGAGAACGACTGCGCACCCCTTCGATTGAGCAGGCCGTTTTGGCCAGCATGCAATATCTGGAAGGTGCTTATTCCATTGTCCTGATGTCCGCGACCAAGCTGATCCTTGCCAGAGATCCGAACGGCTACCGACCGCTTTGTTTCGGACAATGCGCAGACGGCCGCTACGTGGCCGCCTCGGAGAGCTGCGCCTTGGAGGCCATCGGTGCACAGTTTATACGGGATGTCAAGCCGGGCGAAGTGATCGTCTTCTCGGATCAGGGCGTGCAGACCTATGAGGAGCACTGCGACCATAAACGCAAACAGATCTGTATCTTTGAATATATCTATTTTGCCCGGCCGGATTCTGTGATCGATGGCGTATCCGTACATGCCGCCAGAGTGCAGGCGGGCAGAATCCTCGCGAGGGAATACCCCGTAGAAGCGGACGTGGTGGTCGGCGTGCCCGACTCCGGTCTGGATGCCGCTTTGGGCTATGCACAATACGCCGGCATTCCCTACGGAATCGGCTTTGTCAAAAACAAATACATCGGCCGCACCTTTATCTCCCCCACACAAAACGAGCGCAGTAATCAGGTGCGCATCAAGCTGAATCCCCTGCGGGATACAGTGGAGGGAAAGCGCGTGGTACTCGTGGATGATTCCATCGTGCGCGGGACCACCAGCAAACGGATCGTACATCTGCTGCGGGATGCCGGTGCAAAGGAGATCCATATGCGCATTTCCTCGCCGCCGTTTTTGAACCCCTGTTATTACGGGACAGATATCGATTCCAAAGAAAACCTTGTCGCCTGTAACCATACCATCCAGGAGATTGCGCAGTTGATCGGCGCGGACACGCTCGGTTATCTGCCGCTCGACACGCTGCGGGAGCTGGTGGGGCACGAGGGATTTTGCAATGCCTGTTTCAGCGGCGATTACGCCACGGCGGTACCGTCTCATACGAGCAAGAACAGATTTGAAAGAAGACTCTCAGAGATCAAAGGCAAAAAAAGATAAGGAAAAAGAACAAAAGTGCCATGAATCCTTAAAGAATAAGGACTCTGGCACTTTTTCACTTCATCGTGTACTTTAGTAATTTTTCTATTTATGGCCTTTGCTTAAGTCTTCATCCAGATATGCTGCATATTGGGGTGAATAGGTATCCTTGGATTGACGAAGATGTGGTATCGGATATAAAATAGAAACTAAGAAGAGATTTGAGAGGGATATTATGGCGACAAAAGAATCTGTAAAAGAGAGGACAGGAAGTAAGCTGAAGGAGCCGAAGCTCTATCAGGTCATCATGCTGAATGATGATTTTACGAGCATGGAATTCGTGGTGTCTATACTGATCGATATTTTCCATAAGGATCCGGTGACGGCGGAGACGCTTATGCTCCATGTGCATAAAAACGGCAGAGCGGTTGTAGGAAAATATCCGTATGATATCGCGCTCACCAAGATCGATCTGGCAATGTCCAGAGCGCGGGCGGAAGGCTATCCGTTCAGACTTACGATGGAGGAAGAATAAAGGATGGAACTTCTAACGACCCGGATTATTGGGAAATTCCCTTGCTGTATTTCTGATAACAGAATATAATATAAGCAAGGTTTGGATTATTTAGGGTAGTGTAAAGAATGTAGATGACGATAACGAAAAATGAGTACAGGTAAGGAGGCATCCTTATGAGTAATTTTGCATTCCTTGAGCATAAATGGAATGATCTTGCCAAACTGGGAGATTTAGCAGAAAAGTATATCTATTCTGATCCGAATTCTTCTATCATGAAGCAAGGTATGTGTGCGGAACAGATTGTGAAATATATGCTGGCATACGAGGGTATTCCAGAGCCGGAGGTAGACAACACGCAGGTTATGCGCATCCGGCTGCTTAGGGATGAAGGTTTGCTTCCCTATGAGATAAAGACTACGTTGCATATTCTGAGAAAGGATCGAAATGATGCTAGCCACGAGGCGATGGATGAGCAGGCAAAAGCACTTAGGAATCTGGAGCTTTTGTACAAGCTTTGTGTGTGGTTCATGCAGGTCTACGGGGACGGGGGCTATGATTATGAGCCGGAAGCATATGCGGATCCGGTGGACATGACGGTCAACTTTACAGATTTGGAGAGGGAAAATCAGGAACTTGAGGCCAAGAATCAGGAACTTTTGATAGAACTGAATCATATCCGGGAAAATGGTGGCGCAAATATTGCTCGTAGGGCAGCCGCGTATCAGAGGGCACGCAGCATAGATTTAAGCGAAGCCCAGACAAGAGAGTTGATTGACGAACAGCTTCGTCGTGTTGGCTGGGAAGCGGATACGGAAAATATCCGCTATTCCAAGGGGGCAAGACCAAAGAAAGGGCATAACTATGCCATTGCAGAATTTCCTACGGACTCAGCACTGGGAAATCATGGCTATGCTGACTATGCCCTGTTCATTGGGGAGCAGTTGGTAGGTATTGTAGAAGCAAAGCGGAAACACAAGGATATTCCATCGGTACTCGATTATCAGTGCAAGGATTATGCAAAGAACATTAAGGTAGAACATCAGAAATATGTGATAAAGCAGTTTGGATCGTACATGGTGCCGTTTCTGTTCGCAACGAACGGGCGTGACTATTTCAAACAATACGAAGAGAAATCCGGTATCTGGTGTCTGGATGTGCGAAGTCAGTTTAATTCTGGCAAGGCATTACCCGGTTGGTTTTCACCGGAAGGCATAGAACTGGCGCTGGAAAAAGATATTGAGGAGGCAAAGAGGAAGCTTCTTGCCACCGGATATGAAGTATTGCAGAACCCGGAAGGTTTAAACCTGCGGGACTATCAGGTTGATGCAATCAAAGCGGCAGAAAAGGCGATTGTACAGGATAAGAAAACAGAAGTGCTGTTGGCGATGGCAACCGGTACCGGAAAGACGAGAACCGTTCTTGGCATGATATACCGGTTTCTTTCGGCAAAGCTATTTAAACGGGTGCTCTATCTGGTTGATCGTACTACGCTTGGAGAACAGACAGCAGATACTTTTAAAGCGGTAAAGTTGGAGGATCTGAAGACATTAAATGAACTTTATGATATGAAGGAGTTGGGCGAAAAGGATATCGAGAAGGACACCCGGCTGGTCATTGCTACAGTGCAGAGTCTTGTGAAACGTGTTATTTATAATGAGAATGACGATAGTATGCGTGGATCATCAGACTTTGACCGTATCATTGTGGATGAGGCTCACAGGGGAGAGAGTCGGGACAAGGAAATGACGGA
>JAFVAO010000075.1 GCA_017480445.1 Lachnospiraceae bacterium
AGCGTGATATCCCAGACCTTTACGGATTTTGAGATACTGCTGGTCGATGATGGCGCGACAGACGGCAGCGGCGCGCTCTGCGACGAGCTGGCGCAATGTGACGGGCGGATACGGGTCGTCCACAAGGAGAATGGCGGGTTGAGCGATGCGCGCAATGCCGGAATCCGCGCATCGCGTGGACGCTATATCGGTCTTGTGGACAGCGACGACTATATCGCGCCGGATATGTATGAGACGCTTTATCGGAATTTGGAAAAGGAACACGCGGATGTTTCCGTCTGTACGCACTACTCCTGCTACCAGGACAGCATAGAGGCCAGCCCCGCAACGGGTTATGAGGTGCTGACCGGGATCGAGATGATCGGCCGCTGCCTTGAGGGGAATGGATGGCTGATTTTCGCCTGGAATAAGCTGTATCGGAGAGACCTCCTGTTGGAGACGCCGTTCACAAAGGGGCGGCTATACGAGGACTCGTTGATTATGGGGGAGCTATTCTCCAAGGTGGATCGTGTGGTCGTGGATTACACCCCGAAGTATTACTATGTTCACCACAAGGGGACGATCACATCGCAGGATTACAGCTCCAAATATCTCGATATCATATATGGGTTTGAGCGCAATTTTGAAGTTGTGCAGCAGACCTGCCCCCAGTATTTGGATCTGGCGTGGTATCGCAGACTTCGCGCGCATTATGAGGTCATGGACCGGATTGCGGCCTCCGATTCGGAGGATGCAAAACGGGACAAGGCTGCGGTCAAGGGCTTCCTGCGCCGGAACTACTGGCGGCTGCTGCGCTGCCCGTATATCGTGCCGACCCGCAAAATGATTACCACCCTGCTTTTTCTCTGCGAGCCGCTGTATAGAAGTCTGATTCGCAGGAAACAGGGCCGAAAGAGATATGTCTAGCTTCTGGACAGCGTTGTCCGAAAAATAATGAAAAGGGATGATGAGATCTATGATTTTTGGCGCAGTTTTGGCCGGAGGAATCGGCACTCGCATGCATATGGCCGATATGCCCAAGCAGTTTTTGTCGCTGGGGGACAAGCCAATCATCGTTCATACAGTTGAAAAATTCCTCACATGCACGGACTTTGATCAGATTTATATTGGGGTGCATCCGGACTGGATGGGTTACATGGATGACCTTCTGGAGAAGTATACCGCCTATGCCCGCGACAGAATTCAGATCATTGCCGGCGGCACAGATCGAAACAGCACGATCCTGAATGTTGTGCGGGCCATTGAAGAGGGGTTCGGCGAATCTGACGAGCATATTATTGTAACCCATGACGCCGTCCGCCCCTTTGTCACTCTGCGTATGCTGGAGGAGAGCATCCAGGCGGCGCGCGAGTTTGGCGCGGCGGATACGGTCATGCCTGCGGTAGACACCATTGTGGAGTCTGTGGACGGTCAGGTCATCTCGGACATCCCCCCTCGCAGCAGGATGTATCAGGGACAGACGCCCCAGAGCTTTCGCGTCAGCCTGCTGAAAAGCCTGTATCTGTCACTCAGTGAGGAGGAGAAGGGCATTTTGACGGACGCGTGCAAGATCTGTGTGGTGCGCAATTACCCGGTGCATCTGGTGCGGGGTGCGGAAACCAACATCAAGATTACCACGCCTGGAGACTATAAGATTGCCCAGGCTATGGTGGGGGCGATTACAGGTGATTAACCAGATTTATCAGCTCTCCAGTCCGCACACGATTTCGATTAAATATGAGGATCTCAGCTTCCGCAGCCGCGTCATTGTAAAGCCGGAGTATATGGCGGTGTGTCACGCCGATCAGCGGTATTACCAGGGGCAGCGGGATGCAAAGGTGCTGGCCAGGAAGCTGCCCATGGCGCTGATCCACGAATGCTGCGGCAGAGTGGTGTATGCGCCGGAGGGGACGTTTTCTGTGGGACAGCGCGTGGTGATGATCCCCAACGTTCCGACGCAGGACGATGACAGAATCTACGAAAACTATCGGAAGGGCTCCTATTTTCTGTCCAGCGGACACGACGGGTTCATGCGGGAGCTGGTGGAGATCGATGCGGAACGCGTTGTGGCCTGTGACGCTGTGGAGCCCCAGATTGCGGCGATTACGGAGTTTGTGAGTGTTTCGGTCCACGCGGCGCGGCGGTTCGACCGGGCCGCCCATGAGGTGCGCGACCGCATTGGCATCTGGGGTGACGGGAGCTTGGCCTATGTGACAGCGAATGTTTTGCGGGCGCAATTCCCGGAGGCAAAACTGATTGTTGTCGGCAGGCAGCCCCGTAAGCTCGCCCAATTCTCTTTTGTGCACGAGACTTATCTGTCCGACAACCTTCCCGATACAATGGAGGTGGATCACGCCTTTGAGTGCTGCGGCGGCGAGGGAAGCTACTATGCCATCGAAGATGTGATCAAGCATATCAACCCGCAGGGAACCTTGATGCTGATGGGTGTTTCGGAGAATAATGTCCCAATCAATACTAGAATGGTGCGGGAAAAGGGTATGACGCTTGTGGGGTGCTCTCGCTCCGGGCGGGAGGATTTTGAGGACGCTATTCGCCTTTTGGAGAACCGTGGGATACAGCGCAGGCTGAAACCCATTCTTTATGAGGATGCACCGGTGCAGACGATTGCGGATATTCACAGGGTGTTTGAAAGTGACCGCTCCACCCCGTTTAAGACGGTTTTTAAGTGGGAAATTTAGCAGACTGAAAAGAAGAGAGAGAGGTCTATGATGGCTGCACGGCGAAACAATGTCCTGGCGGAGATTCGATTTTTGTATCTGCTGATTTACTCGGTCTATTTTGCGTGCCTGAATTTTATCCCTTATCGGCTGAGCATATTGATACAATATGACGGCCCGCTGTTTACCTCCCTTGGCATTGTGGGGCTGATCCTGCTGGTGGTGGATTTGTTTACCCGGCGGAATCTGCTTCGCATTCCATATGCCGAGATCATACTTCTGTTTTTTGTCGTTTTTGGGGTTTCAATTCTATGGAACTTCAAGTATCAGTTTATGGGCAATGTCAAGTGTATGATCTGGATGGCGGTTCAGGTGCTGTACCTGGGCGGGGCAGATCCCGACGTTGCGGCGGATCGCCATAGGCGGCACATCCGAATCTTCACGAATGTTTTTATCCTTCTGTGGTTTATTGGCGCCATCTGGTCCTTTGGTCAATACCTCGTACAATACAGCGCGCAGTTTGATCTTATCCTGAATGACCTTCCCGACACGCTTCCGATGGGCTTTTCGGAGGGACGCCTGTTCGGAGTGTTCATAGACCCCAACTACGCGGCGGTGTGCTCCCTGTTTGCAATCGGCTTCGCGTTATATAACATCCGGAAGGACACGCCCGTTTGGGCAAAGATCTGGTATGCCATTACGATTGCCTTTCAGGGATTTTATGTGATTTTGTCCGGCTCTCGGACGGCAGAGCTGGCGCTTCTGGTCGTGTCGGCCCTGGCAGGAGCCTTCCTTGTTCCCGGACGCTTC
>JAFVAO010000076.1 GCA_017480445.1 Lachnospiraceae bacterium
GCCATGTAGTGGTAGCACTGGAACATGTAGTGCAGGGGATACTTGCCGTTCTCCCATTTGTCGGCATTGTAAGCACTGGCTGTCTTACACTCCAGTCCTGCATCCTCCCCTACCACCAGTCTGTCCACATCAGCAAACATAAACGGATGCTCCTCACTGCGGTACATCACATTGGAGCGTCTGACCTTTAATCCTGTTGCCTCCGTAAAACGCTTTGCAACATATTCTTCCAGATCCCTGCCTTGCCTGGTAGATTCTGAATCCGATTCCTCTACCGTATCTGATACCTTGTCCTGATAGACATTCATGGGACTGCTGTAAGGATTCACTCCTCCGATTGCTCCTGCATCAGATCCACCAATACCAGATTTGCGAAGTTTAAGCCATTCCCTGCGATCCATGTTTAAGGTACTGATTGTTGTATACACTTTTTCTCTCTCCTTTCAAAAAAGGGAGTACCTAAATCCGGTACCCCCGCTTCTTAGATGCTCTCATCAGATGATTTAGACTGGAATCAAGATAAATTCCAAAGCCGGAAGCCTGCATATCTCAACTAAAGCCAGTACAACCACAACCAAAATAGCGATGAGAAGCAGAATCTCGATTACCCCTAATCCCTTATTGTCCATCTCATACCTCCTATGCAGCTACAAGCTCATAAGCCTTGTCAATCAGACTGTTGCCGTCCACCGTCTTGGCAAACAGGGCTTCCCTGTAATTGCTCCGCTCCCTCTGGGGCTTTGCATGTGTTGCAAAATCCGAAACAGCATTGACAAAACGGTAGCCATTCCTGCCTACTCCCTTAAGGTCGGGGGCATCATGGTAACGTGCCAGCACACCTTCTCTGGACTGGTTGACATTTTTCTTCTGCAATGGAGTCGGATCAAGAGGCATCGGGAACAGGATCTGAGTAAATTCGGTCACTTCACGGTCACTCAGTTTCCTGTGGTGCAGGTTATCAATGCTCTTGCCAAGCTCAGACATATATTTGTCTGCAAACAGCAGGGTATTCCTTGCATCTTCCAGTTTCCCTGAGATGTCACCTACATGGTTGACGCTCCAGCTTCTCTTGGCAGTTTTCAGGGCAAAATTGAGCGTGTTCTGACATACTACCCTGATGGGTGTCATGGCAACCTTGATCGCCCCGCTTCCATCATGGGCATTGGAAAAGACCATGTAAGGTGCGATCTCGTCCCCTGAAATGATGTAGTGCTGTGGGAGCTTCGCCAAAATCCAAACTCTCCTGCCATTTTGTATTGCTCCTGCAGTCTCATAGGTTACTCCCTTACCAAGCAGTTCATCCGTGAAAGAGAATGCTTCCTCATTCTGGACTACTTTGTAACGGTCTGTGACGATACCGAGTATCTGGGCATCCAGATCCCTTACATTTGCCTTAAAGCCGGGTACAAGGATACCGTCATCTGTTGTCAGATCCTTCTGTACCACTTTCCAGTCAAGCCCTGCATGTCTGATCGCTTCCTCTGATGTGGGTGCCTCCTTGACCATTGTTCCCAGTCCATGCCAGGGGGCAGTTCTTACATAAAACATTGATTCTACGTTAGCCGGCATATTACTTTCCCTCCTTTCCTTTCTTGTGCAGCTTTCTGTATGTTTCCACAACTATGGTAATTGCTGCACTGGCAACTTCAATGATGATGTAACGTGCTTTTTCTGTCATAAGACAAGTCCTCCTTTAATTTGATTGCAAAACAATAATATACTTTCAAATTTGGTGCCTTTACGTTTGCAACAATGAAATAAACCAGAATAAACCGATTAAGTCCTATCGGAACAACCATTTCAGCAAAAAGGGAGGAGATGTCATGTTTGAATATGAGCCGGATTTACTAACACGCAAGGATGTTGAACGCATTTTACAGATAGGAAAATCAAAAGTTTTATTTTACATTCAGGAAGGTTATCTTCCTGCTTTTGTATTAGGGAACTCCTATAGAGTAACAAAGGAAGATTTAGAAGATTTTGTCAAAAATTGTCAAGAAGACCAGACCGGCTAATAAGCTTTGAAAGTTATTCCGATTTGTTCAGGTACTTAGATTCTAAATATACAAGGGACATACGGGGAGCAATTTCTCCGTATGTCTTTTCTACGCTTTATGAATTATAGGCACTTACATAAGCTCAATCATTTGTAAGATACGCTCTTTCTTTTCATCATCACAGTCCTTTAACGCCTTTATGATAGCACTGTCCAATCCCGAAGAAGTACCGGTATATTGAGTAGCCAACAGGTAATCTATCGTTGTATCCAGTGCATTTGCAATCGCCAGCAAGATATTCAGGGACAATTTCGTATAATTGTTCTCAATATTGGATATGTGCGATATATTACACCCCACCAGCTCTGACAGTTGATCCTGTGTCAGCCCTCTTTTGAGCCGCAAATCTTTGATCTTCATTCCCAATGCTGCATAATCTACTGAGTTATCCATGTCCGGCTCCTCCTTGTCTATATAAGTAATAACTTGCTTTGATTGTATATAAAACATAATTATCAAAGAATAACCTTTGTAAGTATTATTTACTTATATAGACAAGTATTTATAAATGCGATATAATTATGCTATCTTTCTACAAATAAATGGAGGGAGAAATCAGCATGACTGTTATGAAGAGTATATTTACGTTTATTGCAGAATGTGTACAAAACATATTGTGGCATATGAAGCTCTGTTGGCTGGATCACAGATTCTACTCAGATCCCTTCCGGGATAAATTTGATTACCCACCCTCTTTTTATCTCACGCATACCCCTGAAGAGGTTGCTGCAAAAAGGAAAGCCGAAATAGATGAATTACGAGCAATGTTGGAAGAATATGACCGTGAGAACGGGATTAGGCCAAAGAACAGAAAGTAAGAAGCACTTATTGAATTATCAGCCGGAACGCATCTAAAATTGTATTTTTTTTAGTACAATCCAATTTTTTTATCATTTTTTTCAATTTTTACCGATTTTTCTCTCTTCAACCCATTTTCTGTCACTAACCTTGACCTATGAATTGACCTATCGCTTCTCAAAAAATAGGTCAATCCAGTAAAATTCAGGAAAAAGGAACATACATTCCTGTCTGTATTTGCCCCGGAAAATGCATACCTCAAAGTCCAGAAAACCCTTTATTTTCAAGCAAAAAAAGACCTCAGCAAGCTTTCACTCACTGAGGTTTCAAAGCAGCGCTACAAGGATTCGAACCTTGAAATGACGGAGTCAGAGTCCGTTGCCTTACCGTTTGGCGATAGCGCTATTTGCATTACTTGATAGATTATACACGAAGTCTTTCCGTTTTGCAATACCCAAATTCATAAATTTCTAAATTAGTTTAAAAAAGCTCTTGATTTCATCCTGAAATGCAGGTCACCCTGCGGATATTGATCGCACCAGCATGCTGCTTGCGTATACGAATGCCTGTTGTGATAACACATCCGGCTACATATATGACGCCGAACAACACATCCAAAAGCACAGCCTTTAAATTCCCTAGCTGTGCAAGATAGGACGGCACTGTAAAAAAAATCTCCAAAAACGTGCGATTTAGGTCTGCCTGATATGCTTGCCGGATCAAGATCGCAATATAGATCTGCTCCGCAAAAAGCATCATGAGAATAGAGACGATGCAGCTGATGGCAATACCTGTCTTGGTCATATATCCCCCCATCAGTTTATAGCCCTGAAACACAAAATGGGTCAATGCCATGGCGCCGATTATAGAGATATATCCCATCTGGTAGATACCGACCCAGATCACTACGCCGATCAACGCGCACAATATGGCTCCTAAGAGACCTTGCATAACATTGCCTTGCCTCTTTTTCTGCTCGGCCTGCATTTTCACTTGTTTCAAACAATTTGGACAGAGCACTCGCGGTAACGCATTGGTGATATATAATGCCGCATCATCCGCTGCCCCGCAGATCTCGCACCCTGCCGTCACTGCGCTGGAGGCGCATAAATCCGTCACATCCCGCACAAATCCATCCAAGGAAGAGGCATATTCCTCCGCCTTCCCGCCACCCGGCATGACAAACAATGCGGTTATCATTTTTCCATCATAGGAAACCTCTTGTAAAAACGCAATATGTCCCGGCTGCCGCTGCAGATATCCCTGAATCGTTCCACGCGCCATGGGATCCTGCGTCTTCGCCGTGATCTTTACCTGATGGGCCATGCGCGCAAGCACAACACCCGGATTGGAAGGCGGTATATATTGGGTCTCCCAGATACTGATAAACCGCCCATTGTATGTCCCATATGCCAGTATGCCGTTTTTATCACGCGTCAGGTTCAGTACCTTGGCATATTGCCGGATCTGTTTTATCATGAAGATTATACCCCAAAAGCCAATCTAATTTTTAAATCTGGTAATCATTCGAGTCGCCACCGCGCCTGTCCTGTCTTTGTATACCCGTATGCCCCTCTCAATACCGCATCCGATTACGCATAAGCCTCCCAGCAGAACATCCGGAAGTACAGCTTTCAGAACCTCTGCCTCCATCAGGAAATAGGGCACCGCACGGAAGGCATCAAAAAAGGAAATACCCTCCTCCGCGTGGAAAGCATCGTAAATGAGCAATGCCACGCAGATTTGCTCGGCGAAGAGCAGCATGATGACTGACACCACACAGCAGATAAAAATACCCAGCTTTGTCATGTGTCCGCCCATTACTTCATAGCCCTTAAAGGCACAGACCACCAAAGCCAACGCACCAATCATGGAAATATAACCCAGCTGGTAAATGATCACCCAGAGTACCACACCCAACAGCGCGCCCAAGCAGGCGCCCACAATGCCGGAGAGCACATTTCCCTGTCCCTGCGCCTGAAACTGCGCTTTGCTCTGTGAAGCCTGCTGATTGACCTCCTGCACACAGTTCGGACAAACGAGATACGGAACCTGATTGATCTGGTAGAGCCCGAGCTGATCCGGCGCTTTGCAGAACTCGCATCCTGTCGTAACTGTATAACTCGCACAGAGATTGGTCACGTCCCGCAGGAACACATCTATAGCCGCTGTGTATCTTTTGGCCCAACCGGAGCCACCGGTCACAAAGAAAGCGGTGATCAGCTTGCCGTCATAAGAGGTCTGCTGCAAGAATTCCACCTTGCCGGGCATCTGCTGCAGATATCCCTGTATGGTTCCGATCACCATGGGATCATCCGTCGTCGCCCAAATCTTCACCACGTGAGCAATTTTCAACGCACGAACCGGCTGATTCCCTGCCGGCAGATACTGATCGTTGGTCTCCCAGATACCGATCGCCTGACCGTTGTATTTTCCATAGGCAAAATTGCTCTTGACATCCCATGTAAGTTGGTGTTCCTGTGCATATTTTCTGATCTGTTTAATCATTTCTTCGCTCCTTCTGCAAGAAAAACGCTTCGCGTTATTTCTGTGAGTTGTAAAGCAGCAAAGCTGCTTTTACGCAACCTCCTGAATTAATACGTCCTGACGGACGCAATTTCCTATAGTATTACAAAATGGGGCGCTGCTGCATGCCGCGCCCCATCCGTTTGTTCTATCGCTGAATCTTTGACAAAATGTCTTACGTTGCGCGCAATAGAGACATTATAACACATATTTTTTCTTCGTCAAGAACTATCATTCCAAACGGTTTTCTTTTCACAAGATATCCTACATGCTCATGATTGTTATTCCATACCACTCCTCAACGCATACAGCCTTCCGTTTACACCTCAAAAATCAATTCCCCATAAGTCGGAATCGGCCACGCGGCACGATCCACCATGGTCTCCAACGCATCCACCGGCGTGCGAAGCGCCTTCATGGCGGTGAACACTTCGTCCTTGTAATAGAAGGCTTTCTCCTTCTCCACGCGATAGGTGCTCGCCTGTGCGGTCTTCTCCTCCAGCACGGAAAGTGCATTTTTCGCCTCTACGAGCTTTGCGGAGATCTCCTTTAAGCTGTCGGCCTGCACCGAGGCGTCCGCGCCTGCCTGCTGCACGGCGATCACAGTGTCCGCCAGCGTCTTGGTATATTTCATCACCGCGGGAAGGATCTGCTTTTTCGCCATCTCGATCATGGTCAGCGCCTCGATGTTGATGGTCTTGGAGTAGGTCTCGTAGAGAATCTCCTCTCTGGACTCCAGCTCTACCCTGGTGAAGATGCCGAACTTCTCAAACAGCTTGATGGATTTCTCGGTCGTGAGTGCAGCAGATGCCTCCACCATGGATTTGATGTTGGGCAGACCGCGTCTCGCAGCCTCCGCCACCCACTCGTCATAGTAGCCGTTGCCGTTGAACACAATGCGTCTGTGTTCGGTCATGTATTTCTTGATGAGATCATGTACTGCCATCTCAAAATCGTCCGCTTTCTCGAGCTCATCCGCGGCCTCGCAGAACGCCTCCGCCACGATGGCGTTGAGGGTCGTGTTGGGATCCGCGATGGAATCGGAGCTGCCCACCATACGGAACTCGAACTTGTTGCCGGTGAAAGCAAAGGGCGAGGTTCTGTTTCTGTCGGTCGCATCCTTCTCCAGATCGGAGAGGGTGGATACGCCGGTCTGCAACGTGCCGCCTTGGATGGAGTGATCGGCCTCGCCGGTCTCCACCAGCTGTTTCACCACGTCCTCGAGCTGCTCACCGAGGAAGATGGAGATAATCGCAGGCGGTGCCTCGTTCGCGCCCAGTCGGTGATCATTGCCCACATCCGACGCACTCTGGCGCAGCAGATCCGCGTGGGTATCCACTGCTTTCATGATGCATGCAAGCACCAGCAGGAACTGGATGTTCGCGTTGGGTGTGTCGCCGGGATCAAGGAGGTTCACACCGTTGTCCGTCGTCAGGGACCAGTTGTCATGCTTGCCGGAGCCGTTCACACCCGCAAAGGGCTTCTCGTGCAGCAGACAGTTCATACCATGGCGGCTCGCAACCTTTTTCATGGTCTCCATCACCAGCTGGTTGTGGTCTACGGCGATATTCGCCGTCTCATAAATAGGTGCCAGCTCGTGCTGCGCGGGCGCCACCTCGTTGTGCTGTGTCTTGGCGGTCACGCCCAGTTTCCACAGCTCGAGATTTAAGTCTTTCATAAAAGAACCGATCCGCTCGCGGATGGTGCCGAAGTAGTGATCTTCCAACTCCTGTCCCTTGGGTGCAGGCGCGCCGAACAGCGTGCGCCCCGTGAAGATCAGATCGTCTCTCTTCAGATATTTCTCTCTGTCCACCAGAAAATATTCCTGCTCCGCACCCACACTGGGCGTCACCTTGGTCGCCTCCGTGTTGCCAAACAGACGCACAATGCGCAGCGCCTGCTCGCTGACCGCCTCCATGGAACGCAGCAGCGGTGTCTTTTTATCCAGCGCCTCTCCCTTGTAGGAGCAAAACGCCGTGGGAATGCAGAGGATCACGCCGGTCGCGTCCTCCTTCAAAAATGCGGGAGAGGTGATATCCCACACGGTATAGCCTCTCGCCTCAAAGGTCGCACGCAAACCGCCGGAGGGAAAAGAAGATGCGTCCGGCTCTCCCTTGATCAGTTCTTTGCCGGAGAACTCCATCAGCATCCGTCCCTCCGCATCGGGATGGGTTACGAACGCGTCATGCTTCTCCGCTGTGATGCCTGTCAACGGCTGGAACCAATGGGTGTAATGCGTGGCACCGTTCTCCACCGCCCAGTCCTTCATCGCCTTCGCGACGATATCCGCGGTGGCTAAGGACAGCTCGCCGCCCTGATCCATAACTTTTTTTACTTCCTTGAACACATTTCTGGGCAGCCTCTCGCGCATCTTGCCGAGCGTGAACACCTTGCTGGCAAAAATCTCTTCCACATTCACTACTTCGCTCATCCGTTTCCCCTTCCTGCAATCATTTCTCTTGCACACGTCCCGATGGACGCAACTTTCTGCAATGTGGATATTTCCAACATACACTTGTTACATAAGATACTCTAAATTTTGCGAAAATACAATACCTAATTTCAAGAAAAAACGTTCTGCGGGATCCCCCTGTCAGCCAGCAAACTTACGCTTTCACGCGGAGTAAATCGTATTGCCGCGCCGCTTCCCGCGCGCCTGTGTCCCGATTGACCAGCGCCACATACAGCTTCTGCTGCGGATGGGGTGCACTCTCCACGGGCTGCATGTCCGCATCGTAAAGCGCATCCACGATCACGGCCACATTCCGACCGTCCGGCTGCATGATCTCGATCGCATCTCCCACGCAAAACTTGTTGCGCTGGGTGATCTGCGCAAGCGGTCCCCGCGCGTCATCTTCCTGCACCTCCTCCACGATCCCCAGATACACATACTCGCTTACGTAGGTGTTGCTGTCGTAGATCTGGGTCTCGGCGCTGGGCTTGCCGAAATAAAAGCCCGTCGTAAACTGGCGATAGGTACACTTGGCAATCTCCTCCTTGTACCATGCCATGTGTTCCCGATAAAGATTCTCATTTTCCAGATAATCGTCGATCGCCCTGCGATAGGTGCGCGCCACCGTCGCCACATAGAGCGCGGTCTTCATGCGCCCCTCAATCTTGAGGCTGTCGATCCCCGCCTCGATCAGCTCCGGAATGTACTCGATCATACACAGATCCTTGGAGTTAAAGATAAAGGTTCCACGGTCGTTCTCATAGACCGGCAGGTACTCGCCCGGACGCGACTCCTCCATCACCGCATATTTCCAGCGGCAGGGATGGGTACATGCACCCTGGTTGGCGTCTCTGCCCGTAAAATAGTTGCTCAGCAGGCACCGTCCGGAATAGGAGATGCACATGGCTCCGTGCACAAAGCTCTCAATCTCCATCTCCGCCGGAATGTGCGCACGGATCTCTTTTAACTCCGCGAGGGAGAGCTCCCGCGCGGACACCACACGCTTCGCCCCCATCTGCCACCAGAACTGATAGGTGCGGTAGTTGGTGTTGTTGGCCTGGGTGGAGATGTGAATCTCCGCCTCCGGCCAGACCTCTTTTGCAATGGAGAACATACCCGGGTCGGAGATAATCAGCGCGTCCGGCTGCTCAGGGCGCATATCGCGCAGCTCTGCAAAATAATTCGCCGCGCCCGCCAGGTCATCGTTGTGCGCCAGAATGTTGGCCGTGACATAGACCTTGACGCCGTGCGCGTGGGCAAACGCGATGCCCTCGGCCATCTCCTCTCTGGAAAAGTTCTTGGCCTTGGCGCGCAGGCCGAACGCCTCACCGCCGATATATACCGCGTCCGCACCGAAGGTCACGGCCGTCTTCAGCACCTCCAGGCTGCTGGCCGGTATCAAAAGCTCCGGCCTGCGCCGGTCTGTTGTCTGCTCCATAAATCTTCTCCTTCTTCCATTTCGCAATTACCGATCTTTCACGCTCAGCGCGATACCGTCCCCCACCGGCAATACGGTGGTGGTCAGCTCCGGATGGTGGTTCAGCTCATAGAGATATTCCCGCATGCGGGTGTGGATGGTCCGGTTGCGTCTGGTGACGGCAAAACGTGACTCCATCACATCGCCGTCCTGCAGCACATTGTCTGACACGAGCAGTCCGCCGGGTGTCAGCAGCCGCAGCACCTCGGGCATAAAGTGGATGTACTGTCCCTTGGCCGCGTCCATGAAGATCAAATCATACGGCCCCGCAAGCGTCGGCAACACATCCGCCGCGTCGCCCTCGATCAGTGTGATCCGATCCGCCCGTCCCGCTTTTGCAAAGTTCTCTCTGGCGAGTGGAATCCGTTTTTCATATTTTTCAATGGTGGTGATCCGGCAATCCGCGGGAGCATACTCGCTCATAAGAAGCGCAGAAAAGCCGATAGCCGTCCCGACCTCCAGGATGCTTTTCGGCTTTACCATAGCCATCAGAAATCTCAATAATTGCTGCGTCGGTTTGCGGATGATCGGCACCTGCTCCTGCAGCGCGAACCGCTCGAGCGCATCCAGATAGGTTGGGTTCCCCTTGTCCATCGATGCAATAAAAGCAGCTGTTCTCTCGTCAATTACCATTTTCCACTCCCTGCTCCTCGCTCTTAACCGGCACCATAGCCGCCATGATCTCCTCCGCCGTCATCGCTGTGCTCACCTCATAGGTGCCGGGCTTCACATCCTCCCGATACTCGGAGCAGAGATACTGCAGCGCGAAAAGCTTGCTGTCTCTCGTCAGACCCTTGTTCTGCATCAATTCACCGATCTCCAGAGGAGACATGTCCGGCAGCAGCGTCACGCTGACACTTCTGCCCTCTCCGGAGGACATCGCCGGCTCCGTAAAAATGCGATAGCCGTAATCATAGCAGGTCACCGCCCCCCGATAGATTACAAAGATAATGGCGACGGCCAGTGAAATTCTCAATACGGCGCCAAATACGGCCACCACCAGATTTCCTGATTTCATCAAAACTCCTCTTTTCTACTCGAAATGCAGCGCATCAATCAAACGCAGATTGAGCTCCTGTATGAGCCTGCAGAACGCCAACTCCGCCGCGAGGAACTCATCCACGACGGGATTCTCCCGAAACTGTGCGTTTTCCCGCTCAAAGCTGTCAATCTGTTCCAACGTCGTGTGTTCATTGGTCTGCAGCTCCAGATTTTTTCTGCGGAATTCATCGATCTGCGCTTTCAGTTCCGGCATGGAATTGACACGGATCCTCTGTACATCATATCTGCTGTAAACATCTGATGCAAGAATTGCTGCAATCAGCTGCTGCAGCGCGTTATCGATCTTGTCCATTTGTGCGCCTCCCAATCTTTGGTATTCTCTGTTCAGACCTCCATGATGATCGGCAGGATCATCGGTCTTCTCTTCGTCTTTTTCCAAACGTATTCGCTCAGCACATCCTTGGTGACGGATTTGAGTTTGCCCCAATCGGTGATGCCCTTGTCCAGACAATTCTGCAACGCCTCGTCCACCGTCGCGCGCGCCTCCTCAATCAGTTCATCCGACTCTCTCACATACACGAACCCGCGGGAGACGATATCCGGCCCCGCCACAAGCTCGCCGCTTACTTTTTCCAGACTCATGACCACGATCATGATGCCGTCCTCCGCCAAATGCTGGCGGTCGCGCAGCACAACATTTCCGACGTCGCCCACACCCAGACCGTCCACAAGGATACCGCCGGTGGGCACCTTGCCGCTCACCTTGGCTTTTGTATCGTCAAACTCCAGCACATCTCCTGAGGAGAGAATGAAAATATGATCCTTCTCGATCCCTAAACTCTCCGCGATCTTGGCCTGCGCCATCAGATGTTTGTATTCACCGTGCACGGGGAGCGCATACTTGGGATGCGTCAAGGTGTAGATCAGCTTGATCTCCTCCTGGCAGGCATGTCCGGACACATGGGTGTCCTGGAACACCACATCCGCGCCCTTGCGCTGCAGCTCGTTGATGATCTTGGTCACCGCCTTCTCATTGCCTGGGATGGGATGAGAGGAAAAGATCACCGTGTCGCCCGCACCGATCGTGATCTTACGGTGCATATTGTTGGCCATTCTGGACAGCGCATCCATGCTCTCGCCCTGGCTGCCGGTGGTGATGATCACCTGCTGCTCATCCGGATAATTCTTCATCTGGTCAATCTCCACCAGCGTGTTCTCCGGAATATTGATGCAGCCTAAGTTTCTGGCCGTCTCGATGATATTGACCATGCTGCGGCCTTCCACGCAGACCTTGCGGCCGAACTTATAGGCCGTGTTGATGATCTGCTGCACGCGATCCACATTGGATGCAAAGGTCGCGACAAAAATACGCGTATTTTTATGCTCGTTAAACAACATATCAAACGCCTTGCCCACTGTTTTTTCGGAGGGGGTAAAGCCCGGGCGCTCCGCATTGGTGGAGTCGCACATCAGCGCCAGCACACCCTTTTTGCCCAACTCGGCAAAGCGCTGCAAATCGATGGCGTCCCCATAGACCGGCGTATAATCCACCTTAAAATCGCCCGTGTGGACGATGATACCCGCAGGCGAATAGATCGCCAGCGCCGCCGCGTCCACGATGCTGTGGTTGGTCTTGATGAACTCCACGCGGAAATCGCCCAGATTGATCGACTGGCCGAATTTCACAACCTTGCGTTTCGTTCCCTTCATCAGATTATGCTCTGTCAGCTTATTTTCTATGATACCCATGGTCAACCGCGTCGCGTAAATGGGCACATTTACCTCCCGCAGCACATACGGCAGCGCACCGATATGATCCTCGTGTCCGTGCGTGATCACAAACCCCTTCACCTTGTCGATATGATTCTTCAGGTAGGTGACATCCGGAATGACCAGATCGATTCCCAGCATATCGTCCGCCGGGAACGAAAGTCCGCAGTCCACCACAATAATACTGTCCTCGTACTCGAAGGCAGTAATATTCATACCAATCTGCTCCAAGCCGCCCAAAGGTATGACCTTCAGCTTGGAAGCCGCCTTATTCTCTTTTTCTTTTTTCACGAAAATTCCTCCATATTTCTTACTTGCCGGCTGCTCGCGCAGCCACTTTTTTGATACATATATGCCTTACATACCGCCTCGCCGCGGCAATCATTCGTATGTAGCCGGTCACTCCTGCACGAACTCCACGTCCTCGAGCATATTCTCGAACACGCCGGCAACCGCATTCAGCTCCTGCTCGTCGGAAACGATCGTGTAAACGCCTTCCGCATCCGTGTCCTTTGAAACGTCCTTGAGGATCAAAGCCTCTCCGTCACCCTCCTCAAAGTCCGTCACCAAAATATAATTGATGCCGCCGATTCTGGTCTGCTCCAATACAAAAAAATCCACCGGATCCTCACCCTCGGCATTGAATCTGATCTTTTCCAATTTACTCATTCCGACTCCTTCAGATCAATTGTTACCGTTCCACACTGCACACTGGAAGCGTTTTCATTGTTTCGCTTGTCCAAATAGCCCTGTAAAATAAATACTGCGGCCAGCATATCCACATAGTCCTTCCGGTGCTCTCTGCGGATACCGGCTTCCATCATCGTTTTGTCCGCCGCCACGGTAGTCAGTCGCTCATCCCACAACACCACCGGCAGACCTGTCCTGCGCTCGAGCTTGTCCCTGAATTCCTGCGTCAGCTCCACGCGCACGCCCTCTGTGCCGTTCATATGCCTGGGCAGTCCCAACACAAGCTCCTGCACATCGTACTCCACGATCAATTCCTCGATCCGCGCCAGTGTTCTGCGCAGCTTGTTCTCCTCCTGTCGCCGGATGATCTCCACGCCCTGCGCCGTCAGAAGCAGCGGGTCGCTCACTGCCACACCCACCGTCTTAGAACCAAAATCCAAGCCCATGATCCGCACGGACAAACCCTCCTACTGCCAGTTGTTGTTCTTGATATACTGCGTCAAAAGCTCCTCGACCAGCTCGTCGCGCTCCACCTTCATGATGAGACTTCTGGCGTTCTTGTGGCTGGTGATATAGGTCGGGTCGCCGCTCATAATGTATCCCACGATCTGGTTGACCGGATTATACCCCTTCTCTGTCAGTGCTTCGTATACTGTGGACAATACCACTTCAACTCCTGTTTCAGGCTCCGTCTCTACCTGAAAAAATTGTGTGTTTCCTAAATCCTGCATATCCTTACCCTTCTTGCGTTTCGATTCAGATATTCTATCTGCACGTATCTATCATTTCTATGATAACGCATTTTATTGTAAAATTCAATCCTTATTCGCGGGATTCGTCCGCAGATTCTTCGGCGGATGCGTCTCCCAAAAGGATTTCGTCTGTCAAAAATCTTCTCACCCGGACATCCGAGAAGCTGTTGGAACGGGTCCGGTCATCCGTCGGCACGGCAACTTTCACATAATCCGCGGTGTGTCCGATCCAGTATGTCGTCCCGTCGATCTCGCGGCAATCCTCCCAGAGCACCTGTACCTGCTTTCCTATGTAGTAGTCGCGGAACGCTTTGGACTGCTCCGCCTCTAACGCAAACAGTACATCGCTGCGGGCGGATTTGACCTTGTCCGTCAGCTGCCCGGGCATACGGTCCGCGACGGTTCCCGCTCTTCTGGAATACTTGAAAATATGCATCTCGAAAAACCCGACCGTCTCCAAAAAGTCCCTTGTCTGCGCAAATTCCTCGTCCGTCTCCTGTGGAAAGCCCACAATGACATCGGTGGTGATGGCCGGATGCGCGTAATACCGGCGCAGCAGCTGCACTCCCTGCAAGTATTCCCCGGTGGCGTACTGTCTATTCATGCGCCGCAGCGTTTCGTCGCAGCCGCTCTGCAACGACAAATGAAAATGCGGACACACCTTGGGCAGCGCCGCCAGGCGTTTGACAACCTCCTCCGTGATAATGCGAGGTTCCAAGGAGCCTAAGCGGATGCGCGCAAGCTCCGGCACCTGCGCATGAATCAGCTCCACCAGATCGATGAGCTTGCTCTCTCCGCGATAAACAGCCTTTTCTTCCAGATCGATCCCGTAAGAACTGATGTGGATGCCGGTCAGAACGATCTCCCGATACCCGCCGGCCACCAGTCCACGGATTTCCGCGAGTACGTCCTCGACTCTGCGGCTTCTGACCCGTCCTCTGGCGTAGGGAATGATACAATAAGAGCAAAACTGGTTACAGCCGTCCTGGATCTTGATATATGCGCGGGTGTGTTCTGCCGTGCGCTGCAGGGTCATCTCCTCATAGTCGCAGGAGCGGTTGATGTCGATCACCGTGGTGTCCTGCAGGGTCTTGTCCCGTTGCACCGCATCTGCTTCTCCTGCTGCCTGCTGCGCGGTCAGATGCTCCCGCTGCGCCAGAAATGCCTCGAGGATCTCCGGCAGATCCTTTTTGCGATTGTTGCCCACGGCCAGATCGATGCAGGGATCCTGCTCCACGCCCTCCCTGTCAGTCTGTACATAGCAGCCGACCGCCACGACGACCGCCTGCGGATTTTTCTGTTTCGCCCGATGTAACATCTGTCTGCTTTTTCTGTCTGCAATATTGGTGACGGTGCAGGTATTGATGATATAGATGTCCGCAATCTGGTCAAAGGGGACAATCTCATAGCCTTTTTCCCGCAGCATCTGCTGCATCACATCCATCTCATAGGAGTTCACCTTGCATCCGAGATTGTGGAATGCTGCACTTTTCATATGAAACCCTCTCTTTTTTTGTTGTCTTTTCACCTTGACAAGCATCCCCCAAACCGTTAATATTGTGCTTAAAGGTATGATTATGGTAGTAAAGGAGGTAATGATCATGAAGACCGTTCAGATCTCACTTAATTCTATTGATAAGGTAAAATCTTTTGTAAACGATATTACCAAATTTGATTACGATTTTGATCTGGTATCCGGAAGATACGTTATCGACGCAAAATCCATCATGGGTATCTTCAGCCTGGATCTTTCCAAGCCTATTGATTTGAACATCCATGCAGAAGACGGCGTAAACGATATCATGGAGATCCTGAAGCCGTATCTGGTATAAGCCCGTATATTCCGATCGGTTCTGCAATTTCAGCGTCTCAAGGGAATCTGTACGATTTCCCCTGGGACGTTTTTTGTTGTAGGATTTCTTACTCCACAATGATCAGTTCATCCGTCTCCAACGCCGTCTTCACAAGCGCATCGATCTGCTCGTCCAGATTGTGCTCATGCCGGCGGATCACATTGACGTTCGGCTTGGTCACGGGGTGCTTCGCCACAAAGATCGTGCAGCAGTCCTCATAGGGCAGAATGGATGTCTCGAACGTGCCGATCTTCTCGGAGACCTCCACGATCTCCTGCTTGTCAAATCCGATGAGCGGTCTGTACACCGGCAGCTCGCACACCTCATTGGTCGCGATCAGAGAGTGCATGGTCTGGGAAGCCACCTGGCCGATGCTCTCGCCCGTGATCAGTCCCAGACACTCATTCTCCTTCGCCAGATGTTCTGCGATACGCATCATGTATCTGCGCATGATGATCGTCAGCTCCTCATGCGGGCATTTCTCATGGATATAAAGCTGAATATCCGTGAAGTTGATCACATGCAGATAGATGGGACCTGTGTATTTGGACACGATCCGCGCCAGATCCACCACCTTCTGTTTCGCCCTGTCGCTGGTGTAGGGCGGCGCGTGAAAATACACCGCGTCGATCTTCACGCCCCGCTTCGCTATCATGTAACCGGCCACCGGAGAGTCGATGCCGCCCGAGAGCAGCAGCATCGCCTTGCCGCCTGTACCCACAGGCATTCCCCCCGGCCCCGGAATAATTTCGGAATACATATAAATTTTTTCCCGGATCTCGATATTGAGCAGGATATCCGGATTGTGCACATCCACCCGCATCTGCGGATAGGCGTTCAACACTGCCTCGCCGATGTCCGCATTGATCTCCATGGAATCCTTGGGATAGTCCTTGCGGGCACGCCGCGCGTTGATCTTAAAGGTCTGGTTCTGCTCCGGATAAACCTTTGCGATATAATCGACAACCGTGTCACAAAGCTTCTCGAAGCCCTCATCTTCCACGGACACCACCGGACAGATGCCGGAGATGCCGAACACAAGCTGCAGATGCTCCACCACTTCATCGAAATCAAACGCCGAGCAGGCGTCCACATGGATACGCCCCTGCGTCTTGTGGATCAAAAATTTCCCCTCACATTTTTTCAATGCATATTTGATCTGGTGTACCAGTGCATCCTCAAACAGATGCCTGTTTCTTCCCTTGATACCGATCTCTGCGTATTTTATCAAAAAAGCTGTAAACATATCTTCCTCCCGGTGTATCCTCATGCTCCGCCCGACAGACGTCCGTCACGCTCTGTGGGTATTTCGGAAACCTCTTCGCTGGGTTCACCCGACAAGCGTCCGTCACGCCCTGCGGGTATATTTGCGCAACATGGGAATTTTATCATATAAAACCTGTAATGTATAGTCCAATTCTTCCATTGTGGTAAATACGGAAAAGCTAAAGCGTATGGTGGAGGACAGCAGCTTCGGATCCACACCCATGGCCTTCAGCGTCGCAGACGGCTGCGGCTTGTGCGCGGAGCAGGCGCTTCCGGCCGACACATAGATGCCGGCTTCCTCAAGGGCATGCAACAGTACTTCGCTCCGCACGCCCGCAAAGGAGACGCTGACCACGTGGGGCGCAGTCCGCTCGACACACTTGCAGTCCGGCAGACCGTTCACCTGCACGCCCTCTATGCGCCGGACACCGTCGATAAAATGCTGTTTGCAGCGATACAGCTGCTCCAGATCCTGATCCAGACTGCCGTAGAGCAGCTCCGCCGCCTTGGCCATGCCCGCGATCCCCGGAACATTCTCCGTGCCGGAGCGCAGGTTCATCTGCTGCCCGCCGCCGTAATTGATCGCCTGAATCTTGACCTTCTCCTGAATATACAAAAGACCGACGCCCTTGGGACCATGAATCTTGTGCCCGCTGGCCGAGAGCAGGTCGATATGCATCTTTTTGGGATAGATCTTCGCCTTGCCGAAGCCCTGCACGGCGTCCACATGGAACAGCGTGGACGGATTCATGCGCTTGATCAGCTCGCCGGCCTCCGCAATCGGCTGCAGCGAACCGACCTCATTGTTGGTGTGCATGATCGACACCAAAATCGTCTCGGCAGTCATCGCGTTTTTCAGATCCTCCAACCGGATGCAGCCGCTTCGATCCACCGGCAGATACGTCACCCGAAAGCCTAAGCTCTCCAGATATTTCATCGTCTGCAGCACCGCAGGGTGCTCGATCTGCGTTGTGATCAGATGCATCCCTTTCCGCCGATTCGCCAGCGCACAGCCGATCAGTGCGAGGTTGTCGGACTCCGTGCCGACGGAGGTGAAATAAATCTCTTTCTCACTGACCTTCAGAATCTTCGCAAACGTCTCCTTGGCATACCTGAGATGGTTCTCCGCCTGTACTCCTTTCCTGTGCAGGCTGGAGGGATTTCCGTAGTCTTCGCACATCAGTTTTTTCACCAGCTCGGCGACCTCTAAGAAGGCCTTGGTAGTCGCCGAATTGTCCAAATATACTTCCATCAATCTTGCTCCTTTATCTTCACATTTCTTATCCTTATCATATGCAGGAAAAGCCGGTTTGGTCCGCGTGCAAAGGAGCCCTCTCACGATTCCTCCGTCACATAGCCGACCCAGGACAAGACCACCAGACCCGCCGTCTCCGTGCGCAGGATCCGCTTGCCCAGCGTGATCATCCGTGCGCCGCCACGCTGTGCCGCTTCCACTTCGCTCTCCTCAAATCCGCCCTCCGGACCGATGAACACCGCGACGCGCTGTCCGGGCCGCAGTGTGGCGAACAATGCTCTGGTGTCCTGCATGGTGCACTGTCTGTCTCCCGCCAGTTCATACGGGATCAGACACAGATCCATATCAGCCGCGTATGCGAGCGCCTGCGCAAAGCTCATCACCTCCCGCACCGTGGGGATGATGCCGCGCTTGCTCTGCTTGGCCGCCGCCTCTGAGATTCCCTGCCAGCGGGCAACCTTGGCCGCCGCCTTCTTCTCATCCAGCTTGACCACGCAGCGCTTCGCCGCCACAGGCACGATCTCACAGGCGCCTAACTCCACTGCCTTCTGGATGATGAACTCCATTTTATCCGACTTTGGCAGCCCCTGGAACAGTGTCACCTGCACGGGCAACTCCACCGCATCCTCTTTGACAAAATACAGTCTGCAGCGAACACAGTCCTCCTCGAACGCTTCAATCCCGCAGCGGTACTCGCAGCCGTCCTGGCCGTTGCTCACCGCAAGCTCCTCGCCGATCTTCATCCGCAGTACATTCTTGATATGGTTGACATCGGAACCGGTGATGGTCACCGTATGCGCCGCCCTGTCGATCTGCTGCGGCTCCACAAAAAACTGATACATCTGTACTCCTCCCGCTGTCTGTCAGGCTCTGGCCGTCACGGAAACCCACTCGCCCTGATACGTCACCTCCAGCACCTCAAAGCCGGATGCGCGCACTGCGTCCACGACGGTCTGCTCCTTGTCGTCGATGATGCCGGAGGTAATGTAGATGCCGCCGGGCTTTAAATGCCGCTTAATCACAGGCGTAAGCGGCACCAGCACATCCGCGAGAATGTTGGCGACCACTATATCATATTGCCCATATCCTACCCTGTCCTGTACCTCTTTATCCGTGATGATATTGCCGATCATCATTTCGAATTGCTCCGGCGCGATCCCGTTCGTCCGGCAGTTCTCCGCTACCGCCTCCACGGCGCAGGGATCCAGATCCGTCCCCACAGCGTGCTTCGCGCCGAACATAAGCGACAGAATCGCCAGGATACCGCTGCCGGTACCCACATCCAACAGCTCCGTTTCCGGCGTGATGAATTTGCGCAGCTGACGGATGCACAGCTGGGTCGTCTCGTGCATGCCCGTGCCGAACGCCGTGCCGGGGTCGATGTGCAGCACCATGCGCTCACCGTCTTCCGGCTTCACATCCTCCCAGGAGGGAATCACGAGGATGTCATCGATGTAGAATTGATGAAAATATTGTTTCCAGTTGTTGATCCAGTCCAGATCCTCCGTCTCATCCACTGTGACGCTGCCCTCGCCGATGTCGCAAAATTGCCGAAGCTCCTCCAGCTCTTCCTGAATCCGTGCAGTCATCGTCTGTACATCCGCCGTCTCACCCTGCACAATGAGGCCGCCGTCCTCCTGTTTTTCCACGAAAAAATTTAACGTCGCCACACCGTCGTCCGCCGGTTCGTCCGGCAGGATATCCACAAACATCTGCTCCTTCTCGAGCGGCGTCAGCGGCACTTTATCCTCTATCTGTGCCCCTTCCAGACCGATGTCGTACAGCGTGCTGATAATGATGTCCTCCATGTCCGTCACGGTCTTGATGCGAAACCTTACCCATTTCATCGTATTGTATACCTCACCTTCCTGTTTGTTTTCTGTTTGTTTTCTGTTTGTTTTCTGTTTATTTTCTATCCATTCCCTGACCCTGTTACACGCCTAACGGTCATTTCATTTTTTTCTGCCCAGTGCCCCCTCCAGCAATATCAGAAGCTCTATGCAGGAGAAGCCCACCAGTGCGATGCACCCCCACAAGGCCATGGAGTTCGCAAGGGGAACGGGGCTGTTGGTGGTCAGGCGCGTAAGGAGTTCTCCGTCGTGCGCGCCCTGCGCATCGACCAGCCGCGCCTTCTGCAAGCCTTGCATCGCAGGGTCCGCAACCCACACGCCGCAGGGCGCCGCCTCCGCCACGCTCACATTGGTCAGGCGGTATGCATACTCGGCACCGCGCCTGGTGCGCAGATTTACAACCACGCCGGTATAGCTGTAATCCGGCAGCTGCGCGCAATCCAGCAGCTGTTCCTGCAAGACATTACCCTGCGGATCGAGGAATTCAAACAATAGCTGCCCGTCTCCAAAACCATCCTCCTCGCCGGTCAGCACGAATTCCAGCTGAATCACATTGTCCGCCGGCATGCGAAAATACTGTGTGAGGCTCTCTCCGATTTGCAGCGGTTCGGTGATGAGATGTCCCTCATCGCCGCTCCGACGACTGGTTACCTCCCGCAACGGATGGACGGGCCACACGAAGAGCATCGCGCCCGCCATCACCACCAGCACCATTATTTTCCATAGCATCCAGATCCGTTTCTTTTCCCCGTTCATTGCGCCCCTCCGATCGTAAGACGCAACAGGTCGAAATCCGTGCAGTTATTCATGATTTGAAAACCGTAGTGGCCCACGTTTTCCGAGCGGATCGCGAACCGCTCCACCTGCTCATCCGTAAAATATTCTTTCCAGTTTGTGCTGAAGTACCAGACACGTCTGCCTGCAAGCGCCTGGATCTGGTCATCTGTCAGCTCCTTCAGCCAGAGAAATTCCTGCTCCGGCATATAGCACAGATACAGCCGGTAATATTGTTTGGGCGACGAATAAATAACGATGTCCCCCGGCTCCATCTGCGTCGCAATAAACACCTTGGTATCCTCCAGATACGGCGTGTCCCGATAAGCACTCTCGTATTGTCTGTCATAATTCGCATGGCACATACACAGGAGCACCAGCAACCCGGCGGCGTATGTCTGCCAGCTGATCCGCGGCAGCACAATCGCCACGCCCAACCACATGATGCCGGTGGCATGCATGATATGTCTCGCTATGAAAAAATGCGACGCGAAAGAAGAAAGCAGAAGTCCTGCAAAATAGCTGATAAAAACCACCGCAATGCACATCATCGCGTAGCATCCGAGCAGACGATCCGCCTGCACATCCTCTGTATTCACGGAATTTCGCATGGTATGTCCATCACTTCCCTGCGCCTTCCGCCGCCCCGCGAACAGGCACAGGCACACCGCCGCACCCACAAACGCGGTCGCCACGAGCGTCACTCCAATGGCCAAATCATACTGCATATCCGTCTGGAACAGATAGTACAGCAGTCCCTTGACGGTGAGCTTTTTGATCTCCACTTCTCCGCTGTCTGTCTTGACGAAGTGGAAAAATCCGGACACCACCATCCAGCCCACAAGCGCCGCCACAGGGAGGCCGCCACAGACAAATACGCTGCGCCATGACTTGCTCCCCCGCCGCAGCAATGCGACCAGCAGAAACAGATACAGCAGCGCGAAGGCAAACGCGGTAAAATAATGTGAGAACAGTCCCGCCGCCGTACACAGGCCCAGCAGGATCCACCTGCTTTTGCGCTCCGGCGCCTGCAGGATTCCGTAGACGAGCAGCGCCGCCGCCGTCACGAGAAAATTCGTCCAGGAGTACATGCGGATATTGACACTCACATGCAGCATAGCCGGCGCAAGCGTCGTCGCAATCATAAAGAACAGTGCCGTCCATCCGCCCCAATTCCTGCGGACGACCGTGATCCCCAGGAGCATCGAAGCCACTGCCCCCGCCACGGAAAACAGACGCGCCGCAAAAAAGCGATGCCCGATCCCGCCAAACAGGCTGATCCAGATCCGCAGCGCATTATAGTACAGCGGGACATCCGTGTCGTAGTCATCGATCATTTTCTGCACGATCCCCAGCTGCGTGTAATCTCTGGCCGCCTGATAGCTGTAGGCCTCATCGTAATCGATCCCCTCGTCCGCGCAGAGCGTCAGCAGGATCCCCACGCAGATCACCAGCACCGTGCACAAAAGAATCATCCATACCCAGTTTTGTTCTTTCCAGCCTGTTTTTTTGCAGTCCGTTTCTTGATACCCTGTTTCCTTCACGTTACACATGCCTCTTTTCTATAGCTTATAGTACCTTATCCGGATTTGTGTGTCAAATGCTTTGCTGTCGGATGCTTTGACGCGATCGCACTTGCCGTTTGGGCAGAATATGCTTATAATGATATTAATTGCTATATGTATGCAAAAACGATCCATAGCAGACAGATTGGAGAGACTACTTTGAGAAAAATACGAATCAAGAGAACCTGTATCGCTTTGATGCTCCTGCTGTTGCTTGCCCTCGCAGGCTGCGGCAAAACCGGACGGCTCGACGAGGGCAACTGTAAGCTGCACGTTGCTTTTGTCGATATTCCCCGCGAGCTGTCGCTGCACGACGAAAATGTACAGGAGCAATTTACGATCCGTCTGACCTTAAAAAATATTTCCAACGACAAGCTGTATCGCATTCAATTGGATGCGGCGCACGATTTTGCCAAGGATGTGAGTCTGCACCCGGGCATCTATCAGGTGTACACGCTCTCCGCGGATCAGGCGACCAATCTGGGCATCTCCATCGCCGCCGACGCCGAGAGCATCAAGCTCACCGAGGAGAACCCCGAGAGCCTGCGCATCTACGTGGACAACGCCGCGGAATTCACGCGTCACTGGATGAATGTGCAGCCCCTGCCAGAAATGCTGCTGGCCGATAAATTCGACGGCCTGATTCAGATCAACCGCCAGATCTTTGACCTGCACGGAAACGACAGCGCTGCTCTGCTCTCCCAGTTGAACGTAAGCTATGACAAGGACAAGCCTGTCGACGCGTACCAGAAAATCGAAGTCACCGATACCGACGCGGGGATCACGCTGATCCTGCAAAATCAAACCGACGACGCGCTGGCATGGAACGCCTGTCGGGTGGTGGGCATTTATGTGACCAAGAATCAGGTGGTCTTCCCGCAGGGCGTCACCCTGGGGATGTCTCCCGCCGCCGTATGCCATGCGGATACAGGGCTCTTCGGTGAACCGGATGCCCTCACGGGCAGCCTGCTCTACGGCTTTGGCTTCGACGAGACCGCTGCCGTCTACAACGATCCCGTAACCGGCGACCGGATCACCGTCACAATCAACGCAGACGGCACCGGTGTCCGCAGCATCCGCTACGAGTTAGCGCAGTTTGAGTAGGAGGAACGCACGATGGAAAAATGTTTGAAAATCATCAAAGTGAATCTCCTCTCCGTCATCGCCCTGCCGCTGCTTGTGCTCGCCACCGTCAGCAAGCTGACGGCGAAAGCGCTGGAAAAGCTGGGCATGATCATCAGCATGCTGCTCGTGACGTTATTCTTGATCGCCGGGTTTGAATTTATGAAGCACCCGGACAACCATATGAATGTCGTCGCCAACCTCGTCGTGGTAGCGTTGTTTGCAGGCATCGTCATTGTCCTGATCGTCCTTTTGCTGCGCCTCGCGGCCAGTGCGGTACTGTTTGTCTGGAATGGAATCATTCAGATTTTTAACACACTCTATGACGTCACCTACACAGGCTTTCTCCATCTGTACGCCAGCTGCGAGAACGATTATCAATACATCAGTCTCAACGGAAAAAAGGTGCAGAACGCCCTGTTGTGTCCTTTTTATATGCTCCTGCTCGGACTCGACAAATTGATCATCACCGTGATCTCGCTCGCTCTGGGCGTCTCCGTTATTCTGAGCATCCTGATCGTCGGCGGCACGCTGATCGCTGTCAGCCACCGCTTCCAGAATGCCTTTGGATTGAATGTCTTCGAGGCTGCGGCGCGTTACGACACCTTTTCCCGCGTGTACGGCATCGTCCTGTTCATCGCGGTGATGGCGCTGGTGGTAACGGTTTTGCTCTCTCTGGGAATCGAATGGTACGAGTGGGCACAGGAGCTGAAGCTCACCGGTGAGCAACTCTCTGCGGATATCTCTCAGCTGCAGGCCACCGATTGGAGCCTCTCAGAGCGGGAGGACGCTGCAGACGACACCTACGACATCTATCAGGACAGCCTGCAGCAGCATGTGGACGATCTGGCTCCCCTCGGCGATCAGGTGGAAGCGCTTTTGTCCTCCACCGACAACTCACTGCTGCGCAGCGCCTGGGGCAGCTATTACCGCAACCTTTCCGACATCGTAGACGAGTGCCGCAAGTATCGTTCAGGCATCCCGCTTGAGCAGTTCAAGCGTCTGGTTCCGCGCATCAAACAGCTGGACAGACAGCGCGAGGACGTCTACAAAATGATCGATAAGCTGGAGCTTCTGGAGGCCGACCCGGTGAAAGCATCCGTCTTTTTCTCCGGCTGCAATACACTCGAGAAGCTGGACAAACGCTACAAATCTCTCTGCAAAGCCTACCATCCCGACGCGGAGGGTGGCGACAAGGAAACGTTCCAGCGGATGCAGGAAGAATACGCAGCGCTAAAAAATACACTCGAAGGAGACTTCTGATATGTTGAAAAAATTCCAGGCCTACTATCTGTATTTTATGTGCTACGCCGTGTTCGGCCGGCTCTATGAGGTGTTTTTGGAGGTGGTGGTATATCGCTGGGGATACTCCGACCGCGGCGTGCTCTTCGGCCCTTACTGTCCGGTGTACGGCGTAGGCGCGCTCATGTTTTTATTTGCCGTTTATCCGCTGCTGCGCGGAAAGACGACAAAAAAGCGGCTGCTGTTGCTGCCGCTTGTCTTTGTCCTCTGTGCGCTGGTCGCCACCGCCATCGAGCTTGCCACCTCTTATCTCTGTGAATGGACCATCGGGTATATCCCCTGGGATTACACCGGATACAAAATTCAGTTCCAGGCGCGCATCGCCCTGTCCACCTCTCTGCGCTTCGGTCTGGGCGGCGTACTCTTTCTCTACGTACTGCAGCCGCTATTCGAAAAGGGGAACGCCAAGCTCTCCGATCGAGCCAGAACCATCGTTTTCTCCATCGTCCTGGGACTCTTCTCAGTAGATCTGCTGGCACATGTTGCACTGCTGTTGCTGAAATGATACACACCGCGCAATGCGCGAATCACTCCCAGAACTTTTTCTTCTTGCCCTTTTTACCGTTGCCGGTATTGGCGTCGCCGCTTTGATCCGCCGCGGTCTTGGTCGCGTTCAGCGAATCGCCGGTCAGCGCGTCAAACTGCCTGAGCAGTTCCTTCGCCTCATTGCTCAGCTTGTCGGGCACCTGCACCACCAGAGTGACATAGTGATCCCCGCGCACGTCCTTATTTCTCCACGAGGGAACGCCCTTGCCTTTCAGACGCACCTTCGTGTCAGTCTGTGTTCCCGGCTTCACCTCATAGATTACTTTTCCGTCTACCGTATCGATGAAGATCTCTCCACCCAAAGTCGCCACCGCATAGGACACGGGCACTGTGGAGAAAATATTGAAGTCCTGTCTCTGGAAAATCGGATGTCTTCCGACGATCACCTCGACAAGCACATCTCCTCTGGGGCCTCCGCCGGTACCCGGCTCTCCTAAGCCCGGCTGACGCACGGATTGACCGTTGTCGATTCCGGCCGGAATATCCACGGAATAACGCTTCCGCATCGGGATATAGCCGGTTCCGTTACAATCCGCACATTTCTCCTTGATCACCTTACCGGTACCCTGACAGTCCGGACACGTCTGCACATTGCGCACCGTGCCGAAGAAGGACTGCTGCGTATACATCACCTGACCCTTACCGCCGCACTTGCTACAGGTCTCCGGTGTCGTTCCGGGCTTGGCGCCGCTGCCGTTACAGGTCTTACAGGTTTCCTTCACCGTGAGCTCAATCTCTTTGCTACATCCGAACACGGCCTCCTCGAAGGTAATGCGCACGCTGGTGCGCACATTGGCTCCCTTCATGGGACCATTGTTGCGCGCTCTGCTGCGGCTGCTTCCGCCGCCGAAGAAATCGCCGAAAATGTCACCGAAAATATCGCTGAAATCCATTCCGGAGAAGTCGAAACCGCCCGCGCCGCCCATGCCGTCAAATGCCGCATGGCCGTATTGATCATACTGACGCTTTTTCTCCGGATCACTCAGTACGGCATAAGCCTCAGAGGCTTCCTTGAACTTTTTCTCCGCCTCGGCATCGCCGGGATTCATATCCGGATGATATTTTTTTGCCAGCACACGATATGCTTTTTTAATCGTCGCCTCATCGGCATTTTTATCTACACCGAGGACTTCATAATAGTCCCGCTTTTGTTCTGCCATACGATTTACCTCTTTACGTTATGTGAATATGCGAAGAATGGCTCATAAGAGCCATTCTTCCGGATGATGTCTGAAATCACTTAGCGAAATGCCTATTTGAGCTTAGTGATTTCCATCATCCTTATACCTCGCGGAAATCTCCGTCGATCACATCATCATCTGTCGCGGAGGAGCCTGTCGCACCGCCCATGTTGCTCATGTCGGGGCCTGCACCCTGCGCGCCTGCCTGTGCCTGCTGGATGTTTTCATACATCTTGGTGAACACGCCCTGTGCGGAGGTGGTCAGCTTCTCCTTCGCTGCCTTCAGCGCATCCAGATCGGAGTCGCTTGCATTGGCGGGATCTGCTTTCACTCTGTCAAGAATTGCCTTGACTGCATCCACATCTGCCTGCACGGTGCTCTTCTCGCTGTCGGAAACCTTGTCGCCCACCTCGGACAAAGCCTTCTCGGTCTGCATTGCGAAGCTCTCTGCCTCGTTGATGGTCTCCACAGCTTCTTTCTTCTTCTTATCCTGTGCCTCGAACTCCTGCGCTTCCTTGATCGCCTTCTCGATATCAGCGTCGGACATGTTGGAGCCTGCGGTAATGGTGATGTGCTGCTCCTTGCCGGTGCCGAGATCCTTCGCGGATACGTTTACGATACCGTTGGCGTCAATATCAAAGGTTACCTCGATCTGAGGGATTCCTCTGGGTGCGGGCGCAATGCCGTCCAGACGGAACTGTCCGAGGGACTTGTTGTCTTTTGCAAACTGTCTCTCACCCTGTACAACGTTGATATCCACTGCGGTCTGATTGTCCGCTGCGGTGGAGAATACCTGACTCTTCTTGGTCGGGATCGTGGTATTTCTCTCGATCAGCTTGGTTGCCACACCACCCATGGTCTCGATGGACAGAGACAAAGGCGTTACATCCAGAAGCAGGATATCACCGGCGCCGGCATCGCCTGCCAGCTTACCGCCCTGTACGGAAGCACCCAGTGCCACGCACTCATCAGGGTTCAGAGACTTGGAAGGCTCCTTGCCGGTCAACTGTTTTACCTTATCCTGTACAGCCGGAATACGTGTGGAACCACCGACCAACAGTACCTGACCCAGATCGGAATTGTTCAGACCTGCGTCCTTCATTGCGTTCTGTACCGGAATCGCCGTTCTCTCGACCAGATCTCTGGTCAGATCATCGAACTGTGCTCTGGACAGGTTCATATCAAAGTGCAGAGGACCGCTGGCGTTCATGCTGATGAACGGCAGGTTGATATTGGTGGTCATCGCGCTGGAAAGCTCCTTTTTCGCTTTCTCGGCAGCCTCTTTCAGTCTCTGCATTGCCATCTTATCATTGGAGAGGTCAACGCCCTGTGCCTTCTTGAACTCAGATACCATCCAATCGATGATCTTGTTATCAAAA
>JAFVAO010000077.1 GCA_017480445.1 Lachnospiraceae bacterium
AGATGCGCGAAAACTATGAGGGAAATGTATTTTCCTGTATGGGATGCCGCTCGTTTCTTTCTCCCTGGAAGGATGAAAACGGCAATTATAAATGGGAAGGACGCTTCAATCAGGGCGTTGTCAGCCTGAATCTGCCGCAGATCGGCATCCTTGCAAAAGGGGACGAGGAGGCGTTTTGGAAGCTGCTTGATGAGCGGCTGAATATCTGCTATGAAGCGCTGATGTGCAGACACAAAGCTCTGCTCGGCATCTCCTCGGACGTCAGCCCGATCCACTGGCAGTATGGGGCGATCGCGAGATTAAAAAAGGGAGAGAAGATCGACAAATATCTGCTGGGCGGTTATTCCACCATGTCGCTGGGGTACATCGGTCTGTATGAGCTGACTTATCTGATGAAGGGCTGCAGTCACACCCAGCCGGAGGGCAAGGAATTCGCGCTGCGCGTCATGGATGCAATGAAAGATGCGGCGGCCAGATGGAAGGCGGAGACCGGCATTGGCTTTTCCCTGTACGGCACGCCGGCGGAGTCTCTGTGCTACCGGTTCGCACGGATCGACCGGGAGAAATTCGGTGAGATCGAGAACGTGACGGACAAGGGGTACTACACCAATTCGTATCATGTGGATGTGCGGGAGCCCATCGACGCGTTTGCAAAATTTACATTTGAGAGCGAGTTTCAGAACAAGTCCCTCGGCGGCGCGATCTCCTATGTGGAGATTCCCAACCTGATGCATAACACTGAGGCGATCGAGGAGCTGATCAAATTTATCTATGACAATATTCAGTACGGCGAGTTCAACACCAAGTCTGACTATTGCCATGAGTGCGGTTATGACGGTGAGATTCTGCTCAATGAGAACAATGAGTGGGAATGTCCGCAGTGCCATAACAAAAACCACGCGAAAATGAATGTGACCCGGCGTACCTGCGGCTATCTGGGCGAAAATTTCTGGAACACAGGCAAGACGAAGGAGATCCGATCACGCGTATTGCATCTGTAAAGTCGGCAGCACAAAGGGAGCCTGACAGATATGAATTACGCAAAGATCAAAAAGACAGATGTGGCAAATGGAAAGGGAATCCGGGTTTCCCTGTTCGTGAGCGGATGTACCAGAGGCTGCAAGGGCTGTTTTAACAGAGAGGCCTGGGATTTTGCCTGCGGTAAGCCGTGGGATGAGGTGGCGGAGCGGGAGCTGATGGAGGCTTTGGCGCCGGCATATATACGCGGGCTCTCTGTCCTGGGCGGAGAACCCTTTGAACCGCAAAATGCCGGGACGGTGGCGGAGATCATCGAGCATGTGCGGGCGCGTTTTCCGCAAAAGGATATCTGGTGCTACACCGGCGGCGTATATGAATCCGAACTGTGTGTACGCGAGAAGACGGAGCCTGCCGTGGCGCGCATTCTGGACAATATCGATGTGCTGGTGGACGGTCCCTATATCGAGGAGCTGCGGAATCTGCGGCTGGAGTTTCGGGGCTCTGAGAACCAGCGGATACTGGATCTGCGCAAACTACGCGGAAATGATAAAATTTTTCAATAAGCATCTGTTCTGTGGTGGAACTGTTTTAGATGGTGTATAATCAAAAAAAGCGTGTGTGGACGGATCACGCGGGCTTACAGTCACAGAAGAAACAGGGAAACGGAAGGTGAGGACGGATGAAGATTTTGGACAAACTCAACTCTAAGACAACCTGCATATTTGCGGCAGGCGTACTGTTCGGCACGGCGGGGATCAAGATTCTGGCCAGCAAGGATGCAAAGAAGCTGTATACGCAGGTGACAGCCGCGGCGCTGCGGGGGAAGGATTGCCTGATGGAGACGGCGACCCGCATTCAGGAGAATGCGGAGGATATCTATGCAGAGGCACAGTTGATCAACGAGCAGAGAGCAGAAGTCGAGGAATGAGAGTCGGGCAATGAAATTCAGAATTCAGCATGAGATCAAAGGGCGTATCCGCGTCCGGTTCGTCTGTAAAAGGATGAGCTGTGAGGAGGCGGATACGCTAAAATATTATATGGAGCAGCAAGCGTGTGTCATGTCGGTCAAGGTATATGAACTGACCGGGGATGCGGTGGTTGTCTATCGCGGAGAGCGGGAGACGGTGCTTGCGCTTTTGCGGGATTATACAGATGCCGCTGTACAGGTGCCGGAACATTATCTGCAATGTTCCGGAAGAGCGCTGAACAATACATACCGCGAAAAGCTGATCCTGACGGTGGTCAGAAGAGCCGGGCGCAGATGGTTTCTGCCGGTCACGATCCGGCATGCGCTCACCGCGCTGCGGGCGTTGAAATATATCTGGCAGGGAGTTGTCACACTGGCTGCCGGCAAGCTGGAGGTGGCCGTGTTGGATGCGACAGCCATCGGCGTTTCGGTGGTCAGGGGAGACTATGATACGGCGGGTTCCGTGCTCTTTTTGTTAAAGATCGGAGAGATCCTGGAGGAGTGGACGCATAAGAAATCCGTGGGGGATCTGGCGCGCAGCATGGCGCTTGATGTGAGTAAGGTCTGGACAAAGCGCGGAACGCAGGAGCTGCTGGTGCCGGTGAGCGAGATTCAGCCGGAGGACCTGATTGTGGTGCGCATGGGCAATGTCATTCCCTTTGACGGAGAAGTTTTTGCAGGGGAGGGCATGGTGAATCAGGCATCGCTGACGGGCGAATCTCTTCCGGTCAGAAAAGTGGCGGGGAAGACGGTGTACGCCGGCACTGTGCTGGACGAGGGCGAGGTGACAATCCGTGTGAAACAGGCCGGCGGCAGCAGTCGGTACGAGCGGATTGTGACCATGATCGAGGAGTCAGAGAAGCTCAAATCAAACATTGAAGGGAAGGCTGCCCATCTGGCGGATGCGCTGGTGCCGTACACGTTCCTGGGAACCGGTGCAGTGTACCTGCTCACGAGAAATGTGACCAAGGCGCTGGCTGTACTGATGGTGGATTTCTCCTGCGCGTTGAAGCTTGCGGTTCCGATCGCTGTCCTGTCGGCGATCCGGGAGGCGGGGCAGCATCATATGACGGTGAAGGGCGGCAAATACATGGAGGCGATTGCGGAGGCGGACACCATTCTCTTCGACAAGACAGGGACGCTGACTAAGGCACAGCCCACCGTGCGGGAGGTTATTTCTTTTAACGGCGAGTCGGAGGACGAACTGTTGCGTCTGGCAGCCTGTCTGGAGGAGCATTTTCCCCATTCTGTCGCTACGGCGGTGGTGAATGAGGCGAGCAGACGGGGATTGGTGCACGACGAGATGCACTCCAAAGTCGAATATATCGTGGCACATGGCATTTCTACCACGGTGGACGGTAAGTCTGTGGTGATCGGCAGCTATCACTTCGTGATGGAGGATGAAGAATGTCTCGTGCCGGAGGGGATGGAGAAGCGGTTCCGGCAGCTGCCGTTGGAATGCTCGCATCTGTATCTGGGGATTGACCGGAGACTGGCGGCGGTGCTCTGTATTGAGGATCCGCTGCGGGAGGAAGCGAGGGAGGTCATTGCAAAGCTCAAAGCGCTCGGCGTTGCGCAGGTCGTGATGATGACGGGGGACAGCGAGCGCACTGCCTGCTACATAGCAAAACAGGTCGGTGTGGATGCCTATTATTCCGAGGTGCTTCCGGAGGATAAAGCGGCCTTTGTGGAGCAGGCGAAGGCACAGGGACATAGGGTGATCATGATCGGCGATGGAATCAATGATTCCTTGGCGCTCTCCGCGGCGGACGTGGGGATTGCCATCGGCGACGGCGCGGAGATTGCGCGGGAGGTGTCGGATGTGACGATATCTGCGTTTGACCTGCACGAACTGGTGCTGCTCAGAGAATTGTCTCTGGCACTGATGAAACGGATCAGGCACAATTACCGGACCATCGTCGGGTTCAACGGCAGCCTCATTGCACTGGGCGTGGCCGGCGTTCTGCCGCCCACGACGACAGCGCTGCTGCACAATGTCTCGACGCTTTCCATCAGTCTGAAAAATATGCAAAATCTGATTTTAGAGTTGCCATAACCGAACCGATAGGTGTATCGTGATATCCGGTGAAATATTTCCTTGTCTTTTGACAGAAAAAATGATAAGATACAGATAGTTTGTAAAACTAAATAAAAGTTATATAAGATATGCGCTGGTTCCGGCAGGGACAGGCATAACTTGAAAGGAGTAGGCATGAATTATTTGGATATCGAAAAAGTAATCGGCAGAGAGATTCTGGATTCCAGAGGAAACCCCACTGTTGAGGCAGAGGTTTATCTGGTAGACGGAACCGTAGGAAGAGGTACCGCGCCCAGCGGTGCATCCACAGGAGAGTTCGAGGCGCTGGAGCTTCGCGACGGTGACAAGAGCCGTTATCTTGGCAAGGGTGTTACCAAGGCTGTCAACAACATCAACACGACCATCAACGATGTGCTGACCGGTATGGATGCTTCCGATATCTACGCTGTTGACGCTGCAATGATCAAGGCTGACGGCACAAAGGACAAGTCCAATCTGGGTGCAAATGCGATTCTGGCTGTGTCCATTGCATGTGCAAGAGCTGCTTCCATCGCATTGGATCTGCCTCTGTATCGTTTCCTGGGCGGTATCTCCGGCAATCGTCTGCCCGTTCCGATGATGAACATCTTAAACGGCGGCGCACATGCGGACAGCGCGGTTGATACGCAGGAATTCATGGTTATGCCGGTAGGCGCTCCTACCTTCAAGGAAGGTTTGAGATGGTGTGCTGAGGTGTTCCATACATTGAAGAAGCTGATCAAGGCAATGGGTGATGTTACCGCAGTAGGCGACGAGGGTGGTTATGCGCCCAACAGCTTAAAAAGTGATGAAGAGGCAATTGAGAAGATCCTTGAGGCAATCAAGGAAGCTGGCTTCGAGCCCGGCAAGGATTTCATGATCGCAATGGATGCTGCCGCTTCCGAGTGGAAGAGCGAGAAGGGCAAAGGCTTCTACAAGCTGCCCAAGGCCGGTACCGAGTATACTTCCGACGAGCTGATCGAGCACTGGGCATCCCTGTGCGAGAAATATCCCATCATTTCCATCGAGGATGGTCTGGATGAGGAGGATTGGGAAGGCTGGCAGAAGCTTACCGCAAAGCTTGGCGGCAAGGTACAGCTGGTAGGTGATGACCTGTTCGTTACCAATACCGAGAGGCTTTCCAAGGGTATCGAGCTCGGCGCAGGTAATGCGATTCTGATCAAGCTGAATCAGATCGGTTCCGTATCCGAGACATTAGAGGCAATCAAGATGGCTCATAAGGCTGGTTACACTGCAATTTCTTCTCATCGTTCCGGTGAGACCGCTGATACGACCATCGCAGATCTGGCTGTTGCACTCAATACCTGCCAGATCAAGACCGGTGCGCCTTCCCGTTCCGAGCGTGTTGCGAAGTACAACCAGCTGCTCAGAATTGAAGAGGAGCTCGGCGATGCTGCTGTATATCCCGGCATGAAGGCTTTCAACGTAAAGAGATAATCCGGATAGCAGAGATTTTCTAACGATCACATAAAAAGCATCCGCATGCGTATACTGAGAGATATGCTGCGGGTGCTTTTTGAACGTGTGGGAGTCAGGGGGCAGAAGATTGTTCGTAAGTTCCGATGCGGTAAAATGCACATATAATTATTCGGATGCGCAAAGCGCTCTGCTGAGCCCAATGCGTGAATCATTGGAACCATTGGCTTCCAATGATTCACTGGTCTCAGCTCCGCAGCGCAAACTCATAATTATATTGTGCATGTTTACCACATCTGGTTTCTGAAAAGAACGATTGACACCCGGAATGACAGGGGACTGTATCGCATATAAAATGGGTAGGTAAGGGTTGGACAGATATGGGTGACACGGAGATTTTGACACTGAATAAGAGGAAAAAGACCGGCCTTTTGCGGATCATTTTCAGCAGAATGCTGGTGATCATGATATTGATCCTGCTGCAGGTCGCGATGCTGGTGACGGTGTTCGGTTGGTTCCGGGAGTATCTGCCGCATTTTACAGTGGTGACGGAGCTGTTTTCGCTCGTCATGGTTCTGTATCTGTTTAACGCTCCGATGGATGCCTCGGCCAAGATTACATGGCTGTTTCTGATGTCGCTGACCCCAATCCCTGCATCTATTTTTCTCGCGTATACGCAGACGGACTTCGGTCATCGTCTGATCCAACGGAGAGTGGAGGAGCTGACGCAGGAGAATATGCATCGTATCCCGCAGGATGAGCGGATTCTGGAGACGCTTGCGGCGGAGCAAAACGGGACGGATGACCTGTGCAGATATGTGGCGGGCACAGGCTGTTATCCAGTGTTTGGCAACACGGAGGTGACCTATTATCCGCTCGGCGAGCAGAAGTTCGAGGCGGTTCTGGAGGAGATTGCGAAGGCGGAACAGTTTATTTTTTTGGAATATTTTATCGTGGAAGAGGGGTATATGTGGGGACGTATCCTAAAACTTCTGGCGGACAAGGCAAAGGAGGGCGTGGAGGTGCGCGTCATGTACGACGGCATGTGTGAGATTGCGCTGTTGCCGCACGACTATCCGAAGCGGCTGGCGGCGCTCGGAATACAGTGCAAGGCTTTTTCCACATTGATGCCATTTCTCTCCACCCATTACAATTACAGGGATCACCGCCAGATTCTGGTGATCGACGGCAAGGTGGCGTTCACTGGCGGCGTGAACCTTGCGGATGAATACATCAATCATGTGCAGAAATTCGGGCACTGGAAGGATACGGCGGTACGCCTGAAGGGTGAGGCCGTGAACAGTTTTACATTGGTGTTCCTGCAGATGTGGAATATTGACGAAAAGAATCCGGTGTATGATCCTTACCTGAAGCGTAATGTGACCGCGATCCGGGCATCCGGCTATGTCATGCCCTACGCGGACTGTCCGCTGGACGGAGAGCGGGTGGGGGAGAGCGTGTACATGGATATCCTGTACCGTGCCAATTCCTATGTGCACATCATGACACCTTACCTGATCCTGGACGGAGAACTGTTGACGGCACTGAAATATGCGGCGCAGCGGGGCGTGGATGTGAAACTGATTCTGCCCGGCATTCCGGACAAAATCTCGGCCTATGCGCTGGCGAAAACACATTATGCGGAGCTGGTGAAAGCCGGCGTACAGATTTACGAGTATACGCCGGGATTTGTGCACGCGAAGCTGTTTGTCAGTGATGATGCGAAGGCTGTGGTCGGAACCATCAACCTGGACTACAGGAGCTTATATCATCATTTTGAGTGTGCCACTTATCTGTACAAGACGGATTGCGTGGCGGATATAGAAGCGGATTATCAGACAACGCTGGAAAAGTGCCGTCAGGTGACGCTTGAAACGATCCGCAGGGAGAAGCTTTGGCTGAAGCTGCTTGGGCAGTTTATCAAGTTGATTGCGCCGATGATGTAACGCCCCAGTTCTGCCATGCACGCAAAACACACAAAAAGGCTGCTTGCAGACTTTTTTGTGCTTGCGTGCATGAGGAGAGCGCCATTTTATGAGCAAAACGCGGCTGCGTAAGCAGACGCAAAAGTGCGAAGCACGAGTTTTGCGAATGGCGCGACAGAACTGGGCAGGCGTAAGCAGACGCAAAAGTGCGAAGCACGAGTTTGGCGAATGGCGCGTCAGAACTGGGGATACCAGTGCAGGTATTGCAATGCAAAGCGTTAAAAAGAGGAGTGCGTATGAAAAAAAGAATGCTCTTATGTGGACTTGTTATGGTACTGGTGCTGTGCGGCTGCGGCAAGGTAAAGAGTGCAAAGGCTTTGTATAAGCAGGCAAAGTATACCCATGGAGCTTGCACGATGGTCTCCAAGAGCGAGACGGACGATCGGACCCAGGTGATGCTTCATGATACGCTGCAGGATTTTGACTATACGATGGTCAGTTCTATGAGCCAGATTACGATCGACGGAACGAATTTCGGCAGTGTGCCGGGCACGAAGGATGGCTTTACGGATGGACTGAAGAGGAAAGTGGTAGCCAATGTGGCGGACGGGTTGGCCTTTGCATGCAGCATGCAGGGTATGTACTATGAAGCAAACGGCTGGGACAACGCGGAACTGATTCTGGTAGTGTATGCGGAGAATGCAAGAGACGGTGAGACAGCGGCTGTGCAATGCGCCAAGCTGCTGCAGGAACAGAATCAGAAACACCGGCTCGACAATATGCTGATCTATGCGGTGGGAAATACAGAGGCGGAATTTTATAACAACGAGCATTACGGGAGTGTGAAGCTGCCGGACATGGTGTGGAGAACGCCGGAGATGGAGAGCGCCGATTATTATACGGAGATGGCACATATGCAGACAGACGGGCAGGCCAATTTTCTCCGCATAGAGCATGGCACGTTTGCGGATACGGGAGCGGATCTGGATCGTGTGGTCTATGTGCTGGGGACGGACTACCCGACGGAAATGAATGCGCCGGTTACCTTTTACTATTTTTCATCATCCAAGGGACAGGAATATTATCTGTGTGATTTTAATTATTACGACGAAGATCATTACCACTATGCATGGTATACGAATTACAGACAAGAGCAATAGACAGGCAAAGGAGGAGACGACATGAGGCGCGGGTTTTTCAGAAGATGCAGAAATATTGCAATGTGTGTGGTACTGGGGGCAGCGCTGTGCGGCTGCGGCGGCAACGGTTTGAGTAAGCAGGAGAAACTGGCGGTCGAGCCCGTGGTGGATGCGCTGAACCGGCAGACGGGAAATTTTACGCTGTTGGACGACGTGTTGATTGTATACGGTACCAATGAGCAGAAGGAAGAGAAAATCTACGTGTTTGTAGAACACAACGGAGAGGAGACGAACGGACATGCGGGAGGCAGCGTAGCGATGTACTTTGAGACAACGTATCTGGGAGAATATACCGGAGATGCGCAGAGTAAGCTGGATCTGAAAGCTTTTGCGAACAGCGGTTTTTCCGATGAATACACCCGTACTCGCGTGGCCGCGGACTGTTACACTGCCTATCTGCAGGGAAATCTGTCCTCCCGGGATTCCTTTTTGAACCAATCGCTTCTTGTGGAGAAGGAAAAGGTTGCGGAATACATTGAGCAGAAATACGGCAGAACCGTGCAGGTGAAGGAGTAGACAGATGCAGGAGGGAACAGTGTTGAGCAAACTGAGTATACAGATGGCAGAGATTGTCCAAGGAGCCAGTCGATTGATGCAGGATCGGCATCTTAAGGAAAGTGTGGAGCAAAAAGGGAACACATCCAACTATGTGACGGAGGCGGACAAGGCAGTACAGAATTTTCTCGCCGAGCGGCTGCCGGCGCTTGTGCCCGGCAGTGAAATGCTGGGTGAGGAGGGCGAGCACCGACAATTAGACGCGGACAATATCTGGGTGGTCGATCCCATTGACGGCACCTCCAATTTTATTCGGGACATCGGTTTCAGCGGCATCTCCGTGGGGCTTATGCGGGACGGCAAGCCCTACGCCGGTGTGATCTACAATCCATACCGGGATGAACTGTACCGGGCGGAGACGGGAAGCGGAGCGTTTCTGAATGACCGTCCCATCCGTGTGTCGGACAGGGATTTCGCACATGCGCATCTGTGTTCCGCCATGTGTCTGTACGACAAGCGATACGCAGATGCCTGTTTCAATGTGATCCGACGCGTGTACATGCAGTCGGATGATCTGCGGCGCATGGGTACGGCCTCTCTGGAGCTTGCCATGCTGGCGGCAGGCAGAGTGGAGCTGTATTTTGAAATGCGGTTGTTCCCCTGGGATGCGGCGGCAGCGTTTCCCATTATCCGTGAGGCCGGCGGCATGGCGGAATGCCTGTACTGCGACGGGTTTCCGCAGGATCGGCCGTTTCCGGTGATCGCTGCCAACACGGGAGAAAATTTTGAGAGATTGAAGGCGATCGTGTGTGAGGAGGTGCCGGAGATCCCATACGCTGATTTGTTATGAGGAAAGATATAGGCCGTTAGAGATTCATTTTGCAAAACGATGTAGGGGCGTAAGATAGATTACCCCGAGGCATATCGCCAGAAGAAAGCAGATCACGCCCGGTATGAAGCCGGGTGAAAGATAGTTGAAGGAGATGGTGTGTGCTCCGGGAGCAACATCAGAGAGCGTTTCAGAGGAAACTGCGAGAAAAGTGTCCGCAAAGCAGGTGGCGGGCACTTTTTTGCCGTCTATTCTGACAGTCCAGCCCGCGTCGTAAGGGATAGAGGTCACGATGGAATGGCCATCGGGAATTTTGATGGTGCCAGTGATACCGCCGTGTTTATGCGTGGTAATCTGCATGCCGTTTTGTCCGAGCGCATGCAGGGATGCATTCAGTTTCTCCATGGAGAGTGCATAGATCAGGGGGGGTGCAATCTCGATCAGCGCCGAGGGCTGCACACGCACGGTGACGGTTTCGCCCGGCGCAAAGGTTCCTAAGAGGAGACAACAGGTGGTCTCCGAGGAAAAATAGTTCCCAACAAAGCGATCGTTCACATAGACCTCCGTGTAGGTGTACGCATCGGAGGGCATCATCAGATAGACTGGATCGGCAGAATCTGCGGTAAAAGTGTATTGCCATTCTTGTGTATTGTTTGGATTGCCCGAAATATTGAAGGGAATTGGAGAAAAATAATCGATATCTTCTCCCAAAGCGGCGTTTAGTAGAAGATTTTGATTTGCAAATACATCTTCTCCCAAATGCGGTTCCCAATCTGAGATAGTTGCACTATATGCGATGGGCAGGGCTGTGGGATTTTGATAGGAAGCCGTGCCGTAGCCGGACTCGGACAGGAGCGTATAGTGCTCTGGCAGAGCATATCTTGCCAGTACATACTTTACCGAAAGCATACTGTCGGTGAGCGGAGTGGTCCCGTAGCCGGCATTCCATAGCCAGTCCGTCGCCATTCCTAAGGATTTGGTCAGCACATTCACCGACTGGTTGTAGGTAGAGGAATAGTGACTCAGCCCGTTGTAGCCCCAGAGCATGGCATCATTTTTAGCGTATTCAAAGAGTTGGTTGATGCGGTAAAATCCGTCATCGGATGCTTTGATCTCGGAAAGTAAAGGTTCGATGGTCACAATATAATTTTCATAATCGGTCACGGTGTCGTAGTCATATTCATCCTCCACATGAAAGAGCATGGCTCTGCCGTTTAAGCCCAAGTCAACGGAGACAAAGAGCATGAGTAGGGCAAAAAGAGCATATCCTGTCGTTGTACCAGGCGTAGTCACGCGCGGAAAAGTATCACAGAGCGAGGACAGTGCCCTGAGCGCCAGGTATAACAGGAAAAAGCTGAAAATAAACGAATCTCGAAAAGGATAGCTGTTGGGCATCTGAAAACCATGCCAGAGGATGTTCAGTTTGTTTACATACATCCCAAGAAACAATGTGGTCAGCATGCAGATGGCACCGATTTTTTCTCTGCGCGTTATAGTTTTGAAAAAGAAAAATGCAATTGAAAATATCAGAGCAAGATAGCCACAGTAGATGTAAGGTACATTCGAGTAAGTGAGACTGTTATAGGCACCGTTTGCGAACTGCCTAAGGAAATCCATGATGGAAAAGCTTGTGAACCCGGAAGCTGTAACGGATGTGCCGGTGAGCTTGCCAGTGAACAGATCCAGAGCGACCGGAATCAGCAGGGGAGCGGAGAGTCCGGCGGCCAGTAGTCCACAGAAGACAAAACGAAGCGCAATCCGGGCGGCAACACGGATAGCTTTGTGACCCTCACAGAAAAGCAACGCAAGGCGAAACAGTATATACAGCGTTGTAAACAAAGCGATCATATATCCTGTATAGTAATTGCACAGGAAAGATGCAGTCAGGGAGAGGATGAGCAGCAGTCCCTTTTTACCGTGCAACAGTTTCTCGGCTCCGAGAATCACGAGCGGTAAAAGGATCACGCCGTCTATCCACATCAGTGCTTGTGAGTAAACAAGATTGTAGGACATTAAGGCGTAGGAAACCGCAAACGGCAGGAGCAGAAACTGTCTGCGGACGTCAGGGACAGATAATGAACCGGACGTCAGGAAAGTCAAATGGGCAAATACAGCGAAAGTCACACCCGCCAGGCCGATTTTTATGACAGTCAGCACCAAAATACCGACATACAATTTTTCAATAGGGAACAAATTGACGATCCAGGAGAGGGGACTTGCAAGATAGTAAGCAAACAGTCCCAGATAGTTGCCGCCCCATGAGCGTGCAAAGGAGCAAAAGATCGAATTGTCACTGTCAGCAACATAGCGTAAAGACGCGAAAAATGCCGCATATTGTGACCGCATATCGCCGGTAAAAAGCGTGTTTTCCCCAAAAGGATAAAAATGTCTGGAGAATAAAATGACCATCATGCCGATTGCCGGAACCGCAAAAGCACAGAGATAGAACAATATATTCCATACGGTTTGGTGTGCCTTATTGCGCATATTTTTTGTGTTTGTTGAATGATTTTTTTTCATATGCTCTCACTGTGTCGTTTCATGATTCCGCTTACTGATATAATATCAAAAATCTTTTTCATCATTATATATCAAGTGGATATACTTTGCAAATGATTCCGGATTTTCAGGATATACTCCAAAGATGTCCCGTATATTTACATTTTTTTCAGAATTGTTTATATTTTTTTACTTGCCATGTATTTGTATTTGCTCTATTATGTTATAAGAGATAATATTCGGTCGGAGCGGTGCATGAGAGATATGGGGAGCGCAAAAAGTTTAGAAAACAAAAGACGTGGCACCGATATGCGCGGGAAATTGTTTTGGTTTCTGTTTGGCGCTCTTTTCGTATACACGGTGAAGAGTATTTTTGTAGGAGCGGATATCGATGAAGCGTACGGTGTTACGGTAGGGTATCGCCTTGTGCAGGGAGATAAGTTGATGTGGGATATGTGGGAGCCGCATCAGACGTCCGCGATTTTTACAGCCTTGTTCATTCGAATGATTCTTTTATGTACAAAGGGGAGTCTGCAATATCTGACAGTGTCTCTGCGCGTATGCTTTTTTGTGGTACAGGCAGGGATTGCGTTCTATTTGTATAAGTGCCTAAAGGATTGCCTGCCATGTCTTTCGGATGACGAGTGCGCACTGTTTGGTATGATCTATTATATCACGACGCCAAAGTGCATTTATGTGCCGGAATATTCTAATTTACACGTATGGTTTTCCACGCTGCTTGCGCTTTACTTGATGCAGTTTTTCGGAAGCGCCTCCAGACACAGTGGAAGGTATCTGTATCTGGTATGGGCAGGCGCTATGCTTGCATGCGATGTGCTTGCATATCCGAGTATGGTGATCTTTTACCCGATTTGTGTATTGGTGATTTTGCGGAGGACAGGGCAGGAAACAGGGCGGAGTCCATGGATCGCAGCGGCTGCCTTCACTTTGCCTTGTGTGGTGGGAGTAGGAATATTTCTGGGATATGTGTTTTGTTACATGAATCTTGCGGATATCATGACAGTGCTGCCGTATATTATGACAGACGGATCACATAAGCTCACTGCTACAGAAAAGTGGATGCTAGTGGGAAACGGTCTGGGAGAGTTACTGTTTATTACGGTGGGATGCGCTTTTGTGGCGGCAGCAATTGCATATGGCTGTAAGCGGTGGCGTGAAAAGCGGGGGAAGGAAACCGGGCGTTTTTTTGTGGATTTTTTGTTTTTCTGGTTTCTGGCGCAGACAGTGTATCAAATCATTTACTGGCTGTATACAGAGTACAATTCCGGGTATCCGCAGGCTGCATATCTGGTGATAGGTTTATTCGGTTTACTTTGCCATATCAAAAGTGAGTCAAGAAACAGGATTGGAAGTTATCTGGTTGGGCTATCTTTGTTGAATTATGTGGGTTTAAATTTGTTCTCTAACTGGAAACCCACCTCCCTGACGGTGTATCTGGTGCTGGGACTGCTCGGGGGACTTTTGTGCTGGCGAGCGTATTTTCTGGAGAAATGCCCTGCGCATGCGCTGCGGCTGATCCGGACGATTTGCGTGGTGTTTGTACTCAGCGAAGTGTTCGGCAGATGTTTTCTCGTGATTGGCGGAGATACGGACAGCAATCGGATCTATCAGGTGCGCGGATTCAACAGGGACGGTGTGCGGGGCGGAATTCTGGCCTCCTATATGAACGCGTATCGTTATAACAACAATTATGAACTGTTTCCGGAGATCGTACCGGCGGGGAGCAATGTGCTGTATCTGGGCCCTTCGCAGTTTTATTACATGATGGGGGACTGCCGGATCGCGGCGCCGTCCACGATCAGTACGCCGGAGTACGATGAGCATTTGCAGATGTATTATGAGCTGCATCCGGAGAAATTTCCGGATGTGGTGGTGGTGGAAAGCCTCTACGGCGATGTGTCCTACTTTGGGGAGGACAATTATATTTATACCTGGCTGGAGGAGGAATTTGCACCCTATGAGATGGAGGACTATCCCTATGTGCGGGTGTACCGCAGAGCGGGCGATGAATGAATTGCGGGATAACAGGCAGAATAAGGAGGAGCTAGATGAAGAGAAGCGGAATTGACTACACGGACTACGCACAGCTTTGCAGAGAGGCGGATCAGATTGATTTGAAGTTGTTTGATGAATATGAGGTACAGAGGGGATTGCGGGATAAAAACGGCAATGGTGTGTTGACGGGACTGACCAAAATTTCCCGTATTGAGTCCTTTCAGATGGTGAACGGTGTAAAGACGCCCTGTGAGGGGAAGTTATGGTACCGTGGCTACAACTGTATTGAACTGGTGAAGGGCTTCAACCATAAAAACTTCGGATTTGAGGAGGTAGCCTATCTGTTGTTGTTCGGAGAACTGCCCACGGAGGAGCAGTTAAAGACGTTCCGGCATGTTCTTGCGGCAGAGCGCACACTGCCCACGAATTTCACCCGGGATGTGATCATGAAGGCACCTACCAGTGATATCATGAGTTCCATGACCAGAAGTGTGCTGACGCTGGCATCCTATGACAAGAACTGCAAGGATACCTCTGTAGAGAACGTGTTGCGGCAGTGTATGGGGCTGATCAGTCTCTTTCCTGTGCTGGCGGTGTATGGGTATCACGCGTACAATCACTATGAGAACGATGACAGCATGTACATTCATCGGCCGTCCAAGAAGCTCTCCACAGCAGAGAATATTTTGATGATGCTGCGTCCGGACAAAAAGTACACAGAGCTGGAGGCGCGGGTGTTGGATACGGCGCTGGTGCTGCATATGGAGCACGGCGGTGGCAACAATTCCACCTTTACCACACGCGTGGTGACGTCCTCGGGGGCGGATACGTATGCTGTGATTGCGGCGGCGCTGTGCTCGCTGAAGGGACCCAAGCACGGCGGAGCAAATATCAAGGTGGTGGAAATGATGCGGGATCTGCAGAAGCAGGTGGGCGACTGGACCGACGAGGACAAGGTGCGTGATTATCTGCAGAAGCTACTGAATAAAGAGGTCTTCGACAAAAAGGGACTGATCTATGGCATGGGGCATGCGGTGTATTCGCTGTCTGATCCGAGAGCGACGGTGTTTAAGGGTTTTGTGGAGAAGCTGGCCAAGGAAAAGGGGCGCGAGAAAGACTTTGCCCTATACTCCATGGTCGAGCGCATGGCGCCGGAATTGATCGGCCAGAAATCCCGCATTTACAATGGTGTCAGCGCCAACGTGGATTTTTACAGCGGCTTTGTGTACAGTATGCTGGAAATTCCGTTGGAGCTCTACACGCCGATCTTTGCCATCGCGCGGATCGTCGGATGGAGCGCGCACCGTATCGAGGAATTGCTCAACATGGATAAGATTATCCGTCCAGCCTACAAGAGCGTGATGGACACGAGAACGTATATTCCCATGGAAGAGCGCTGACAGACGACAGACGATAAAAACGAAAAGGACAGGGAGCGCCCCACGAGGGGAGGCTCCTTGTTTTTATGAATATTTTTTCTTCGCAAAACCAATACTATGTTGTCGGAAAGTGTTGCAGTCTTGGGGAGATATGGTAAAATATGAAATTGTGGAGGAAGGAAGACCGTTGCACGATCGCGCATTATCTGAAGCAGTACGGCGGTCTGCTGTTCTCGGAGTACCCGATGAATGAGGTGGACAGTCTGATCCTGTGCCAGTTCAGCTATTTAAAGTTTGACGGGCTGGTGCCGGGGATTCGGGCGTATGCGCCGTCTGTGTCGCTTTGGGAGCTGGCGCAGGATACGCATTGGGAGAAGCTGTTTGCAGATATTTTGTTTGAAACGGAAAACAGGGCGCTCTATGCGGGGATGCTGTCGTGCAGGCGGTTCCGCGACCTGCGGATGAATTGTTATGTGAACCGGATCGATAAGGAGTGGGAGACGCAGTTCGCGGCGATCACCTATCTGTTGGAGGACGGTGCGATCTATATTGCGTTCAGGGGGACGGATGAGACGTTTATCGGATGGAAAGAGAATTTCAACATGTCATTTCTCTCGCCGATCCCCGGGCAGGAACTGGCAGTGCGCTATCTGAATGAGGTGGCGGGACAATTTTCCAACCCGTTCTATGTGGGCGGACATTCCAAAGGCGGTAACCTTGCCGTATACAGTGCCATGCACTGCGCACCGGCGATCCAGAGAAGAATCCGCAGGATCTACAATATGGACGGCCCGGGTTTTCGTCCGGAAATCCTGCGGGATGACAGTTATCGCGCGATTCGGGATCGGGTTGTCAAATATCTGCCGCAATCCTCCGTGATCGGTATGTTGTTTGCAGAGGATGCGGACTGTCATGTCATCGCGTCGAGAAGCTTCGGACTGGCGCAGCATAATCCGTTTCACTGGAAGATTCGCAACGGGCACTTTGTTGCCGCGGGATGTATCGGTGCTTCCGTGCGGCGGACGGATGCGCTGTTAAATGCGTGGATTTTCTCGCTGGATGAGGCCCAGGCGCGGCTGGTGGTGGAAACCTTGTATCAGGTGGTCTTAGCTGCGCAAAAAGACGATTTGATCAGTATGGCGTCAGACTTTGGGCATTTTGCGGGCTGTGTGCTCACGGCGTTGCGCAGGATGGATGTCACGCAAAAGGAGGTTTTGCGGGAGACGTTTACGGATCTGCTTGGGCAGCTGCGTCCCAGGCGCCGGCAGGGACTGCCGGGACGCGGGGGAAACGAGCGCTGAACACGGAGAGAACCGACGCAGCAGGGAACGCGGACACAGCCGGATCCAGTCGTTCGGGGTGCCACTGGACGCCGAGGATCGGCAGGTGGCGGTGGGAGATGGCTTCCACGCATTGATCCGCCGGACAGTACTGGCAGACCAGCAGGTCGTGGCCGAGCTGCAGCAGACATTGATGGTGGCAGGAATTGACAGATACGTTGCCCGAAGGAAAGACGCCTGTGACGGTCGGGACGGCATCCGGCGTAAAACAGACGGCATGATAGAGATCTCTGTCAGAGGTCTTATGCAGATGGGCGGTGGGCATATCCTGCAGGAGCGTACCGCCGAAGGCGACGTTGAGCAGCTGCATGCCTTTACAGATACCCAGAACTGGTTTGCGGGCTTGGATACAGAGTTCCAGCGCCTGAAACTGCAGGATATCCAGTTCGATATCAATGTTTACGGCGCCTTTGTTGCGCACGCCGTAGAAGCAAGGCGCGATGTCTCCACCGCCCGGCAGCAGGAGACCGTCGCAGCCACAGACGTCCTGCGGACAGAGTGTCGGATGGGGGACAAGACCGTTTTCCGAGAGGAAACGCGTATAGTTGGCGATGTGTTCGGGCCGTCCCAAAATTGCAATTTTCATAAGATTCGTCCTGGCATGAAGGATATAGTATAGGATATGCAGAGACGTGCGGCAGTGGTGATAGACCAAGCGACTCTGTGCAGAAGGGGTAGACACGATGAAGAAGTACATAAACGGGAACAAATGGGAGAACATAGCCGGGATAGGCGCCTTTTTGGTGCCGATCTGCTGCATGCTGCTGATTTTTGCGGTGGACGGGATCTATCCCTTTGGGGACAGAAGTTTTTTAAGCACGGATCTGTATCACCAGTACATGCCGTTTTTTGCGGAGTTTGTCAGGGCGATCCGGCAGGGAAACGGTCTGGCCTACACCTGGAATGTGGGGATCGGCTCGAATTTTCTGGCGCTGTATGTGTACTATCTGGCCAGTCCTGCGCACTGGTTGGGGCTTCTGGTGCCGGAAAGCCATTTCATGGAGTTTTTGACATATCTGGTGGTGGTGAAGATCGGACTGTGCGGTCTGAGCGCATATGTATTTTTCATCCGACGGGGCGCGGGGCGATGTGCGGAGGCGTATCGCAGTATGGCGGCGCTGTTTTTCGCAATGGGTTATGCGCTGTCCGGTTTTATGGCGGCCTACAACTGGAATATTATGTGGCTGGACTGTGTGATTCTTCTGCCGCTTATCGTATGGGGGCTTGAGCGGCTTGTCTTTGCGGGAAAGCCGGTGTTGTACTGTTTGCTACTGGCGTTCTCGATATACACGAACTATTATATCTCCATTATGATCTGTATTTTTCTGGTGTTGTATTTTGTGTATTTGTTTTTCCAGAGGCCGCGAGCGGCGGCAGTGCGGGATTTTGCGCTGTATTCGCTGCTTGCCGGCGGGCTGGCGGCGGTTCTTCTGGTGCCGGAGGTCTGTGCCATCCTGACCACGGACTTCGGGGATATCGCCCTGCCGGACAAGGTCACAAGTTATTTTTCCGTGCTGGATATTCTGATGCGTCACTGTGTGGCGGTCTCCGTGGAGAAGGGGCTGGATCATTGGCCTAATATTTATTGCGGTGCAGCAGTGTTTTTGCTGGTGCCGCTCTATGCGGTGAATGAGCGGATCCGCGCGGGCAGACGTCTGGGGATGCTGGCACTTGCGGGAATCATGCTGCTCAGCTTCGGGACGAATGTGCTTGATTTTGCATGGCATGGGCTGAATTATCCGGATTCGCTTCCGGGGCGGCAGTCCTTTATTTATATTTTACTGGTGCTGACGATGTGTTTCGACGGCGTGACCCATCTGGATCTGCAGCGGAAGGAGGCGCGCAAGACGATCCTTTGGACCTATCTGGGCGTGGCGGGGATGATGCTTTTCGTGGAAAAATTCGGGGAGCATGAGGATCTTGTGACCGGCGTGGAATGGCTCACGCTGCTGTTTGTCACCGCCTATGCGGTGGTGCTCTATCAGATGTATCTGCGCAGGGGGAAGCGCGCAAAGGAGTTGCTGGCGGGCTTTGCTGTGCTTGTCATGGTATGTGAGACCTGTCTGAACACCGGTATCACCAGCGTGAGCAATGTGAGCCGATCCGGCTATCTGGAGCATCTGGAGGATTACCGGACACTGTATGAGGCGTGCCGAGCCGAGGATACGGATTTTTACCGGATGGAGAAATTCAGCAGAAAGACCAAAAATGACGGCGCGCTGGTGGGGTATCCCACTGCGTCCGTGTTTTCCTCCACAATGAACTCGGCGGTCATGGATCTGTACGAGCGGCTGGGGATGCGGCACAGCAAGGTATATTATGATTATGATGGTGCGACTGTATTGACCTCGGCGCTGCTGAATGTGCGCTATCTGTTCGGCGAGTCGGACGCATATGGCAACAGTCAGTATACGCTGGCGGGCAGCAGCGGGGAAGTCTCGCTGTATCGGGCGAAGGCGACCTTGCCCTTCGGCTATGTGGCGCCGGAGGGGTACGATGTGCCGGAGGGGTTTGTGAACAGCGGACTGCGCCTGCAAAATCAGATGGTCTATGATCTGGGGATTGCGGAGCCGCTGTTTGAAAGCTGTCATAAGACGCAGGAGGGCGAGGATACGCGGTTCGAGGCGGAACAGGACGGCATTTATTACGGTTTGATCACGACGGCCGGCACCAGGAAGGTGAAGCTGGTCGGCAGTACGCCGGAGGATATGACCTGGAATGATCTGCGGAAGGGCTCGGTGCTGTATCTGGGGGCGCTGTCCGCCGGAGACAGTCTGCGGATTACCAACAATGATGCGGAGGATGAGACAAAACAGGTATCCGCCGAGGTGTACCGCCTGAACGAGGAGGTGCTTGCGAAGATGCTGGAAAAACTCTCCGCGCAGCACTTGGAGGCGGTCACCTACGACAGCACGCACATCACCGGAACGCTGTCTTTAAAAGAGGCAGGGCGGTTGATTCTGTCAGTGCCCTATGAAAAGGGGTGGCAGGTTGCGGTCAACGGCGAGACGACGGAGCCGGCGCTGTTCGGCGGCACGTTTATGGCGTTTGATCTCGAGCCCGGGACGTATGAGATCGCGCTGCACTATACGCCGTATGGAGCGCGTGCGGGCGCTATAGTCAGTCTGGCGTCGCTTATGGTGCTTGCGGTGATACTCAGATGCGGGCGCGCAGGACGCAGCAAACGGACAAAGAGGCCACAGGAGTCGGCGCAGGATGTGAGTCCGCAGGGTCCGACACAGGAGGATTGAGGGAGTTTTTTTGGACTAAACATATGATACCTTCTTATCAGAGACGGAGCGAGGGAGCCGTCCGGTAAGGAGGTATTTTTATGTCAGATAGAACATGGCGTCCGGAAGGACGCGCGCGAATCAAACGTTGTGAGGTGTCCCGCGGAAATTGGCTGAAGTGGTTGGAGCGCGGTCTGATTTTGGCACTGGTCGGCGTGTTTTTATTTTGCACGGCAGACACGGTGCGGGGACAGGAGGCGATGGATGTAAAGGAGAGGGAAGCGTTCTACAGGGCACAGGAGGAACAGCTGCTACGACACACCAGGTGCCTGCTGCGGGAGCAGGGCTTCGGAGACAGCGGTGTGACGTTGAATCGGGTCGTGGAGCGGGAGGAGCGGATCTATACATTCACGATTCATCACCGCAGACTGGATGACATGGAGGAGGGGAAACGGCGGGAGACAGTTGCTGCGCTGGAGAAGGATCTGCGGACGCTGACTGTGGAATTCCCCGGCGCGGCAGAGGGGGCAAACTGTGTGTTTGTCTATGAATTCATGATCCTGTGAGATATTTTTTGATTCGACAAAAGATTTACATGACATTTGCGGAAAATAGGGGTATACTTGACATTAGTGTGGTGGTTAGAAAACCGGCGCGAAAGGAGTTTGCAGATGTCATTTATTCCCATACCTCATGAAATTTACAAACATTTTAAGGGGAACCTGTATCAGATCGTCACCGTGGCACAGCACACGGAGACGGAGGAGTTTCTGGTCATATACCAGGCGATGTACGGGGAGTTCAAGACATACGCCAGACCGCTCGCGATGTTTTTGAGCGAAGTGGACAGACAGAAATATCCGGATGCAGCGCAGAAGTACCGGTTCGAGTTGCAGGGCGCCAGCCCGCAGCGTCAGGCGGAGCGGGAGATGGCGAACGGGCAGCCGGCGGGAGCGGTTCCGACAGCGGCGCAGGAGACGGATGAGGCGTTCTCATTGGATCCGCAGGTGCTGGAATTTTTGGACGCGGACTCGTATGAGGAGCGGCTGAACATCCTGACCGGTCTGCATCATCGCATCACGGATGAGATGATCACAACGATGGCGGTGGCCTGTGACATTGAAGTGCCTGAGGGAGAGACCCAGGAGCGGTACGCCTCTCTGAAATCCTGTCTGCTGACACTGGAGAAGTTTGAGTGCAATCGCTTGCGCTGACAGATCCGGCGGCCAGAGTACCGTACCGCAAAACAGTGAGGAGAGAACAGTTTTCAAATGAGCGATCAAGTGAATGTGCCAGCTGATGCGGCAGCAAGCGGCGGACTGCAGGCGATCGTGGAGCCGCTGCTTGCTTGGTATGACAGGCATCGCAGGATACTGCCCTGGCGGGAGCAGCCGACGGCGTATCGGGTGTGGGTGTCGGAGATCATGCTGCAGCAGACCAGAGTTGAAGCGGTGAAGCCGTATTATGAACAGTTTATGCGCGCACTGCCGGATGTGGAGACTCTCGCCTGCGCGGATGAGGAGACCCTGCTGAAGCTATGGGAGGGGTTAGGTTATTATAACCGTGTGCGCAACCTGCAGAAAGCAGCCAGGCAGATTATGGAAGTGCATGGCGGACGGATTCCGGATACGTACGAACAGCTGCTGTCCTTAAGCGGCATCGGGAGCTATACGGCGGGTGCGGTGGCGTCCATTGCGTACGGGAAGCCCTATCCGGCGGTGGATGGGAATGTGCTGCGTGTGCTGGCCCGGATTCGGAAGGATGAGCGCCTGATTTCGGAGCAGAAGGTGAAACAGGCGGTGGAGCGGGAACTGCAGGATGTCATGCCGGACGGAAGACCGGGTGATTTCAACCAGGCGATGATGGAGATCGGTGCATGTGTCTGCACGCCGTCCGGCGCACCGGACTGCGGCAGCTGTCCACTGGCGGACTTGTGTCTGGCACACAGGGACGGCGTGGAGACAGCGTATCCGAAGAAAGCCTCCGGCAAAGCCAGAGCGGTCGAGCAGAAGACGGTTTTGGTGATACGGGATGAGGATCGCGTGGCGTTGCGCAGACGGCCGGCCCAGGGGCTGTTGGCGGGAATGTATGAGTTCCCGTGGCTGGAGGGACATTGCACGCAGGAGGAGGTTGCGGATTATTTAAACCGCATCGGGATCAAAGCGATCCGGATCCTGCCGCTACAGGACGCGAAGCATATTTTTACCCACAAGGAATGGCATATGAAAGGGTACGGGATACAGACGGATGAGCTGGAGCCGCGGGCAAGAAGCGCCGAGACGCAGGACTGGATCTACATCCGGTCGGAGGAGACCAGACACAAATATCCGATCCCGACAGCCTTCGCGGCCTATACACAATTGCTCAAGATCAAATTAGGAAAAGAGAACTGGAAGGAGGAGCAGGAATGAAACTGTTATCAATTGCCATCCCCTGCTATAATTCTGAAAAATACATGAGAAAGTGCATCGAATCCTTGCTGGTGGCGCGGGGAGAGGATGTGGAGATCCTGATCATCGACGATGGTTCGACACAGGATCAGACGGCGCAGATCGCGGACGAATATGCGGCGAATTATCCCGATGTAGTCAGGGCGATCCACAAGGGAAACGGCGGGCACGGTTCCGCGGTGAACACGGGTATCGCGTGTGCGACAGGGCTGTATTTCAAGGTGGTCGACAGCGATGACTGGGTCAAGAAGGAGGCGTATCTGCAGGTCCTGGAGAAGCTGCGGGAGTTGGCTGGCGGCGGGAGAGCGCTGGACATGCTGATCAGCAACTTTGTATATGAGAAAGAGGGAGAGAAGCGTAAAAAGGTCATGCATTACCGGCATATTTTGCCGCGGGATGAGATGTTTACTTGGTCAGATTGTCATCATTTCAAGAAAGGGCATTATATCCTGATGCATTCCGTGATCTTTCGGACCAAGCTGTTGAAGTACTGCGGTCTGGAACTGCCGGAGCACACATTTTATGTGGACAATCTGTACGTATTTGAACCCCTGCCCTATGTTACGAATCTGTATTATCTGGATGTGAACCTTTATCGCTATTACATAGGCCGAGAGGATCAGTCTGTCAATGAACAGATTATGATCGGTCGGATCGATCAGCAGCTGAGCGTCAACCGGCGCATGATCGATTATCTGGTGAGCCATAAGGCGGAGATTATGAAAAATAAGCGCATGTATCAATACATGCGCAATTATCTGGAGATCATCACGGCGGTTTCCTCCGTCCTGCTGATCCGTTCGGGTACGGAGGAGGATCTGGAGAAAAAAAGAGCCCTCTGGCAATATCTGAAAGAGAAAGACAGAAGGCTGTATTTCTATATGCGGCAGGGGATCATGGGCAGTACGCTGAACCTGCCGGGGAAAGGCGGTCGGAAAATATCTGTGGATGCGTACCATATTTGCCAGAGAATTTTTAAGTTTAACTGATCCACTCAACTGATGGAAGGGTGCGTCTTGTGCTTGGCTTTCGCAGTGCGCACCGCCGTCACGGGATCGAGACGGTAAACGGTGACATACAGTACCGCTGCCATGAGAAAGGCGGTGAACACATCAAACACCGAGTGCTGTTTGATGAACACAGTGGAGAGGATGATGGATACACAGAGCAGGAAGGATGCAAACGTCACTGCCCGATTCTGCCGCAGTCTGCTGTGCAGCACGGCAAGATGCGCGCCCAGAGAGTTGTACACATGAATACTGGGCCACAGGTTCGTGGGCGTATCTGTGCGCCACAGGCCGGCAACCATACGGGTGAACACATTGTCCCGGGGCATCGCCGCCAAGCGCAGATGGTGTCCGTTGGGCCAGAGGGTGGAGACGATCAGAAAGATCGTCATGCCGGTAAACAAAAAGATACAGGTGCGGTAATATTCCTGTTTGTCCGTGAAAAAGAGATACAGGACCGCAGCCGAAACATAGGCGAACCACAGGAAATAGGGGATGACAAAAAACTCGCAAAAGGGAATATAATCGTCCAGACGCATATGGATCACCTGATACGTGGTGGTCACCGTCTGCTCGAGGTGACAGAACCACACCCAGTACAAGATACCGTAGCCGATCAGCGGCAGGGCGTGGTGGTATCGCTCAAATATGTTTTTCCAGAGATTGTGTGTCCTGTTCATCATACGCCTCTTTCCGGGCCGATGCACCCGATCGGCTCCAAAACAACTACAGTATAATCCAAGTATAAAAAAAAGCAATGCTTTTTGCGGAAAAAGTGAAAAATTATAAAATTATTAAGAAATTACCGGAAGAAATTAAAAAATAGGACTTCCTATTTCTGCAATTCTGTATTATAATAAACCATATGCATTGCAACAGTAGTATTTTGATCAAGGCAGTTTCTGATTATATCTTATGTGAAAATCCCTTACAATACGATACTTTGAGTGTATGTTTAACGAAAAATCATAAAAGATAAGAAAAAGAAAAATGCAGCGGTAGATTGTATCAGGAGGAAAAAATGAGAGAAAAGTATGAGTCACTGGCACTATTGCAGTTAAAGGAACTTGCGAAGGTGAGGGGGATCAAGGGTGCTTCCACGATGAAGAAAGGCGAGCTGGTGGAGGCAATGCTGGCAGAGGACGAGCGGCAAAAGAAATTGGCCCAGGCAGCCGAGAAACCGGCGGAGAAACCGGTCGACGCGGCACCGGCAAAGAGCGTCCGCACAGCAGGAAGCGCTGTGTCCCGCGACACATCCCGAACACAGGATGCATCCCGTACGCAGGATGCCGATGAGGATGCCCAGAGCCTGAAGGAATTGGACAGCGGACAGGAGGCGAGCGGTATACTGGAGGTAATGCCGGATGGATACGGTTTCATCCGCTGTGAGAATTATCTGCCCGGGGAGAACGACGTCTATGTGGCACCCAGCCAGATCAGACGCTTCGGCCTGAAGACCGGAGATATCCTGTGCGGCAACAAGCGCATCAAGACACAGCAGGAGAAGTTCAGTGCGCTGCTGTTCGTGAAGACGATCAACGGCTATACGCCGGAGGAGTGTGCAAAGCGCAAGAATTTTGAGGATATGACGCCGATTTTCCCGGACGAGCGCATCAAGCTGGAGACGCCCGGATGCGGCGTGTCCATGCGCGTGATGGATCTGGTGAGCCCGGTGGGTAAAGGACAGAGAGGTATGATCGTGTCACCGCCCAAGGCCGGTAAGACGACGCTGTTGAAAGAGGTGGCTAAGTCTATCCTGCGCACCAATCCGCAGATGCATATGCTGATCCTGTTGATCGACGAGCGTCCCGAGGAAGTGACGGATATCAAGGAAGCCATTGTGGGCAAGAATGTGGAAGTGATCTACTCCACCTTCGACGAATTGCCTGAGCATCACAAACGTGTGTCGGAGATGGTGATTGAACGCGCTAAGAGACTGGTGGAGCACAAGAAGGATGTGGTGATCCTCTTAGACAGCATCACCCGTCTGACCAGAGCCTACAACCAGGTGGTTCCGCCCAGCGGCAGAACGCTTTCAGGTGGTCTGGATCCCGCGGCGTTACATATGCCGAAGCGGTTTTTCGGCGCGGCACGCAACATGCGTGAGGGCGGAAGCCTCACCATCCTTGCCACGGCGCTGGTGGACACCGGCAGTAAGATGGACGATGTGGTGTACGAGGAATTTAAGGGTACCGGCAACATGGAGATGGTGCTGGACAGAAAGCTTTCCGAGAAGCGCATTTTCCCCGCTATTGATCTGGCCAAATCCAGTACCAGACGAGAGGATCTGCTGCTGGATGCGGAGGAGCTGGAGGCGATCAACATCATGCGGAAGGCACTCAACGGGTTAAAGCCGGACGAGGCCACCGACAGAATCCTCGATATGTTTGCGAAGACCAGAAATAACGTTGAATTCGTAAATATGGTGAAGAAGAACAGATTTATCTGATATGTAAAGCAGGCGGAGCGTTTCGCCTGCTTTTTCACGTGAATTGTATGTGAAAGACACACAGTTGAAAAAATTCGCGTGTTATGTTATAATAACTGTGATTATGGGATAGTGCGCTCTTTTTTAGGGCGAAAACAGGTTAAAATCCCTATTTATGCGGAGGAAAGGAGGAGCTGTGTTATGACAAAACGGTTAAAGCATCGATTCGTAATTGCGTTGCTCGTTCTGGTGGTCTCCTTTTCTTCGATGGTGATGGTCACCTTCGCCTGGTATCTCCATCAGGCGGCGGCGCGAACGTCCGATATCCACATGGCTGTGGGCACGGGAAGTTCGCTGCAGATCAGCAATGCATACGACGATGGCTATGGAACGGCCACGGTGATGGATGAGTTTAAGGGACGATTAAACCCGGTGTCTACAAACCGGATCACGGGTGGTTTCCAGAAGGTATACGGCTACACGGATGGGGCAGAGAACCAGCCGGCACTGGTGGCGAGTATCTTCGGCGCCAGCGACACGACGGACTACTACAAGACCACGCTGTATCTGCGGATCAGTGGAGAAGAGCAGTCCGTGTATATCTCGGATATCGGCTATGAGGATGACGATAAGCTCAATCCGATCTCCACGGCGATCCGTATGGGGTTTGTGGTGCATGAGGCCGGACGGGATCAGGATGTGCGCGCGGAGTATATCTTCGCCATCAATACAGCGGATAATCCCAAGGCGGAATACAATACCGCCACCGGGGAAGAAGGATATGTCTTGGACTGCACCAAGACGGACGGCACGACGGTTCCGATGAATAATTTGTACACCAGTGACAACTATTGTACATACGATACCGCTACCGGAGCGGTGACCTTAAAGGACAAATCTCTGGCAATGTTTTCCCTGAAGGGGGACGGCAGCAGCTATGGCACGCCGGTTCAGGTGGACGTCTATATCTGGCTGGAGGGGTGTGACAAGGACTGCAGAGACAACCTCTGTAACACAATGTTGGATAAGATCGCGATTTCCTTTGCGAGCAAAGCGGATTGAACGGAGGTGAGGGCTGATGAGAGATAGAACTTCCGAGAAGCGTCCTTCCGCAAAGAGAATATGGGTTTGGGGGCTGGCAATATTGTGGAGCGGCCTCATGCTGGCGACGGTGGGCGGCGTAACCTACGCGTGGTTTACCTTCAACTCGGCCACCAACGTAGAGCCGATGAGCAGCACAGTCAGCTCCAGTGAGATTGCGCTGATGATCTCGAATGATCCGGCGGGGGAGTTTGGCATAGAATGTGCGCTGCCGCAGAGCGTAAAAGGAGATCTACAGCCGTTGTCGACGGCGGATCTGGAGCGCTTTTATCGCGGGAGCGGCCAGAACAGACAGGGCATCACCGTCACGTATCGGGATGCGACGGATCTGGTGGAGCAGGATACGATCCACGGGGAGGTCTATTTGAAAAGTCTTGACAATCCCTGCAATGTGTATCTGTACCGGCCGGGCATGAACTTTGGTGAGGACGCGCAAATGCTGGCTGCACTGCGGCTGGGCATGCGGATCACGACCGTAAACGGCACCAATACCTACATTTTTGCATTAAATGATATGGGATCGACAGCGGGCGCATCGAGCCGGCAGACCACCGCGCGCACGGATGTGGTGGTGAGCAGTATCTCCGGAAGCGGCACCCCGAATTATGTGGAGGATCCCGCGCGGGAGATGGGCAGTTATTTTGCGGTGCCGCCCACAAGCGTAAACGAGCGGCCGAAGCCCGGCAACGCCATCCTCTGCAGCCTGGAGGCGGATGAGGTGGCCAAGGTGGAATACTGGCTGTATATGGAGGGCTGCGACGCGCAGTGCGTGAACGCGGCGCAGGATCGGGCGGTGAGTTTGCAGCTGTCCTTTGCGGGGACACGGGTAACAGAGTAAAAAGCGAAGTTTTTATAGTAGCAGAAAGGAGGAGATACATATGCATGCAAACAGCAACGGATTCAAAATCGCGCTGGTGTTCGCGATGCTTGCCGCGCTTGCAGTGGCGACCGGAACGGCGACGTATGCGTGGTTTTCCTCCAACAGCGTGGTGGAGACAGATATGGCCAGCGGGCGGTCCGGAACGGATGAGGTGAAGCTTTTGGTGAGCTCCTCCGGCGGCGGATCCTTTCGGGGGGCGGAAGAGGCCTCCATCGAGCAGGTCAACAAGACCAAAACCGACAATCTGATGCCGGTCTCCACAGCGGATCTTTCTCATTTTGTGTACAATACGGGAACCGTGCAGGGCGAGGCGGTTCATTTTGAAAAGGTGAAGGATGAGCAGTATTATTACCACGGCCGGATCTATCTGCAGGCGGTGGCGGAAGACCGCGACAAAAGCGAGCGGATGGCGCTGTATCTGGACAACGCGTCGGAGAATGGCGGCGAATTCCTGCAGAACACGAAGGGATCGATCGCCAATGCAGCTCGTCTGGGGCTGACCTTCGACGACGACAACAAAGTGATCCTGCGGCTGAGTGAGGAGAGCAACGCCAAGAGCGAGCAGGCGGGAGATACCGTCATAGACGGAACCAGGCTTTCGACGGGGCAGGTGATTGACAGCTCCGGCAGCTCCCTCAAAGCGGTGAAGGATCCTTCGGTGGCGCTGAAAGAGTACCTGGCCGGCGATAACGGTCTGGGGGAAGGGGCGACAGAACCGCTTCTGTTGATGGAACTCAACCGGATTTATACGGTGGACATATACTTTTATCTGGAGGGCTGTGATCCGGACTGCTCGGATGTGACACAGCTCGGGAAGACGGATTTTCACCTTGCTTTCTACGGTGTGTTGGCGGAAGGGGGCAGGTAAATGGAAGAACAGCGTGTGCAGACGACGAAAAAAATGCAGAGGCGGCGGGTTTACACCTCGATTCTGTTAGCCCTTGTCGCATTTGTCAGTGTCTCCGCGGCATCCGTGGCGTGGTTCACGATTGCGGATTTTACCAAGGTGCACAGTATGAATGTGGAGATTACCACGGGCATGAATCTGCGGTTTGATCTGGACGCCCATGAGACGTTTGACGAGTACGTGAAGACCCTTACCTTTGCGGAGATCGCGAACCGGATCGCCCGGGTGAAGGGATTTGATATGCGGACGACGCCGTTAGAGCCGGTGACGACAACGGATTATGAGACGTTCACGTTTGAGAACGGAACGGTGGTGTCGGATGAAAGCGGCGTATATCTGGAATTTGTGCTGCATTTTATGGCGACGGACGATATGCTGGTGCATTTGACCAGTGCCGACAGCGACACGGCTCGGGACGGCACGCGGATCTCGTCGGACAACAGCAGACTGCCCGAGGCAATGCGGATCAGTTTCACCGTGGACGATGAAACCTATGTGTTTGATCCCGGGATGGGAGATGTGCGCAGCGAGAAGCTGCACGTGAAGCAGTTCGGGCTGCCGGCTGCCGATCGAATGGTACTCAATGAGAACAACCAGTTATTCTGGCTGGAAAAGGATACCGATCAGCCGGTCACCGTGCGGGTTTGGCTGGAAGGCACGGATCCGGTGTGTACGGATGACCTGCGCGATGCGGATTACAGTATCCGCCTGCGGTTTGTGGGAACAGACCGCGACAACAATGTGTTAGACGGTTCCAAACGGCGTTAATACATGCGGAGGGAGACTGACGAGATGGGAAAAGTCAAAAAAGCAGTGGAGATCATACTGAGCGTGCTTCTATGGTGTATTATCCTGTTGACGGCACTTTTTACATTCACGACATTGGCTACCCGGGATGACAGAAGTGTTGCCAGAGTGCTGGGCTTCACGCCGCTGATCGTCAAATCGGATTCCATGGCGCCCACCTTTTACGCGGGGGATCTGATCATCATCAGCGCGTGTGATACGGCTGCATTGCAGCAGGGCGATGTGATCACCTTCCACACCATCATCAACAATGAATATGCGCTGAATACGCACCGGATCGAGTCCGTCACGGAAGAGGGCGGTTTCCGGAGCTATACCACCAAGGGTGACAACAATGCGATTGCGGATGCGCGGCTGGTTACCGACAGCGATATCGTCGGGCAGTATAAGCTGCGGGTTCCGGTGCTGGGACGTGTGCTGACGTTTTTGTCCAGTAGCATGGGCTTCCTGATTGTAATCGTCCTGCCGATGCTGTTGTTTTTGATCTATCAGATCTACCATCTCGTGATCGTCAGCATCAATTTGAAGAAAGCGATTGCGGTGGAGGAAGCGACCAGACAGGCGGAGGAAGACGCGCAGGCCGAGGAAGCGCTTGCGAAGAAGGACGCGGAGGCTGAGGCGAAGCTGGCCGAAGCCCAGGCGGCACTGGCTGAGGCCAAACGCCTGAAGGAGGAAGCCGAGGCGCGTCTGGCGCAGGTTACAGGTGCGGAAGAAGTAAAAGAAATAACGAGCGGGGATAAGAGGAATGAGTGAATTTCTAAAGCTCGCCTATGAGCTGATTGCAAAAATTATCTATAACATTGTACAGTGTTTTGTGGCGCTGTTCCATCTGCTGTTTACGGGGTGGGGCGAATACGCGCTGATCTTTAACACCTACTTTTGGACGCTGACGCCGGTGGCGAAGGTGCTGGCGATCATTCTGGCGCTGGTGCTGATCGCGATACCGGTGTTGATCGTGGTGCTGGCGGCAAGGCATATCGTGCTGAATATCCGGCTGCGGGCGGATAAGGAGGACAACTCCACGCTATATCGCGAGATCGGCCGTCTGAACAAGCAGGTGCTGGATCTGATCGATGAGAAAAACAAACTGCTGGCACTGAAGGTAAACGCCATGGGAGGCACGGAGCGCATCCCCTACATGGGTGCCTCGGCGCTGGCAGACGATAAGCTGCCTACAGTGGGCAACGTGACTTCCGGCCAGATGGCGGTCGGCGCAGACGGCGTACCCATTGCAGTGGGCGGTGTAGGCGATGTGAATGTGGAAAATGTGGGTGAGGGTAAGCAGCTTGGCGTGGTGACGATCAACAAGGAGATGACGTCGGAGGATCCCAGCCTGAACATGGCGATTCGTTTCCCGAAGCTGACACTGGTGGACGAACGCTACAAGGATTATGTAAAACCTGCGTACGACAATAGTGTCACCCTACAGCAGTTTACCGAAGGTTATCGGCTGTTTGCGGCGAGCCAGCTGCACCTGTACTATACGCAGGAGATCGTTCGTCGTTTCGTGGCCGGTATGGCGGCCAGCAAGATCCTGATCTTAGAGGGTATCTCCGGTACCGGTAAGACCAGCCTGCCTTACTCCTTCAGCCGTTACCTGCTGAATCCGGCGACGCTGGTATCCGTACAGCCCTCCTACAGAGATCGTACGGAGCTGTTGGGCTATTTTAATGAATTTTCCAAGCGTTTCAATGAGACGGAGTTTCTGCGGGCACTGTATGAGGCCGGTTACAGAGAAGATCCCAGCTTTATCGTGCTGGATGAGATGAACCTGGCGCGTATTGAGTACTATTTTGCAGAGATGCTCTCCGTGCTGGAGATGCCCAGCCATGACGAGTGGGTGCTGGATCTGGTGCCCACCAGCTGGCCCAAGGATCCGGTGCTTTTGGAGGAAGGCAAGATTCACGTGTCGGATACCAGGTGGTTCGTGGGAACGGCGAACAACGACGACTCCACCTTTACTATCACGGATAAGGTGTACGACCGTGCGATCCCGATCGAGTTAAACGAGCGGGCGGCAGCCTTTGAGTGCGAGTCCTATCCGGCCTGCCCGATCTCCACGACGCATCTGCAGGAGCTGTTTGCCAAGGCGAAGGAAGAGCATCCGATCAGCGATGCGATGCTGGAGAAAATGAACAAATTGGACGTCTATCTGCAGACACGTTTCAAGCTTGCGTTTGGTAACCGTATCATCAAGCAGATGTATGAATTCATACCGGTCTATGTAGCCTGCGGCGGTACAGAGGTGGACGGCTTCGATTATATCATTGCCCGTAAGGTGCTGAAAAAGTTCGAGAGCTTGAACGTCAGCTTCGTGCGGGATGAGATCAAGGGCTTGATCGAATACATCGAGAAAACCTTCGGTAAGGCACATATGGAAGACAGCAAATCGTATCTGACCAGGATACAGAATCTGTATTAATGAGAGGGACAAATGGCAAATTCAATTAACGATCTTTATCTGAAATATGCAAATAAGGTCGGCAGGACATTGGAGAGTGACCGATATTTCCAATACCTGTTTGAGATGGTACAGGCGGGCTCCAATGTATTTCAACAGAAATATCAGGTGATGCACAAGGTGGTGGATGAACGCTGGCTGGCCACCATCGAGAACAGCATCGACGCCATCAACGAGATCATCGATAAGCCGCGGCGGTTCGTGACCACCAAGGAGGAAGTGGTGCCGGTGGCACTGGCCAAGAAGATTACAGCGGACAGTGTGCGGCATCTGAGCATGAACACCCAGTTCATTGCCAGCAGTGAGAATGGCGACATCCAGCCCACCCGTGTGCTCAATGTCAGCACGGAGGAGAGCTATAACCTGTACGAAAACCGTTTTATCTACCATTTGATCCAGCGGCTCGTGACCTTCATCGATAAACGTACGGATGTTATCTTCTGGGCGACCGGTGACGAGACCCAGAACGTGCTGAATTTCCAGAGCCAGATCGACGATGCTTACGAGGAGATCCAATACAAGATCGAAATGACGATCAAGAACCGTCAGAGCTTCGCGGAAAACGAGTCTGACAATATGCAGCTCTTCATGCGGATCGACCGCGTGAGACGTATGGTGCTGGCGCTGAAACGGTCGTCCTTCTGTGATATCATGGCGGGATGCTCCAAAGTGCGCAGCCCGATCCAGCGTACCAACCTGATCATGAAGGATCCGAATTACCGCACCTGTTACCAGCTGTGGCAGTTTTTGGAAAATTATGATGACGTGGGCTACACCATCGAGGTGCAGGACAGCGCGCTGGAGTTTGATGAGGAGTACATGATCCAGATGTACACCAACCTGATCACCAACTACACCGTGTTCAAGAGCCTGATGGAGGGCGATTCCCGCAGACTGGAAGAAGTGGCGAACCAGAAGCGCAGAATCATCCGCCCCAAGTTTATCAAGAAGATCAAAGAAGAATTCGTCGAGGACCGCAATATAGAGGATGTGGAGATCCGCAGAGTGTTTGTGGAGGAAGTGACCCAGGCACAGCTGGATGCGGAGGCCGCACTGGAGCGCGAGACCGAGGCCAGAAAGCAGGCGGAGCAGAACCTGGAGGACATGGATGCGCAAATGATCGCTCTGCAGCAGCAGGTGTCCAACCTCATGATGATGAATCAGGAGGCAGAGGTTCGGGCAGAGGAAGAACGCCAGGGCAAGGAAGCCGCCCAGCAGGAAAAGGAAGCGGCCGAGCAGGAAAGAGACGCCGCGCTGCAGGAGGCACAGACGGCAAAACAGGCGCAGGAAGCAGCTGAGGAACAGGCAAAGCAGGATGTCGCGGCGGCACTTGCACGCGAACAGTCCGGCATTGCGGCGGCGCAGCAGAAAGCGGATGCGGAGATTGCCGGAACCAAGGCACAGGCAGAGAAAGAGATCGCAGACATGCGCCAGCAGGCGGACACAGAGATCGCCGAGGCGAAGGCACAGGCAGAGGGTGCGATTGCGGACATGCGGCAGCAGGCGGATACAGAGATCGCCGAGGCGAAGACGCAGGCAGAGAAAGAGATTGCAGACATGCGGCAGCAGGCGGACACAGAGATCGCCGAGGCGAAGACGCAGGCAGAGAAAGAGATTGCAGACATGCGGCAGCAGGCAGACACAGAGATCGCTGAGGCGAAGCAACAGGCGGAAGCAGATGTCCGTGCGGCGGAGGATCACGCTGAGGAATCCCGGCGCCAGGCGCAGGAATCCAAGGCGGACGCGAAACGCCGGATCGATGATGCGCTGCACAAGGCAGAGGAGATCAAGACCCGGGCTGAAGCGAGCGTCGCAGAGGTGACCGCGCAGCTACAGACACTGCAGCAGGAGAAGGATACACTTGCTGCTCAGTCCAGACAGAGAGAAAACGAGCTGACCGAACAAGTCAATGCAACAAAGAATCTATTGGAAAATACCAGAAAACAGGCGGAGGACGACGCGAGAAAAGCACACGCAGAGCAGGAACGATTGACCCGTGAGGCTAGGGAACAGCTCGACACCTTGACCAGAGAAAAACAAGAGCAGCTTGCTGCGGAACAGGAGAGTAATCGACAGACAGTCGCACAGCTGCAGAGAGAACACGCCGAGGCGGTCGAAGCGGCGGATCGCGCTGCCAAGAGCCAGCTGGAAGAAGTGGAGCGCCGGCTGCAGGAGCGCATTGCAGAGCTGGAGCGCAGGAACAGCCAGCTGAGCGAACAGCTGGACGAGGCCAACACAGCCTGGGAGCAGCTGGAGGAACGACTGGAAGATACCGAGCAGCAGGCCGAAGCAGCCCGCGAACAGGCGAGACGCATGAAGGAAAAAGCAGAAGCCAACACGCTGTCCCACTATATTATATCACGATTAAACAATCGCAAGCAAAAGCAGAATACGCCGGATGGCGAGGCCGCTAGAACCGAAGCGGCTAATGTGGTCAGGGATGACTATGACGATGATAGAAACGGGGACGACGGACAAGGATGAAGTGGCAAGTGTGGATTTTACGATTGATCAATCTGCTTTCGGTGAGTCTGATCGTCTGCTCGATCGGTGTACTCCTGACCGTGGTCATGACCAAGACAGGAGAAGCTCCGAATATCTTCGGCTATTCTCTGTTCCGCGTGATGACAGGCAGTATGGAGCCGACGATTCCGGTGGACTCCCTGATCGTTGTACATCGCGTGGCGCCGGAGACCCTGCGGGAGGGAGATGTGATCTCCTTCTATTCGAGCGACCCCAGCCTGATGGGGGCGGTGAATACCCACCGGATCATCGGGATTGAACAGGACGGCAGCGGCTATCGCTTTTCGACCAAGGGCGACGCCAACAATGTGGAGGACCGCTATACGACTGCCGGAGAAGACGTAATCGGTAAAGTGATCGGCTCTTCCTACACACTGGGGAAAGCGGTGCGGCTGATGGCCAATCCACTGATCTTTGTGCCCCTCATCATGCTGCCGCTTGCGGTCATGCTTGGCCACAGCGTCATTGAGAGTGTGGTGCTGGCGAGGAAGCTGGCGAAAGAGGAAGAAGAGGCTGCGGTGCGGGAGGCCATTGCGACCATCCGCCAGAAGAAAGCGCAGGAAGAAAATAAATCATAAGAGGTGTAAAACATGGCAGGAAGCCTTAGAATCAAGACCGGAACCAAGCTGCAGATGGCGGTGGATGTTGCGGTAGGTGAAGAACCGAATTTTAATATGATCTGTACGTTCAATAAATCGCTGGACGAATCGGCATTTTTGATCTCCATTCCCATGCAGAACGGACAGCCGCTGCAGGTGGACGAGAGCCAGAAGCTTCTGATCCGCTACGGATCCGGCAATGACGCCATGATTCTCGCAGGTTATGTGGACGACATCGTCAAGGATGGCATCCGACGCTACTGGAAGGTGCGCCGCGTGTCCGAACAGCGACAGTTCTTACAACGTGTGGACGAACGTCTGAAGGTGACGCTGCGGGTGGAATACAAGCAGGAGACCTGGGCGGTGAATGCCGACGGCGTCATTGAGAAAGAGGACGGTATGAGTCTGGATATCTCCGCCGGTGGTGCTGCTATCTACCTGAATCGCCATTTTGACGTGGGAGAGATCTGCGAGCTCACCCTGCCCCGCATCGGCACCACGGATAAAGGGCGTGCAATGGAAGACTTGGTGGGTACTGTCTGCTGGATGCGAGAGGCGCCCAAGGGAAGCCTGTATAAACATCTCTGTGGTCTGCAATTCCGTTTCTCGGATCCTTCCGAGCGGCAGCGGCTGCAGGAATACATACAAAACGTAAAGGAAAAATATAGACTGTGAAAATCTGGACAAAGGGAAAAAAATCCGCGGGAAACCCCAAGGATCAGATTGTCCGCATTGAAGAGCTGGAAAAGATTATGGCGGAACAGGGCGATGACCTCGACACCGATGCCATCGTCAGCATGTATATGCCCGGACGCCGTGCAAAGCGTCTCGGCGCAGCATTGCTTCGTCTGGATAAGATGCATTTTCTGTTGCTTCTGTTGGTGATTGCGGTGGCGTTCCTGTTCATCCTTGCTTTTATGCAGGAGAAAATGGGCAACTTCACCATCAACCTGAACCGACTGGAGCTCTATCGCAAGGGCATCGCCATCTCCCCCACAGGAGAATTCGAGCAGCCCACAGCCAGACTGACCGTGGCCACGGTGCAGGACGCTACCAACATCTCCGTCTATGACCTGCCGGAGAACCTGGACGACATCGACGGCGATCACAACGGCCGCAACTACATGGCCTACACCTACTATGTGCGCAATGCGGGCAAGGAAGATGTCAACTACATAGCAAGTATCGTGCTGGATTCCGTCGCAAAGAGTGCCGATGAGGCGGTCCGCGTGGCGGTGTGGCGCAATGGCGAGCGCACGATCTACGCCAAGCGCGCAGCAGACGGCGGCGACGAAGAAGGCTGCGTCAGCTTCTTGAGCAACAAGGTGGTCTGCGCCTACCAGGAGGAGAATTTCCTCGTGGGCAACGTCGACAAATACACCATCGTGATCTGGATGGAGGGGGATGACCCCGAGTGCGTGGACGCCATCGTCGGCGGCAGCGTGCAGTTCTCCATGCCCATCGATGCGGTGGATGACGACGATACCGGCCTCCTGGTCAAGTTCATTCAGGATATCAAGGATACCCTGACCGGCGACAAACCCATCAGCGCGGCCGGCAACGAGGCCCCCAGCTACTACAATTCCGGGGATGTCACATGGGAAAATCGTAGAAATCAGTAGACATTTCTAAACTTTTGGCATAAAATGACGATATAATCGTTGCAGAGGAAAACAAGCGCTGCGAAGCAGCATTTGTTTTCCTGCAACGATTAACGAGAAAGCCCTGACGCGAAGCGGCAGAGGACGCGCCGTAAGGCGCAGGCTTTCGAGTGAAGGTGGTTTAAGCAGTGACGCGTCCACTGTTTAAATAAATAATGCAAATGCCGCACTTGGAGGCTGTTATGGAATCGGCTGATTCTATCAAGAGATGGTATCCTCACCGGATGACGGTGATGGAGAGTACTCTTTCAACCGGGCCCGGTGGGAGTATGATCTGTTGACAGAATGAAAAGAGGACAGAACGCCGAGATGTGAGGCAACTGTCACCGCTACAGAGCATGAAAAGCGGAATAAGAAAGAGGGAGGATAAAATTATGACAGTAAAAGCATTAAAGAAACAACTTATGGCTGCAATTGCTATGGTTGTCGTGTCTGCGATCGCGTTGAGTAGCAGTACGTATGCATGGTTCTCTATGAATACGCAGGTTACGGCAACGGGGATGACCGTACAGGCGAAAGCAGAGTCAGGGCTCGTAATTTCAAACGCAGATGACGGTTCTTACAATAATTCGGCAACTTCAGTTAAGACCACATGTGCCCAATTGGTACCTGGAAGTACAACAAATCTTGGCGACTGGTTTCATAGTTCTAGTACAAACCCTGCTGCAGCAAATACACAGCAAGCATACGATGTAGGTAGTGCATGGGTTAATAATGAAACGGTTGCAAATTATGTGGTTCACGATTTTTACATTCGTTCGTCTGCGACAACAGATCTCACTGTTCCGGCGCTCCGTGTGCAGAAAGTAGAAGCAAAAGTTGGGGATGCTGCAGCACAACAGAATTTGTCAAAAGCACTTAGAGTTGGTGTGCTGATTGCCGGTGATGAAACGGACAACAAGCAAAATATTTATATTTATGCGCCGGTGAGTGGTGCGACATTGTCTTATAGTGCAACAGCGGCGGATGGAGCGTATGCTGCGGGTAACATGGTTACAGTAACCGCGTTGGAGGGGAACACTGCATCTGCTACTGCAATCACTACCATTCCCGCAAAAAATGCCAATAGCGGATTGCATGCACAAGTTTTTGTGTGGTATGAAGGTGAAGATGCGGCATGTATCTCTAACAACATTCCTACAAAGGTTCTTGAGCAATTAACAGTTACTGTAACATTTGATTATGTACCAGCTTCTTGATATAGCCCTCTGTTTGATGTGAAAGCATGTTATTCAATTGAGGCGTAACCGGTTGATATTAGATGGTGAAGAATAGTCAAGGACGCGATTGACTAGGGATTTATAGTACAGCAGGGGATTCGTATGATGAACCTGCTGTATTTGTCCGTAAAAGATCTTTGTATATATGATGTCTTATTAGGCCGTAGTTATAGAGTATGATTTAATTCAAGGTTCAGTTCATGCGCCATAAAAGAGGATTGCGCTATAATATCGTTTATCAATGGAGAGAAATGAGTTCTACACGTATTTCCTACTCAGCAGCATTTCAGCCGATTTTCCAAGAATTATAAGTGCATAATGCTTTCGGAGAATAGTTCTGAAAGATGCGATGAAACATACGGGGAAGAAAACGCGGAGGCGCTGCATAGTCTGGGCACAGATGCATATGACGTCGGCGGCATTCTGGAACAAATGAAGGATTTGCAGAGGATAAAAGAGACGTATCGAAATGAAGAAATCGTGGAGATTAGATCGAGAATTCATCGTGCAAATGAAGAAGCGTAGCGCAGGGAATGAATAAGAAGCGTGGCACTAGAATCTTATTTTTAGTACCAGTTGACAATAGAAAAACATTGCATTATAATACTACTTATCGATGGAGAAATATGAGGCAACCATTCATATTTCCCCATTCAGCGGCATTTCAGCCGATTTTCCCAAGGATTAAAAGTGCACAACACTTTCAGAGAAGCGTTCTGAAAGATCGAATATTGGTCGGGGAGTTCTCCGGACAATTCCTATGCCTACTGAATTTGGTGTATGCTCCAAGCGATGGTATTCTGTAACTGCATTCCTCAGAGTTGTCTGTTTTCCCCGCCTGTATTCGAACACAAAATGCCAGAAGAAAAGGAGGGTTATGATGGGAAAGAAAGATGTGGCAACAAAGGAATACATGCGCGATCCGGCGCGGGTGGCAGATCTGCTCAACGGATTTCTGTATCACGGAGAGGAGCGGGTACATCCGCAAGGAGTGAAGGATCTGCCG
>JAFVAO010000078.1 GCA_017480445.1 Lachnospiraceae bacterium
CACATTGTATATGCCATCGCAGGCACGCTCTCGCTGCATGTAAAACGCAGCGGTACTAAGATCGCACAGTACGCGATCTAAGTGCCGGCGTTTTCCAAGCGCCTGCTTATGGAATATACAATATGCCCAATTCGATACTTCGCATATGGAGTTTCGCAATTCTTCACGGATATTATAAAGAAAAAAGGGGAGTATCCACTCCCCTGTCAGCTCCCCGAGTAGGGCTCGAACCTACAACAACTCGGTTAACAGCCGAGTGCTCTACCATTGAGCTATCGAGGAAAATATTCCTGCCCTTTGCTGCGCAGGAAAAAGCAGATAACGGGAATCGAACCCGCCTCCTCAGCTTGGGAAGCTGATGTTCTACCAATGAACTATATCTGCATAGGCATATTATACAACACTTTCCGGCACATTTCCAGTCCTAAATAAAATATTTTCATCGACAGTCGGAGCGGAGCCGCTTCGGCTCCGCTCTGATCCGCTATCTTCCATATACAATACAAGCACTTACAAACACACGAGCGCAACATCCGAAAACCATTAAACCGTAAAATAGCTGATGGTCTCTTCCAGGCTGGTAGCAAGCTCTCTGAGCTTGTAGGCCGACTCGCTGATAAAGGTGAAGGTTGCGTTCAGTTCTTCCATCGACGCGTTGGTCTCCTGCGTGGATGCCGCATTCTCCTCGGAGATCGCGGACAAATCGGAGATCACCGCCGTACAACCGTTCTTCGAATCCGTCAGCGAGGATACACGACCCGAAATACTGCTGGAAGTCTCCCGCACACTGGAAACATTTGCCGTCATATGCTCCATTTCCGACTTGGTGGAATTGAGCTGCTCACCCTGTACCTCAAAGCTCTCATTGAGCTTCTTCAACACGTTCACGGATGCCGCCGAATCCTCCAGCAACCGTTCCACGATGGACTTGATCTTGTCTGCACTGGTGCTGGACTGATCGGCCAGCTGACGAATCTCGTCCGCCACCACCGCGAATCCGCGCCCTGCATCTCCCGCTCTGGCCGCCTCAATGGATGCATTTAAGGACAACAGATTGGTCTGGGTTGCGATATCCGTGATCGCCTGTGTAAACTCCGAAATGATCTTGACGGAATCGTTCGTGGCAGCAATCGTGTTGCCCACATCCTTCACCGATCTCGTCACCTCTTCGCTGTGACGCATCAAACCGTCCAATGCGACCATCGCCTTGTCACAGGACTGCTTCATATCCGTCGCGCACTGATCCATCTCACGCACATTCGATGCGATATTTTCAATATTATTGCCCATCTCATCCGTATCTCCGGCCGCCGTCTCCACGCTCTCAGCCTGCGCCACAGCACCCTTGGAGATCTCTGTCACAGCGTCGGTCACCTGTCCGGAGGCCTGTGACGCCTGCGATGCGGAATCGGACAGGTCTCTGCCCGAATTGGTGAGCTCCTGGGACATCTGCTTGGTCTTCTCAATGATATCCCGAAGCTTCTCGGTCAGATGCTTGGTACTGCGCTGAATCATACCGATCTCGTCGGCGCCGATCGCCTGATCCTCCGGAAACGTCAGCGTCAGGTTCCCGTTTGCCAGCTCATCCAGCTCCCCGGTCACTCTCTTGATCCCGCCGATAATCTCCTGCACAATGATAAAGGTAAACACTAACAGCACCACGATAATCAGGGCAAACACAATGGCAAATCCCACAATGGTCGCCGTATTTTCCCTCGCGAGAATCGTATTCTCCTCATGCGCCCATGTCTCGGTGATCTCCTGCATATCGTTTAAGATCGCCCGGGTGATCTGGAAATCATTGTTAAAATCCGTCCAGCTGCCGGAATTCTCTTTCAGATTGAAAGAAGCGTCCCACGCCGCCATATCCTTATAAAAAGTATCAACCGCCTCCTCGAACGACTTGCCGTTCTCAGAGATCGTCTCCTTATACAGACTGTCATTGGTCTTGGCAATCTCCACCGCCGCGTTGACATTGTCCAGAACCTGCTGCCGGTTCTCCTCATAATCCTTATGCTTTTGGATCAGATACGGCGGAAGCAGCTGTGCCGGCATATCTGTGAAGCCGTTGTTCATTTCATAATACTGGGTCGCCGCGATCAGAGACTGATAATAATCGCGATCCGCATTGATCAGATTGCTGTTGACCTGATACAATGTGTCATAATAGAGCTCCGTCACATGATCCTGCGTCTGATTGATCTTCAATGCCGCAAACACCACGGCAATCACGATGCAGACCATAAGCGGCACCGTCAGTAACAATAATTTGAACCTAACACTCATATTCTTCAATCCATTCATCCGCCTGCTCTCCTTTCGACCGCACTTCATTCAGACAACGAAAAAAGACTGAAATCATTTATTTCATAATAGCCTATCCACCGCATATCGGTCAAGTAATTTTATACATTTTCACTAAGGAAAGAAACGTTTGCTTTACTATCTTGTGAAAAAATGATAGAATACAGATATTGAGATTTTTCAAATACAAACAAAGAGGTAAGGTACAAAATGAAGCAATTGATGTTAGGTAACAAAGCATTTGCTCGCGGTCTGTATGAGGCGGGCTGCATGGTGGTTTCCAGCTATCCCGGCACCCCCAGCACAGAGGTGACGGAGGAGGCTGCCAAATACGATGAAATCTACTGCGAATGGGCGCCGAACGAGAAGGTGGCTATGGAGGTTGCCTTTGGTGCTTCCCTCGCCGGCAGACGCTCTTTCTGCGGCATGAAGCATGTCGGTCTGAACGTCGCGGCCGATCCCCTCTACACGGCCTCCTACACCGGAGTGCGGGGCGGCATGATCATTTGCGTGGCCGATGATCCCGGCATGCATTCCTCTCAGAACGAGCAGGACTCCAGACATCATGCCATCGCGTCCAAGGTTCCCATGCTGGAGCCCGCGGACTCCGCCGAGGCGTGTGCGTTTGCCAAGCTCGCCTACGAGCTCTCCGAGCAGTACGATACGCCGGTCATCATCAAGATGTGCACCCGCGTGGCACACTCCCAGAGCGTCGTGGACACAGCTGAGCGTATCGTTCCGGAGCCGATCCCTTATGAGAAAAATCCTGCAAAATATATCATGGCTCCCGCCAATGCCATCAAGAAGCATCCTCAGGTGGAGGAGCGCATGCGCAAATTGGCGGAATACGCGGACAACTGTCCGTTCAACCGCGTGGAAATGGGCGATACCAAGCTGGGCATTATCACCTCTTCCACCTGCTATCAGTATGTGAAAGAAGTATTCGGTGACAGCGCCTGCGTGCTGAAGCTGGGCATGGTCAATCCCCTGCCCCGCAACTTGATCTTAGACTTTGCGGCCAAGGTGGACAAACTGGTGATCATCGAGGAACTGGATCCCATCATCGAGAACCACTGCAAACAGCTTGGCCTGTCCGTATCCGGCAAGGATATACTGCCTATGGAGGGCGAGTTCTCCCAAAACCTGATCGCAGAGAAACTCGGCGTGGCGGTGCCCGCCTATCAGACCCTGGACGAACAGATGCCGGGAAGACCGCCTGTCATGTGTGCCGGCTGCCCGCACCGCGGACTGTTCTACACACTGAGCCAGAACAAATGCACTGTTTTGGGCGATATCGGCTGCTATACGCTGGGCAGTGCCCAACCCTTAAATGCCATCGACATGGTATTGTGCATGGGCGCCTCCGTGAGCTCCATCCACGGCTTCAACAAAGCCACCGCAGGCCAGTGTGAGGGCAAGACTGTCGCCGTGATCGGTGACTCAACCTTCGTCCACTCCGGCATGACCGGTCTGGCCAATATTGCCTACAACCAGAGCAATTCCACCGTGATCATACTGGACAACTCCATCACCGGCATGACGGGACATCAGCAGAACCCCACCACCGGTTATAACATCAAGGGAGATCCCGCAGGAAAGATCGATCTCGAGGCGCTCTGCCGCGCGATGGGCATCAACCGCGTGACGGTTGTCGACCCGTATAATCTCGCGGAATGTGACCGCGTATTGAAAGAGGAATTATCCGTTCACGAGCCGTCTGTCATCATCAGCCGCAGACCTTGTGTCCTGCTGAAATATGTGAAGACTGCACCGCCGCTCAAGGTGGACTGTGAGAAATGTATCGGCTGTAAATCCTGTATGCGGCTTGGCTGTCCCGCAATCAGCGTGAAGGACAAAAAGGCTGTAATCGACACCACTCTCTGCGTGGGCTGCGGTGTCTGCAGCCAGCTGTGCAAATTCGGTGCCCTGCAGCAGGGATAAATCGAATACCCCGCAGCGAACTGCGGCGGTTTTGACCCGCGCGGCGATATAAGTGCTTACAGATGAAAATAAACAAACAGAAAACGAGGAATGAATTATGACCAAGAACATTATGATCGTAGGTGTGGGCGGCCAGGGATCGCTGCTGGCCAGCAAGCTTTTGGGACACCTGCTTTTAAAAGAAGGCTATGACGTAAAGGTTTCCGAGGTACACGGCATGAGCCAGCGCGGCGGCAGCGTGGTCACCTATGTGCGCTTCGGCGACAAGGTGTACTCTCCCGTGATTGACAAAGGACAGGCGGACTTTATCGTGTCCTTCGAAAAACTGGAAGCCGCACGCTATCTGGAATACCTGAAGGAAGGCGGCCGCATTGTGGTGAATACACAGCAGATTGATCCGATGCCCGTGATCACCGGCGCCGCTGTTTATCCCGAAGATGTCATCGCCAGAATGGAGCAGCTCGGCGTTGCAGTGGACGCCATGGACTGCCTCTCTCTCGCAGAGCAGGCCGGAAGCGCCAAGGCGGTCAACATTGTACTGATGGGACGTCTCTCCAAATATTTTGCCGAGATTCCGCTGGAAAAATGGCAGACTGCCATCGAGGAATGTGTACCCCCCAAGTTCCTGGAACTGAACCAGAAAGCATTTTTGCTCGGACGCGATGAACAATAAAAAAGACCATGGAAAGGAACCAAAACAATGCCTGTAACAGATTTATTGGAACGCAATCACAAGCTCTACGGAGACGAGATCGCTTTGGTGGAGCTCAATCCCACCATGACCGACACACGCCGCACCACCTGGAAGGAATATGACCTGGTGCAGCAGACCACGGCCAAGCCCTATCGGCGCGAAATTACCTGGAATATTTTCGACGAGAAAGCCAACCGTGTAGCCAACATGCTGCTCTCCCGCGGGATCCAGAAGGGAGACCGCGTCGCCATCCTGATGTTTAACTGTCTGGAATGGCTCCCCATCTACTTCGGTATCCTGAAAAGCGGTGCCATTGCCGTTCCTTTTAACTTCCGCTTTGCGGCGGACGAGATTCAATACTGTGCCGATCTGGCCGAGGTACATATTCTGTTCTTCGGACCGGAATTTATCGGACGTATCGAATCGATTGAAGAAAATTTAAGCAAGGGACGTCTCCTGATCTACGTGGGCGACGGCTGCCCGACCTTCGCGGAGAGCTATCGTGAGCTCGTGGCCGACTGTTCCAGCCAGCCCCCGCTCGTTCGTCTGGAGGAGGAAGACGATGCAGCGATCTATTTCTCCTCGGGAACCACCGGTTTCCCCAAGGCGATCCTGCACAATCATGAAAGTCTGATGCAGGCGGCCCAAATGGAGCAAAAACACCATCTGACCGACCGCAATGACGTGTTCCTGTGTATTCCGCCCCTGTACCATACCGGCGCCAAATTCCACTGGATGGGCAGTCTCTGCGCCGGCAGCAAAGCCGTTCTGTTAAAGGGTGCAACGCCTGAGATCATTTTGGATGCGGTCTCCAAGGAACACTGTACCATCGTGTGGCTCCTCGTTCCGTGGGCGCAGGATATTCTGGATGCGCTGGATCGCGGCGACCTCAAGAAGGAAGATTACGGGCTGGATCAGTGGCGTCTGATGCATATCGGCGCACAGCCGGTACCGCCCTCTCTGATCAAGCACTGGAAAGAATACTTCCCAAACCACCTCTACGACACCAACTACGGACTGTCCGAATCGACAGGTCCCGGCTGTGTACACCTGGGTGTGGAGAACATTCACAAAGTCGGCGCCATCGGCGTTCCCGGCTATCGCTGGGAGTGCAAGATCGTGGACGAAAACGGCGAGACGGTAAAGCAGGGTGAAGTCGGCGAGCTGTGTGTGAAGGGTCCCGGCGTGATGACCTGCTACTACAACGACCCCAAAGCCACCGCAGAGACCTTAAAGGACGGCTGGCTCTACACCGGCGATATGGCTATGCAGGACGAAGACGGCTTCTACTTCCTGGTGGATCGCAAGAAGGATGTGATCGTCAGCGGCGGTGAAAACATTTATCCTGTTCAGATTGAGAACTTTTTGAGTGCGTATGACAAAGTAAAGGATGTGGCGGTCATCGGACTGCCCGATAAGCGTCTCGGCGAGATCACCGGCGCCATTATCTCCATCAAGGAGGGCATGACCTGCACCGAGGAAGAGATCGAACAGTATTGTATGGAGCTGCCCCGCTACAAGCGGCCCAAGAAGATTATTTTTGCAGACGTACCCCGAAATGCCACCGGCAAGATTGAAAAGCCCGCACTACGGAAACAGTACGGTGCAGATCAGCTTGTGGCACAGCAGATCGAAGTAAAATAAACAACGATAGACCGAAGCGCTGTGGAGCACGATATCCCTCCACAGCGCTTTGTTCATCTCATGAGAGCAGCGCGCTCGCCCGCTGAATCAGCTCCTTGCTGTACCCCTGCTGCTCCAGTTCCCGCGCGGAGGTACCGCTTTTGATCTGCTCCAGACAGGTCAGCGCCTGTATCAGTCCCTGGTTGATCCCCTCTCGGATGCCCTGACGAATGCCTTGACTGATGCCTTGACTGATGCCCTCCTCCAGTCCTTCCTTGTGCGCCTCTGCACGCTCATCCGCAATCAATTCTCTGTATGCTCTGCACATATCCATTTCCTCCTCTACAACCTTCTGTGTCAATTCCTTAACGTTCAGATGTAAGGCAATGACGCGCTGGGTCTCCGTCGACAGATATCGATAGGGTTTGCTCTCCATCAATGCCTTTAATTTGTGCTTATCCTTCCGGCACTGCATCGCCCGGAAAAAGAATTTCAGATCCGTCCGGAACTCCTCCGGATCAATGTGTTCCGCCTCCAAAAGTGCATAGGAATAGTTCTGTATCTTTTCGAACACGAACGGCTTGATATCCTCCGGCACGGCAAACAATCCCCGCAGCGCATCATGTCCCCGAAAATGCCCCTGACCGAGATACAACAGCAGATTGATCACCGGATGATACCGGTCAGAGGCCTTCATCCTGCTCTTGATCTCCTCGAACCGCTCCAGATCGTTGTTCGTCTCATGTACGCGCCAGATCTCCCCCGCCTCCTTCTCATACTCGCAGGCGTCATAGGTCAGAAACCTCCGCGGCATGGAATAATCGGAACTTGTCTCGATCTCCAGACCATACTTGATCCGCTGTGCCTCACAGACGAAAATGGCGTCCCGCTCCACACTACCCGACGCGCTCACAAGGGACGGGTAAGTCCGCTCAATCGGTTTGATGTCCTCCGCTTCAATGTTGATCCTACGGTGAAAGATGCCGACGGTAAACAACTCCGCAGCCCTCTCCGGATCTGAAAAATACTGCCTGTCTAAATTGTCATATTTCCCCATGCTCCTCCTTCCGGCAGAGCACAAAAGAGACGTTACCAATAGAAAGCCCTCTTCGGCCTGCCAATTTCATATAAATATTCGATTGCTGATTGTGAAAAACATTGGCGAAACGCCAAAGAATGCCCACTGTGACCGGGCAGATCACTATGCACTTACATCGACAGCCCCAAATTATCTGTCGATGTAAGTATCATAGTATAACATTCTAAGATTGTCAAGTATAAAAATACTCTTTTATGCGATTTTGCTCTTTGCAAGCTCAGCGAGCGTCTTAAAGCCCTCTGCATCGTTTACTGCCATCTCGGCAAGCATCTTTCTGTTCATGTCAACACCAGCCTGCTTCAAGCCAAACATGAACTTGCTGTAGGAGAGACCGTTCAATCTTGCTGCCGCATTGATACGTGCGATCCACAGCTGTCTGAACTGGCGCTTTCTCTCTTTTCTGCCGGCATAGGAGCTGGTGAGTGCTCTCATAACGGACTGCTTTGCTACTCTGTACTGCTTGCTTCTTGCGCCTCTGTAGCCCTTTGCAAGCTTCAGTACGCGATTATGTTTCTTCTTGGCATTCAAGCCACCTTTAATTCTTGCCATGATTCCTTCTCCTCCTTGCCCGACTTATAAATAGGGTAAAATCTTCTTCATATTTTTTACATTCGTTGCATCCGTGATAGCGGGCTTTCTCAGATTACGCTTTCTCTTGGTGCTCTTCTTGGTCAGAATGTGACTCTTGTAAGCCTTAGCTCTCTTCAACTTACCGGTACCGGTTACTTTAAAACGTTTAGCAGCTGCTCTGCTTGTCTTCATTTTGGGCATAACTATTTCCTCCTAAAATCATTAATATTGATGCCTGCACGCCTATGCCGCCTGCGCGTTATTTCTTCTGCGCAAGGAACATGGTCATGCTTCTGCCTTCAACCTTGGGAGCCTTCTCCACCACAGAAATATCAGCAAGCTTCTCGGCAAAGTCATCCAAAATATGTTTGCTGTTATTCATGTGTGCCATTTCACGACCTCTGAAACGCAAAGTAACTTTCACCCTGTCACCCTTGGTAAGAAATTTGCGGGCAGCGTTCGTCTTCGTATTCAAGTCGTTGGTATCGATGTTGGGAGACAGACGAATCTCCTTGATCTCGATGACCTTTTGCTTCTTCTTGGCATCCTTCTCCTTCCGAAGCTGTTCATACTTGAATTTCCCATAATCGACGATTCTGCACACAGGGGGCTGTGCTGTCGGTGCGATCTTTACCAGATCCAACTCCGCTTCCTCTGCCAGCTTCAACGCATCCCGCGCTGACATGATCCCCAGCTGCTCATTGTTCTCTCCGATGACACGGACTTCTTTGTCACGAATTTGCTCGTTAATCATTAAATCGCTAATGGTCTTATACCTCCCATATAAGAAATAAAAAGTGGATAGCATAACTATCCACTAAAAATCTGTTCAAACCTGTTCTCTGCAAAACCGACGCCCAAATCACGCCGCACTGCGGAACTGTTCAAAAGGATTATCAACACTTACCAGCCCGATCGCCGTAAGGTGAGAGTGGATACTCTGCTTGTTTGCCTATGTGTGACATCTCACACACTTGTTAAGGATATCATTCGTTTCCCGCTTTGTCAATACCCTTTTTTATTTTTCGGCACTTTCTTTTGCCGAATTTTCTTTTACGAGCTTACGTTTGTGAGCTTGTATTTGCCGAACTTGCCTTTGCCGACCGCTTCCGCGCCGGCCGGCCCGGGGTCTCTACCGCTCCATAAAGGTGGCACAGTTGGTCTCTCTGGCGCTGTCCGCTCCGCCGCCGTGAATGTCCACATGCTCCGCAACACACTTGTAATTACTGTTGTACGTGCAATTCACCGCCTCGCAGTCAATGCTGATCACCCGGCTCGGATGCTCCAGCGCGCTGGTAAACGCCTCATGTCCCTCTCTGCGCTTGGCAAAGCTCTCGCAGCAGGTTTCATCCTCATTGCAGGCATGCTTGCCTCCCACCATGATGTCCCCCTTGCTGCAAAGCTGCTCCCGGTTGTAGCTGCAGTTTTTGACGCCACATTTTAATTCTGCCATGGTCTCCTCCTTTTGGCGTATCCTTCGAATCGATTTGCGGGATCCCGCATAGATACACCAAAATCAGTTTACCCTGCGGCCCGCCCTTTTATACGGGGACAGACCGTCGGCAGAACGATATTTTCATTGTGTGCCTGTATATCACACATTTTATGCATGTGCGCGCGTCGCAATTTCCTCTTTTACCTTTTGGATAAACGCATCCAGCTGCAGCGTCTCCGTCTCGCCCGTGTCGCGGTTGCGGACACTGATATTGCCCTCCTCCGCCTCCTTGGCACCGAGGATCAGCATATAGGGCGCTCTGTCCACCTGCTGTGCTTCGCGGATCTTATAGCCGATCTTTTCGTTGCGCTCATCCAGCTGCGCGCGGATACCGGCATTGTCCAGCGCCTCGTATACCGTCTTCGCGTAATCCAGCGTCTTCTCGCTGACCGGCAGCACCTTCACCTGCAAAGGTGCCAGCCATACCGGGAATTTGCCCTTGGTCTCCTCGATGATATAGGCCATAAAACGATCCAGTGAACCCAGAATCGCACGGTGCAGCACCACCGGCGTCTGCTCATTGCTCTCGGAATCCACGTATTTCAGGTCAAATTTTGCCGGCAGGCAGAAATCCAGCTGACAGGTGGAAAGCGTGTACTCTGCGCCCACCGCCGGCTGCACGTTCACATCCAGCTTCGGACCGTAGAACGCTGCTTCGCCGATCTCCTCGGTAAAGTCGATCTTCAACGCCGTCAACACCTCTCTGAGCGCGCTCTCCGCCTTGTTCCACATCTCGTCATCGGGATGATACTTCTCCGTATCCGCAGGATCTCTCAGAGACAATACGCAGCGATAATTCGTGATGCCGAAATCCTTGTACACATCAAAGATCAGATCCACCACGCGGCTCACCTCATCCTTGATCTGATCCGGTGTCACGAACAGATGCGCATCATTCTGGCAGAAGTGTCTGCCGCGCTCGATTCCCTTCAGCGTACCGCTGGACTCAAACCGGAAATCATGGGCAATCTCGCCGATACGGATCGGCAGCTCACGGTAGCTGTGCGGCTTATTTGCATAGATCATCATGTGGTGCGGGCAGTTCATGGGACGCAGCACGAAGCTTTCTCCCTCTACCTCCATCGCCGGGAACATATTCGCCTTGTAATGTGCCCAGTGTCCGCTGGTCTGGTACAGCGCCACCGTTCCCACGCAGGGCGTCATCACGTGCTGATACCCCAGCTTTCTCTCTTTTTCCTTGATATAGTTTTCCAGCTCCTGCCACACCGTGTAGCCCTTGGGTAAAAACATGGGCAGACCCTTGCCGATCAGATCGTCTGTCATGAACAGGGACATCTCCCTGCCGATCTTCCGATGATCTCTGGCACGTGCCTCCTCCTGCTGTTTCTCGTAAGCCTCCAACTCCTCCTGTGTCGCAAACGCCACGCCATTGATACGGGTGAGCATCTTGTTCTTGGAGTCGTTTTTCCAATATGCGCCGCTCTGCTGCGTAATCTTGAACGCCTTGAGCGCCTTGGTGTATGTGATGTGCGGGCCGACACACATATCGATGTAATCGCCCTGCTGATAGAAGCTGATCACCGCGTCCTCCGGCAGATCTCCGATGTGCTCTTCCTTATATTTCGCGCCGCGCTCATGCATCAGCTTCACCGCCTCATCGCGGGGCAGAATAAACGGCTTGATGGGCAGATTGGCCTTGACGATCTTCTTCATCTCCTGCTCGATCGCTGCCAGATCCTCATCCGTCAGCTTCCGATCGCCCAGATCCACGTCGTAGTAAAAGCCTCTCTCCGTGGCAGGACCATAGCCGAAATCCGCCTCCGGGAACAGATGCTGAATCGCCTGTGCCATGATGTGCGCCGCCGAATGGCGCAGCACATGCGTTACCTCCTCTTCGGGACACTCCGTCACATTGCCGTCTCTGTAAACAATCTTCATGATTTTCTCCTCTCTGTTTTAATTTGAATACGTCCTAACGGACGCACTTTCTGGCAAACGCATATTCGTAAGTCTCGATGTGGCATATTACACAAACGATTATTCGGATGTGCAGAGCGCTTCACTGAGCCCAATACGCAGAACATTGGAACCATTGGCTTCCAATGTTCCACTGGTCTCAGTTCCGCAGCACAAACTCATAATCTTATTGTGTAATTAGCCACATCTGGTTCTGGGAAAGTACTTTTGACTCTCGAATCCTATACGAAAAAACACCCCCGGATCGCTCCAAGGGTGCCTGAAAACTCAAACACGGTTCCACCTTGCTGTTTCACTCAATTGTCCGTGACGTGGACTGACGGCTATGCTTGCGTCCCCTATCTATCCGAGGCAGACTTTCTCGCACGCAGCTCGGGAGCGGTCTCCTCTGCCTCAGGCACCTGCACTCTCAGCCATGAGTCCTTCCGGATCCTCAAGGTACAGTTCTCTGTAACACCCGCATACAGCAAATTCGTTCTCCGTCATCGCTTTTTACTATAGTCCATCATATACCATTCTCGTCAGAATGTAAAGTCCAATTATTTGTCAATCTCTCTCGTGATATAACTCTCCACTTCGTTGCGCGGCATCTCCAGCGCCACGGCCAGTTCGCCGTACAGATTATCCTCCGCCAACCGGAAATATTTCGCGTCCACGGCCGTCACCTTGCGCCCCGCCTCAATCCGCTTTTGTTTGCGCAGATAGATCGTCTTGATAATCCGGATCCATTCCGCACAGTCGTTGGTCTTCATGCAGCCACGGTATTCCTGCTCCAGAAGCTTATCATTCGATATGGTGATCAGAGGAATCCCCGGAATATCATGGATCAACTTGTCTGCCTCTTCCTTGCTCAGAACCCGACGCATCGAAGTATCCGCCGTATCCACCGGTACATACACCGTGCTGCCCGCCATATAGATCGGCTTGAGAATATAATATTCCCTCTCTCTGTCCACTCCGGAGATATCCAGCGTGGTGATATCATCGACAACACAGACTCCTTTGTTTCCGCTTACAACATATTCACCCTTCTGAAACACAACTCCCATCCTTTCTGCCGCCGTGCGGCGTATTGTGACCCCAACGGGCAAATTGCCCTTTATACTGATGTTATACCCTTATTTTAGCAAAATAAACCCGCGCATGTCAGCTTTTTTTGCCCCAAAATCCATTTTTGTGAATATTGTTCATATCTCTGCCCGCTAATTTTGTGCAAAATACGCATCTATGCCGTCTGCCATGCCGTTTGCCAGCTTTTGCTGGTACTCCTCTGTCGCCATCAGGCGATCCTCCTCCGCATTGGTCATAAAGCCCATCTCCACAATGGTCACCGGCACCTGGCACCAATTGATGCCGGACATCGTGTCCGTCTCGATCACACTGCGTTTTTTCGCGCCGGTCGCCGCCACCATGCCGTCGAGCACGGCATCCGCAAGCGCCCTGCTGTTGCCGTACAACGACGCGTTATAGGGATTGGCCGGTGTCTGACAGAGGGTCTCCGCACCGTGCACACTGCTGTTGTCTGAACCGTCCGCATGAATGCGCACAAACACATCCGCCCCCGCATCGTTGGCCATCTGTGCGCGCTCCGCATTGCTGATATCAACCTCATTGGTCGTGCGGATCATCAACACCTCATAGCCTCTGTTTTGCAGTTCATCCCGCAGCTTTAAGGATACGGCCAGCGTCAGTTCGTACTCTGCCAACCCGCTGACCACGCCGCGCGTGCCGCTGGCCACCTTCGCCTTCGTCTGGGTCGCGCCGGGGCCGATGGGTTCTTTGTCATTGTTACCCTTGGCCTGATGCCCTGGATCAATGGCCACCAATCTGCCGTTTGCGCCTGCTGCCGGCTTTTCAGCGGGTGCCGGTTCCTGCGCGGGCTCCGCTGTCGCGGATTCTGCCGAAGCCTCTGTCGCCGCGGACGACTTAGACGGTTCCTCCTGCGCCGGCGTTTCCTGTGCCGCCTGGCTTTCCGTCGCCGCTTGCTGCGCTGCCTGTGCCTGCGCATCCGCAGCTCCCGCAGCATCTGTGCCTGCCTGTGGATCCTCTGCCGCAGATGCTTCCGACGTTGCTTTCGCATCCTCTCCTGTATATGCGGCCATTTCCGTGTCCGTTGCGCTTTCCCTCGTCTGTTCCGACACGCTCTCCGGCACCAACTCCTCTATCGTCGGCAGTGCATCCTTCTGCGCACCGCATCCGCCCAGCGCAAGCAGACTGCACACTAAAAACACCACGCCTGCCCGCTGCACCCGCTGCTGTGCCGTCTGTTGATCTGCCAGCCGTCCATTTGTTGTCCTTCTATTTCCCGTTCGTATCTTCATATTGGTTCCTCTCCGCCTGCCCTTTTCTTTCTGCTTTTTCGATTTTCCGCTGCACTTCCGTTTCTATTTTACCATAATTTCTGCGCATGTTCTTTACGCAGAAACTGTTTACTGTTTCATTTTACCACAAATTTATGCTGCCGCACATTCTTTCTTGTTTCTCCGCCTGCTCCCATAGTATAATAAAATCATCAATCACACAAACCGATATGAACACATGCAAATGCTGATCATTTTATATTCTGATCATTTTGTATTCCAATCATTGCAAATCGGATGACAGGAGCGGAAACGATGGCAATCTATTTTTTAGCAGATACACATTTTGACGATGACGATATCCGGAGATATGAGAACCGGCCTTTTGCGAGCACGGCGCAAATGAATGAGGCGATCATCACCAATTGGAACAACACCGTGCAGCCGACAGACAGCGTGTACCTGTTGGGGGATATCGGCAACGAGCAATATATCTCCCGTTTAAACGGTGTCAAATATCTAATCAAGGGCAATCACGATCACAGGGATAACGCCTATTACAGGACGATCGGCTTTGCGGAGGTGTACGATCTGCCGGTGATCCTGCAGGAATTTTTTATCCTGTCCCATGAGCCGCTGTATGTGAACCGCAATATGCCCTATGCCAATATCTTCGGTCATGTACATGCCAATCCGACCTATAAGGACTACAGCTCCCGAAGCTTTTGCGTCAGCGTCGAGCGGATCCGGTATACCCCTGTGTCCCTTTCTTACGTCAAAGAACAGCTCCTTCTGGCCACACAGAAGGAGGATGCTGACGCCTGCCAATAATTACCGCTATCTTCTTGGGGTTTCTCGTGATACAATCTCCTTGTAACAAAGTTGTAACAATTTCGTAATATTTCAAGGAGGTACAATATGAAGAAACCAATTCGTTTATTTGCCGCCGCATTGGCGGGACTTGCACTGCTACAGGCACCCATACAGGCACAGGCTGCGCCGCGTGTCTCTGTGATCCGAATGACGCCCAATAACGCGTGTCCATCTGACTCCGCGTGTCCATCCAAGAACACCTGCGGTACGGTCTGTCTTCCGGACAACGTCAAGGAGCTGCTTACAGACTTCGGCATCTCAGCAGATGATCTGGACGCACTCTGTGGAGATCAAAGCTGTACGCCCAATTGCGGCGTCTATGTGTACCAGCTGCCCAATTGCCAGATCCAGCTGCCTGACACATGCGATCCGACCCTGAACTGTCCTGCCGATTGCCAACCGGAGGATGCACAACCGGATGAGCAGAAACAGGACGAAGCCAAACCTGTAGACGAGAAAACCGACGAGCAGAAGCAGGACGAGAACAAGCCTGCAGACGAAAAACCTGACGAGCAGAAGCAGGACGAGAATAAGCCCGCGGACGCATAACCTGACGAGC
>JAFVAO010000079.1 GCA_017480445.1 Lachnospiraceae bacterium
AGAATTTTTGGGGTAGAGCAGATCCATTCGGTGGCCCAATTGTTGTTGCGAACAGCTTCAGCGGTCTTAAGTGTGTTCGCAGTGGGCATAGTGGTGGATTGGTTGCGCAGTATTCTGGCTGGCATTTTTGCAAGAATACTTGCAAAAACGAAAGCGGGGCAGCGATGGGAAGCTTTGCTGGCCCGGGCTGATGCGGTAATGGAGGAAGCATGAAGCGAGAGGAAACGGTACAATCAAAACGGATCAGGTGGGAGCCGCTGTTGCTTCTTTTTTTGTTGTTGTACCCATTGCGCCATGTCCATTGGGGGGTGGACTTCTGGGATACCGGCTATAACTATGCTAACTTTCAATATATGGGTTTGGAGCATATGGATTCCATGTGGTTTTTTGCAACTTTTCTTTCAAATGTGGTAGGGCATGTGTTTACACGTTTGCCCGGCGGCAATTGTCTGATTGGCATGAATGTGTATACAGGGCTGACCGTGAGCGGGCTTGCTCTGATGGCTTATTGGTTTAGTACGCGTTCGCTACACATGCCGGCGGAAATTGCCTTTTTGGGCGAATTGGTGGCGATTAGCCTGTGTTGGTGCCCGACCGCACTGTTGTACAATTATTTGACCTATTTTTTATTTACTGGGTGCGTGATTTTATTATATCATGGTTTAACAAATGAAAATATGTGGTTATTGTATGCTGCAGGCATTTGTCTGGGCATGAATGTGTTTGTGCGGTTTTCCAATTTGCCGGAGGCAGCACTGATCCTGGCGGTATGGGCGTATGCAGTCTGGGAGAGCAAAGAGATGTCAAAGGATGCCTTCTGGAAACGTTTGGTGCGCTATACCGGCTGGTGTCTGGGGGGCTATCTGTCGATATTGGCGGTGTGCTTTCTCTATATTCATGTTCGGTATGGTATGACAAATTATGTGCAAGGGATCCGGCGCCTGTTTGATATGACGGATGCCGCACCGGATTATAAATCCACCTCCATGGTCGCGAAGATGGTGTTTGAGTATGTAGATAACCTTTACTGGATAGAACGCATCGCAGTGATTGCGTTGGTGGGTACGGTGGTGTTTACCGTACTTCGCAGGTGGAGTCAGACGAGTGCTGTACAGGGCAACATCAGTGCCGTGCCGGCCCTGATGTTGTGTAAAGGTGCAGCGGTCGGCTGGTGCCTGGTGGCGGCGCTGATGATTGGCTGGCTGTATCGTCGGGGCTTTTCTTCACTGCAGTTTTTTACGTACGGATCGATTTTCCGGCCGGGTATATCTTTTCTGACGCTGGCGTTGGGGATGCTGTGTATACAGATGCTGCGCCCGTCTCTGGAGGCGCGGGAAAAACTGCTGGCGGCGCTGGCAGTGCTGATGATCCTGCTGACATCTATCGGGAGCAACAATGGAAATATGCCGAGCTACAATCACCTGTTTCTACCGGCACCGTACATTCTGTGGCTGTTGTATCGCTTTGTGAGGTATCTTCCCAAGCTGCCATTCCCGGGGACATACTGGAAATGGGTTTCTTTGTTCCCGGTAAAAGTGATAGTCGTTGCGCTTGTGGGATTGTTCATTTTTCAAAGCCTCATGTTTGGCGGTAGTTTTGTGTTCGCGGAGGCAACCGGTGTGCAGGATGCACGGGAGACCATCGATCACAATGACGTTCTTAAGGGAATTCGGATGAATCCGGAGCGTGCCGTCTGGATGCAGGAGATCAGCGACTATGCACAGGCGCATAATCTGACGGGGCAGGAAGTCATTCTGTTCGGCTATATTCCGGCGATGTCCTATTATCTGCAGATGCCTTCAGCGTTCAATCCGTGGAGTGACCTGCCTTCCTATAGCGTGCAGGTGATGGAACAAAAGCTGGATGAAACAGCCGGCAAGGCACAGAAGCCGGTGGTTCTGCTGGAGCGTACCTACATGCTTTACATGCAGGGTGGTGTGCAGGCGCTGGAAGATCGTGGGCTGGGAGAGAAACAGATAGAAAAAATACAGGCAAATGACCGAAAAATAGCGTTGTTACAGGATTATCTTTCAAAATCAAATTACGAATTAACATTTCAAAATGATAAATTTGTACTGCTGGAAAGTGCGAGATAATAGCGCTTTAGAGAAAAAGAAGGTCTGCAGTTATAGCAACTGCAGACCTTTTTCTTTTGCTGTTTTCATGACGTGATCAGGCCAGAGAGAACACTGTACCTCGCCGATATGTGCCTTGCGCAAAAAGAACATACAAATGCGTGATTGTCCGATGCCGCCGCCGATCGTATAGGGCAGTTCCTTGTGCAGGATCGCCTGATGGAAGGGCAATTGTGCACGCTCCATACAGCCGGCTTTTTCCAATTGTTCCATCAAGGACTGTTCGTCCACGCGGATACCCATGCTGGAAAGCTCCAGTGCGATATCCAGAACCGGATAATATACCACAATATCTGCATTGAGCGCCCAATCATCATAGTCCGGCGCGCGCCCATCGTGGGGCTTGCCGTTCTCAAGCTTATCCCCGATCTGCATGATGCAGACAGCACCCTTGGCCTTGGTGATATAATATTCACGCTCCTTGGGGGTGTTGTCGGGGAACATCTCCTCCAATTCCTTGGTCGTAACAAAGAAAATATCGGGGGGAAGGATTTCCTCAATGTAGTCATAGTGAATGGACATATATTTTTCTGTTTTGCGCAACACCTTGTATACAGTCCGCACCGTCGCCTTCAGCGTGTCCAGAGTGCGCTCTTCTTTGGTAATAATTTTTTCCCAATCCCACTGATCCACATAGATGGAATGAATATTATCGGTCTCCTCGTCCCTGCGGATCGCGCTCATGTCGGTGTACAGACCCTCACCTGCTGCAAATCCGTATTTTTTCAACGCGTAACGTTTCCACTTTGCCAGCGACTGTACGATCTCGCCGACTGCGCCCTCCTGCTCGCCGATATCAAAGCTCACAGGCCGTTCCACACCGTTTAAATTGTCATTTAATCCGGAGGAAGGCTCCACAAAAAGCGGCGCGGATACGCGCAGCAGCTGCAGACGCTCTGCAAGAAGAGACTGGAAAAAATCTTTCACCGTCTTGATCGCAACCTGTGTTTCGTAAAGGTTGAGTTCAGACTTGTAATTAGAGGGAATCACTAATTTGGCCATAAAAAATAAGTTCTCCTGATTTCAGATTTGGAGCGGAACAATACACACTCCACGATACTATTTAACCGCTTTTTACTGAAATTTGCAATAGTTTTTTGGTGCAAAGCACGCAAAAGTTCTTGTCAAAACAGAACATATGTGCTATGCTAAAAACAGAACAAATGTTCTGCTTGAGATTGAGACAGGGGTTGCGGCAATGGAAAGTATGGTACCCGGGGCAAAAAATGCGTTGATGGAGAAATTGGCAATACTCACAGATGCGGCCAAATACGATGTGGCTTGTACCTCCAGCGGCGTGGACAGGAGCGGTGCGAGCGGACGCGGCAGGGGGCGTTACGGGGGCGGCAGCCATGCGGGAGCAGGAATCGGAATGGGCGGTGGAGCCGGAGCTGGGGGTGGAACCGGAGTCGGAGGTGCCTGGCGTATGGGGAACTGTGCTGCGTCCGGCATCTGCCACAGCTTTTCCGCCGACGGCAGGTGTATCTCTCTGCTGAAGATTCTCATGACGAACGAGTGTATCTACGATTGTAAATACTGCCTGAACCGCCGGTCGAACGATATTCCCCGCGCTACCTTTACGCCGGAGGAGATCTGTGAACTGACGATACAGTTTTACCGACGGAATTATATTGAGGGGCTGTTTTTAAGCTCCGGTATTATAGAAAGTCCCACATTTACCATGGAACTGTTGTGCAGGACGGTCTGCTTGCTCCGTACAAAATATGGTTTTGGCGGATACATTCACGTAAAAGCCATCCCAGGCGCTGACAGTGAGCTGATCCGGCAGACCGGATTCTGGGCGGACCGTATGAGCGTCAATCTGGAGCTCCCGACGGCAGAGGGACTGCGCAGGCTTGCGCCCAATAAGCACCGCAAAAATATCCTGACGCCGATGCGGCAGATCCAGACCGGCATTGTACAAAATAAGGATGAGGTTGCGCTTTATAAGCATGCGCCGCAGTTCGTGCCGGGCGGCCAGTCGACCCAGATGATCATCGGCGCGACGGGAGAATCCGATTATCAGATTCTGAATGTGGCGGAGAATCTGTATCAGAAATTTGCGCTGAAGCGCGTATTTTATTCGGCGTTTGTGCGGGTAAATCAGGATGATCAGCTTCCGGCGCTGCCCGGAGGACCGCCGCTTCTGCGGGAACACAGACTGTACCAGGCGGATTGGCTGCTGCGGTTTTATGGCTTTTCAGCGGAGGAGCTGTTAAGTGAGAAGCGCCCCTTTTTTAATGTGTTGTTGGATCCGAAGGAGGATTGGGCGATCCGGCATCTGGAGTGTTTTCCGGTGGAGATCAACCGTGCGGGATCGGAGCAGCTGCTGCGTGTGCCCGGGATCGGCGTGAATAGTGCCAGAAGGATTCTGGCGGCCAGAAGAAGTGCGAATCTCACCTTTGAGGACCTGAAAAAGCTGGGCGTGGTTCTGAAGAGAGCACTCTTTTTCATCACGTGCAGCGGGAAAATGATGTATCCGGTCCGACTGGATGAGGACTATATTGTGCGTCATTTGACGGAAAAAGAGGAACGCATACGTCTGGGCAGCGATGGCATGACCTATTGGCAAATGACGCTGTTTGACGATGATTTGTACACATGTGAGGTGCCGGCGGTTGAACAGAGGCGCACCGCTGTGGGAGAGCTGTGAAGGGGTGCATGGTAAGGAGCGGGGAAATGCTTGTATACAGATGCGAGGATAGTCTGGAGGGCATATTTACGGCGGTCTACAGGATCTACGCGGAGAGACTGCCGCGAGAACAGGTGCGGCTTGCACTGGATGATGAAGTGCGCTTATTTGAAACGGTGCAGCGATGTGAGCCGGACGCCGCCTGTTCCGAGAAGGTGATGCGCACCTTGATCCGGCGGTTTGGGCAGAAGGACTATGAACGCGTGTGCTTTGCACTGGCGGCGGATGACCCGGACAAGGCGCAGGCGGTTTATCGCACGATTGCTTTGGGGCTGACCCTGCAATACGGAAACGGTCATCTGTTTGACGCTCTGGCAGACCCGGAGGTGCACAAGGCGTTTCAGCTGTCCCGCAATGTGGAGCGAGAGTTCTGTCACCTGCGCGGCTTCCTGCGGTTTGAAGAGCTTGCGGACGATATCCTGTATGCACAGTTTTGCCCGAAAAATCACCAGCTGCCGCTGTTGCTGCCCCATTTTGCGGACCGCTTTCCGGAGGAAAATTTTATCATATATGATGTAAAACGAGAAATTGCTAGCGTACATCCGCAGGGGAAGGAGCCGTTTTTGCTGCATGGTGCGGAAATGGGAGAGGAGCGGTTGCACAGATCTGCCCGGGAGGCGGACTATCGCGCGCTGTTTCAGGATTTTTGCAGACACATTGCGATTGACGAACGCCGCAATCCAAAACTGCAGCAGAACCTGCTACCACTGCACTTACGGCGGTTTATGACAGAGTTTTCGGACAGCACACATGCCGCCGATGAGACACAGTGCCACTGACGGGACAGCACCGCCAATGGGACCGCGACGCAAAACAGGATATGAATTGACGCGCCGATCATCCGGGAGTACTATATAAGGGGTGAAGAGAATGGAAGATCAGATCATGGTTGCGTCGGCTGACAATGAAAATATAAGGATAGAGATGCCCAAGGGAGAAGTGCGCGTTTCTGTGCGCGGACTGGTGGAATTTCTGCTCAGAGAGGGAGATATCGATCAGCGGCACCAGGCTATGCATGAGGATGCGATGCAGGAGGGCGGTCGAATCCATCGCATGATTCAGCGGAAAATGGGCGCGGACTATCAGGCGGAGGTTCCGCTGCACTATACCTTGGAGACGGAGGATTATCGTCTGGTGGTGGAAGGACGTGCTGACGGCGTGATCGAAAATGAGAACGGCGTGGTCATCGATGAGATTAAAGGGACCTATCGCGACATCCATCGCATGAAGCAGCCGGTGCCGGTACATCTCGCCCAGGCAAAATGTTATGCATATCTGTATTGTCTGCAAAAGCCGCGGAGCGAAATCCGTGTCAGAATGACCTACTGTCATATAGAGACGGAACAGACGCGCTATTTTTATGAGGATTATACATTCCCGCAGCTGGAGCGGTGGTTCCAGACACTGATTCGGGAATATCGCAAATGGTCGGATTACAACTGGAAATGGCGTGGAATCCGGCAGCAGTCGATTGTGCAGCTCGAATTCCCTTTTCCCTATAGAGAAGGGCAAAAAGAGCTGGTCTCTTATGTCTATCAAACCATTTACCATGGGAAAAAATTGTTTCTGGAAGCGCCTACCGGCGTGGGGAAGACCATTTCCGCTCTTTTTCCGGCGGTCAAAGCAATGGGAAAAGATATGGGAGAGAAACTGTTCTATCTCACGGCGAAAACGATTACGCGCACCGTTGCGGATGACACCCTGGCCCTTCTTCGGGGGAACGGATTACACTTTAAGAGTATTGTGCTGACCGCGAAGGAAAAAATCTGCTTTCAGGAACAGACGGAATGCAATCCCGAGGCATGTCCGTATGCAAAAGGACACTACGATCGCATCAACGATGCAGTGTATGATCTGCTGGTATCCGAGGAGCGATACAGTAGAGAAGTAATCGAGCACTATGCGCGCCGGCATCAGGTGTGTCCGTTTGAATTGTCGCTCGATATCAGCCTTTTTGCAGATGGCATCATAGGAGACTACAATTATCTCTTTGACCCGCACGTGTATCTGAAACGCTTTTTTGCGGAGGGCGGGAGCCAGAATTATCTGTTCCTGATTGACGAGGCACATAACCTTTTGGAGCGAGGAAGGGAGATGTACAGCGCGTCACTTGTGAAAGAGGATTTTCTGTCACTCAAAAAGAGTATCCATCAGGCAGTGCTGTCTGAAATGGAGAAAAAAGAGCACAAAAAACAGGTTCCCGGACAGCTGACACTGGAAACGACAGATGTGTCACGTGATGTACAGACCGAGACATCGGTCAGTGTATTCGCTCCGGAAAAGAGTGCACAATCAGAGATAAATAACAGCCGATATGGAAATAAGACCAGCCTCTTACTACGAGAAGGCTATGGAGAGAAATTGCAGCAGCGACTGGAAAAGTGTAATCGGGCTCTTCTGGCGATGAAGCGTATGTGTGAGGATGCGTGCGTGGTGGAGGAAATCGATGATTTTACAAAGGCGCTCATGCAATTGTACAGTACGATGGCAGATTATCTGGGGGAGCAGGAGGAGGTCAGACTGCCGGTTCGGGAAGAAATTTTGCAGTTTTATTTTGAAGTTGCGCATTTCCTGAACATTTATGAATGTGTGGACGAGCATTATACCAAATACACGCAGCTGCGCGAGGACGGAAGCTTTTTGCTGAAGCTGTTTTGCGTACACCCCGGAGAGAATCTGCGCCAGTGCATGGCGCGGGGGCGCAGCGCCATCCTATTTTCGGCCACGTTTCTGCCGATCCAGTACTATAAAGAGTTGTTGGGCGGCGAAAAGGAAGACTATGAAGTATATGCCAAATCCATTTTCAACAATGAAAAACGGGCGTTATTTATTGCGGATGACGTCACCAGTAAATTTTCCCGCAGATCCGCGGAGGAATATGAGCGGATTGCACGTTATATCTACGAGGTTGTGAAGAATCGTCATGGAAATTATATGGTTTTCTTCCCCTCGTACAGCTTCCTGCAGACCGTTTACACAATTTTTGCCGAAACCTTTGCAACGGAAGACATGGAATGTCTGCTGCAGCAGGAATTTATGCGTGAGGAGGAGCGGG
>JAFVAO010000080.1 GCA_017480445.1 Lachnospiraceae bacterium
GCCGACAGGGTGTGCTGTTACGATTGAAAGGTGTAGGAACGAATATGAGCGATGAGAAGAATCAGGAAAAACAGGATCTGCAGGAGCGGATCATTGCATTGATAGAGGATATCCTCGGCGTGCCGGTGGGAACGATCACGCTGGACACGTTGATCGAAGATGTGGAGGAGTGGGATTCCCTGATGCATGTGACCATCATCGGCGAGCTGGAGGAGCAACTGGGTCTCTCGATTCCGCTGGACGATGCCATTGCGTTACAGAGTATGCAGGAGTTGCTTGAGAAGGCGGGTTGCGTATGAGCGTGACATTGCGTGCCATCGAGGAGGGGGATCTGGAAAGCATCATGCGCTGGCGCATGGCAGCGGAGATCACCCGCTACATGAATACGGATCCGCAGCTGACCCTGGAGGGACAGAAAAAGTGGCTTCAGGGGATACGGGAAAATGCGGATGTGCGCTACTGGCTTATCGAGGTAAACGGCGCGCCCGCGGGCGTGATCAATCTCACAGGGCTCACCCGGCCGGACGGTATCCTGGGCTGGGCGTACTATGTGGGCGAGCAGAAGCTACGCAGCATCCAGACGGCGTTGGCGCTGGAGATGAGCATGTATGATTACGCGCTGGTCGAGCTCGGGAAAAGCGCGGTGATCAGCGATGTGTTTACGCTGAATAAAGGTGTCATTCAGCTGCACAAGATCTGCGGCTGTGAAGTAGTCGAGGAGAAAAAGAACCATATTTTGAAAAATGACGACTACTATGATGTGACCTTTATGCGGATGACGGCCGAGCACTGGCGGGAAATCCGTGACAGTAAGCGTTATGAAAAGATCGTATTTGTGAGGTGAGCGCAATGAACAAACAGATTCAATTCGGAAAGCATATCATCAGCGCGGATTCTCCCACGTTTATCATAGCGGAGATGTCTGCGAATCACCTGATGGACTATGATCGGGCGGTGGCGGTGATGCAGGCGGCGAAGGACGCGGGCGCGGATGCGGTGAAGATCCAGACCTATACGGCGGACACCATTACGCTCGACTGCAATGATCCCTGTTTTCAGATCACGCAGGGGACGATCTGGGACGGAACGACACTCCACAAATTATACGAGACGGCTTATACGCCCTGGGAGTGGCAGCCGAAATTGCAGGAGGAAGCGCACCGGATGGGACTGGAATTCTTCTCGTCTCCCTTTGATTTCACGGCGGTCGATTTCCTCGAGAGGATGCAGGTGCCGGCATATAAGATCGCGAGCTTTGAGATCAACGATATCCCGCTGATCAGGAAGATTGCGAGACTGAAGAAGCCGATGATTTTTGCCACGGGTGTGGCGAGACTGGCGGATATTGAGCTTGCGCTCGATACCTGTAAGGCGGAGGGAAATGAGGATGTGATTCTGCTCAAATGTACGTCCTCCTATCCCGCACCCTATGAGGATATCAACTTAAAGACGATTCCCTCCATGGCGCAGACCTTTGACTGTCTGACGGGACTGTCCGATCACAGCATGGGACATGCCGTGGCGGATGCCGCAGTGGCGCTGGGCGCCAAGGTGGTGGAGAAACATCTGACGCTGCGCAGGGCAGACGGCGGTGCGGATGCCGCATTTTCCATGGAGCCGGAGGAATTCGCGCTCATGGTGGAGAATATCCGCAAGATTGAGAAAGCGCTTGGCACTGTAACGTATGAGTTGACAGAGAAGCAGGCGCGGGAGAGGGAGCATTCCCGCTCCCTGTTCGTGGCGCAGGATATGCGTGCGGGGGATGTGTTCACGCCGGAGAATCTGCGGTCGGTGCGCCCGGGCTGCGGCCTGCACACGAAGCATTACGAGGAGATCCTCGGCAGGAAGATCACGCGGGATGCCAAGCTGGGAACGCCTATGCGCTGGGATCTTGTGCAGTTTGAATAGCGTAGGATTTGCATAGCATACAAGATAGGACAAAAGGGACAGAGAAAATCGGAGGACGGGGCGCATATGTGGATCATTCGTGCAGATGGAAACGCGAGGATAGGCGCCGGACATCTGATGCGGTGTCTGACGATCGCGGAGGCGGCGGACAGAGAGGTGCTGTTTTTGACAGCCGACGAGGAATCGGCGGCGTTGGTGCGCGGGAGAGGGTTCGCGGCGGGCGTATTGCACACGGATTACCGGCAGCCGGAGACAGAGCTTGTGCCGGCGCGGGAGACTGCGGGAGGTACGGGCACGCCGGCTGACGCAGACGGCGCGTGTGCTTGGGATTGCTTCCTTCGGACGGCGGGCCATACGATCCTTGTGGACAGTTATTATGTGACAGACCATTATTTGCAGCAGCTGCAGACCTATGGTCGTGTATTTTTGATGGATGATCTGCAAAATCATGCGTATCCGGTGGACGGCGTGATCAACTACAACGTGTTCGCAGACGGCGCGCTGTATGAACGGCTGTATGCGGGAAAGTCTGTCCGGCGGATTCTGGGGGCCTCGTATGTGCCCCTGCGGGCGCAGTTTCAAAAGACGGCCTATGTGCCGCGGGAGACGGTGCGCGACGTGCTGCTCACCACAGGTGGCGGGGATGCGGACAATATTGCGGGAGCGATTCTGGATGCGGTTTATGATCCGCAGATCACTTTTCATGTGTTGGTCGGGCGATTCAACCCGCATTTTGCGGATTGGACGGCGCGTGCCGCACGGCAGACGAACATCCGCATCTGTTATGATGTGCAGGATATGGTGCAGTTGATGGCACAATGCGATCTGGCGATCACCGCCGGCGGCAGCACGGTGTATGAGCTGTGCGCGGTGGGTGTGCCTCTGATCTGTTTTGCCTACGCGGAGAATCAGGAGGCGCTGGCGGCATATCTGCGTGAGACGGACACGGCCGGCAGTGCCGGCGCGTGGCACAGGGAGCGAGAGGCGTGCCTTGCACAGATCAGACAGTGCTTCCAGACACTTCGCGAGGACTCCGGGGCGCGGGAGCGGTATTCCGCGCGGGAGCGCGCACTGGTCGACGGCCGGGGGGCGCGGCGACTGGCGCAGGCACTGTTTGCGGAGACAGAGGAATCAGATGGAGAATCATAAGTGAGCCACGGTACAGAGAATAAGGCAAACATCATATACTGGCTTGCGGCAGGATGTCTGGCGCTGCTGATCGCAGCTGTGGGTTGGCAGGCCTTCGGTCCCTCTAAGGCGCAGACACGCTACGACGTGGTGGTCCTGGGAGACAGCCTGATGGGACTTTGCAGAGACGAGACATCCATACCGGCGCTGCTTGCGCAGGAACTGGGAAGCTCCGTGTTTAACGGAGCGTTCGGCGGTACCTGTATGGCGCGCAATGAGGCGGACGCGAGCGACAATTACACCATGGAGCTGTTGAACATGATCAGCCTGTCCAAGGCGATCGAAGCGGAGGATTTCGGCGTGCAGCAGACGGTGCGCAGCCGCAGGGAGATCACAGACTATTTCGAGGAGACAATTGACGCGCTGGACGACATTGATTTTGCACAGGTGCAGGTGCTGGTGCTGTCGTTCGGCCTCAATGATTATCACGCGGGATTACCGACGGACAATGCGGCGGATCCGCTGGATGAGTCAACCTATGCGGGGGCGCTGCGCAGCACGATCGAAGGGATACAGAGCAAATATCCCACGCTGCGGATTGTGCTGGTGACGCCGACGTACGCGTGGTACCTGTCCAAAAAACAGACCTGCGAGGAGTACCGGACAGGGGATGCACTGCTGGCCGCTTATGTGGAGAAGGAGCAGGAGGTTGCCCACGCATACGGACTGGAGTGTGTGGATCTCTATCACGGGCTGTACACCCATGACGAATGGACGGACTGGAAGACCTATACGGTGGACGGGCTGCATCCCAATGCGGAGAGCAGAAGGCAGATTGCCCATATCCTTGCGGAACAGATACAACAGGTTCGTTAGAAGGGAGTAGGACATGTTTCTGACGGAACAAACGCCGGGTCAGATGTTGACTGCGGCTTTTGGCAAGATCAAAAAAGAATATCGTACGGCGTTCATCGCGGCGTTTGTCATCGGCCTGCTCATTCACTTCCCGGCAATGCTGATGGATATACCGAATCATGACGGACTGGACAGCCTGTATTTTGATCAGAATATGATCACCTCCGGCAGGTGGTTTCTCACGGTTGCGTGCGGCTTTTCTTCTTACTTCACGCTGCCCTGGGTCATCGGTCTGCTCGGACTTGTGTTCCTGGGACTCGCGGCGGCAGCGCTCACGGCGCTGTGGGAGCTTTCGGACACGGTGTCGATTGTGCTGGTCTGCGGTCTGCTGGTGAGCTTTCCGGCGCTGGCGTCCACGTTTGCGTATGTGTTTACATTGGATGGCTATATGTTGGCGCTGCTGCTTGCGGTACTGGCTGTCCTGTGTACGAAGAAATGGAAAAAAGGGTTTCTGGCAGGGGCGGTCTGTCTGGCATTCAGCATGGGCACTTATCAGGCGTATCTGCCGTTTGCGATCCTGCTGTGTATCTATGAAGTGCTGCTCATCTGTATGGGGGAGCGCGGGACGGCGGCTGCAAAGGCTGCGGGTGACATCACACTGTCTGCGAAGATAAAGGCGGTGCTGCCTTATCTGTACATGGGCGTGCTGGGTGTTGCCTGCTACTATGGATTGCTGCAGCTGCTGCTGTTGATTCAGGGCAAGGAGCTTGTCCCCTACCAGGGGATGGATCAGATGGCAGCAGGCAGCGGATTTAGCCTTGCGACGATCGTGGGGCTGTATCGTGATTTTGCCAGCTTCACTTTGAAGGGGAATGTGGTGTTCCACAGCGGTCTTTCGCTTGCGTGTTGCGCGGCACTTGTGCTGGCGTTAGCTCTCGCGCTTGTGGGACAGGCGCTGCAGAGAAAATGGTGGAAGAATCCGTTCTTTTTCGTTATAATGGCAATGACCTTGCTCGTGATTCCGCCGGCGGCCAATGTGATTCTGGTGATTTCGCCGGAGGTGACCTATCACTTGCTCATGCGGTATCAGTGGGTGCTGTTTCCCATGATGATGACGGCGTTTGTGAGCAGATGCGCGGCGTTAGTATCCGGCGGATCAAAACAATCGGCATCGATGGGCAGGCTGGCGCAGTGGATCGGATGCGCGGCGGCATTCGTGCTGGTGTTCCACTATGCGGTGACGGACAACATCGGATATTCCAATCTGCAGAAGCGCTATGAGAAGACCTATGCGTACTGCGTGCGCCTGTTAGACCGGATCGAGCAGACACCGGGCTACTATCAGGGGATCCCGATCGCCATGGTGGGTGTGGTCGGGTATAATCCGTTTCCGGTCACGGACATCACATTGCCGGTGACTTCGAATATGATCGGTCTGAACGGAGATACGCTCCTCTACACAGGAGAGAATTACGAAGTATTTATTCGCAACTATTTAGGGGCGAGTCTGAATATGATGACACCCGAGGAGATGCAGGACATCTATTTCTCGGAGGAATATATAGAGATGGAGAGTTTTCCGGCGCCCTCCTCCGTGCAGGTGGTGGACGGCGTGATGTATGTGAAAACAGAGAATGTGGGGAGAGATTGACGATGGCAGTGTTATCCGTAGTGTTGCCGGCCTACAACGAAGAACAGAATATTGCCAACACAGCGCAGGTGCTCAGCGCACTTTTGGAGAAGCAGGGCATCGCCTATGAGCTGGTGTTCATCAGCGACGGCTCCACGGATCAGACCTACGCGGAGATCCGAAAAGCCGCTGCGGCGAACCCGCACATCAAGGGGGCGCAGTTTTCCCGCAATTTCGGCAAGGAGGCGGGGATTTTCGCCGGACTGGAGCTGACCACGGGGGACGCGGTGGTGGTCATGGATTGTGATCTGCAGCATCCGCCGGAGACGATTCTTGCGATGTGGGAGAAATGGAACGCCGGCGCGGAGGTTGTGGAGGGGATCAAGTCCGACCGCGGCAAGGAGAGCCTGGGATATAAGCTGTCCGCCGGTCTGTTTTACAAGATTATGAGCAGGCTGATCAAGATGGATATGTCCGCTTCCTCGGACTTTAAGCTGCTGGATCGCAAGGTGGTGGATGTACTGCTGTCCCTGCCGGAGCGGAATACCTTTTTCCGGGCGCTGACCTTCTGGGCGGGTTTCCGCACGGAGACGGTGGAGTACGAGGTGCGGGAGCGGCAGTTCGGCAAGAGCAAGTGGTCGCTGTGGAGCCTGATCAAATATGCCATCGCCAACGCGACTTCCTTCAGCACGCTGCCTCTGCAGCTGGTGACGGTGTTCGGGGTGATTTCGATTTTTGGCAGCATCATTTTGTTTATACAGACCCTGGTGCGTTATTTTATGGGCAACAGCGTGGAGGGCTTTACAACGGTGATCCTGTTGATCCTGATCATCGGCGGGTTTATCATGCTGAGTCTGGGGATCATCGGGCATTATATCGCCCGTGTCTATGAGGAGGTCAAGGGACGGCCGAAATACATCATCAGTCAGGTGACAGACAATGTGGCCGGGAACGTGACCGGCAGTTGGAAAAGGTGAGAAGGAGTGAAAGCATGATCAATTTTAATGTGCCTCCCTATGTGGAGACAGCGGCGGATTATATTCAGGAATGTGTGAAAAATCAAAAGATATGCGGAGACGGCACGTACACAAAAAAGTGCAGCGCCTGGATTGAGGAGCGCACGCATACCGCAAAGTGTCTGCTCACCACCTCCTGCACCCATGCCACGGAGATGGCGGCGCTGCTTGCGGGTGTGAAGGCGGGGGACGAGGTGATCATGCCCTCCTACACCTTTGTGTCGACGGCGGACGCCTTCGTGCTCAGAGGCGCGGTGCCGGTGTTCGTGGATATCCGGCCCGACACGATGAACATCGATGAGACGAAGATTGAGGCGGCGATCACGGAGCGGACGAAGGGGATTGTGCCGGTGCATTATGCGGGCATCTCCTGTGAGATGGATACGATCATGGACATCGCCGCACGGCATGGCCTGTGGGTGATCGAGGACGCTGCGCAGGGCATTCTGTCCACCTACAAGGGCAAACCCTTGGGGACGATCGGCGATTACGGATGCTTTAGCTTCCATGAGACGAAAAATTACAGCATGGGCGAGGGCGGTGCGCTGTTGATCCGGGATGCGGAGAATATCGAGCACGCGGAGATCATCCGCGAAAAGGGCACCGACCGCAGCAAATTTTTCCGCGGGCAGGTGGATAAGTACACCTGGGTGGACTATGGGTCCTCCTATCTGCCCAGCGACATGAATGCGGCTTATCTGTACGCGCAGCTGGAGATCGCGGATGTGATCAATGACAAGCGTCTCGCGCTGTGGAACCGCTATTATGAGAATTTGAGTCCGCTGGCGGAGGCGGGGAAGCTGGTGCTTCCGACGGTGCCGGCGGGTTGTGTGCACAATGCGCATATGTTTTACGCGAAGGCGGCGGATCTGAAGGAACGGACGGCGCTGATCGCGCATCTGAAGGCAAATGAGATTCTGTCCGTGTTCCACTACATCCCGTTGCATACGGCGCCTGCGGGGGTAAAATACGGACGGTTTCACGGGGAGGACATCTGCACGACGAGAGAGAGCGAGCGGCTGTTCAGATTGCCGATGTATTATACCCTGACAGAGGAACAGGTGGATTACATCTGTGAAAAAGTAAAGGAATTTTATGCATAAGATTTCGGAGCATCTCTCTGCGGTAATCCGCAGAGTTATCTTCATAGGATTCGGCATCCAGATGGCCCTGGGGATTCTCTGGATGTGCAATGCTTTTGCCGATATGGATTCATTCGGTGAAGGCATTGTTTGCGTGGGGCAGATGCTGTTGCTTGCGGGGAGTGTGTATTTTGTGCTGTCGGCGTATCGGCAGGAGGGGGAACGCGTGTCGGATGCGCGCATGCGCGTCTTTGCGACGGGTGCGGTCGTCACGTTTCCCATGGTGCTGCAGACGCTGCTGCAGCCGGATCTGCGTATGCCTGCCGCGGCATGTCTGCTGGCGGTCTGCGGTTGTCTGCGCAGAGGGGAGCAGGCGCGGAGAAAGTGGCGTTTGCCGGCGGTTATATTGCTCTGTGCGGGACTTTTGTGCGGCGGCCTGCGGGAGCCGCATACGGATCTGCTCACACGGCTGGGCAGTCGCGTGCTGTGGACGACGATGTACATCAATTATGATCGTTTGCCGCAGGAGATACGGGATGTGATGGACTACGAGCAGATGGCGGAGGGAACCTACGAGGCCACCGGCATTGAACATATTTTTCTGCCTTCCCTGGAGAGCAGTGTCGGGAAAGCGGAGAGCCGGGTGATTTTGAAGCAAATGATGAGTTATGCGTTGGAGTTTTACCGCAAGCGCATCCTCAAGGAGATCATATGGGACGAGGCGGGCTATCTTGCGGCGCCGGTCATTTTGCCGCTGCAGATGGCGGGGCGGGCGTATGAATCGTATGCGGGCTGGAACTACCGGCAGGTGCTGATTCCGGCGCCGGCTTTGGGCAGTCTGTACATGCGGGGCAGTTGTCTGCTGTTTGCGGTCTGTCTGGTGTTGCGCGGTATCCTGGCGGTGCTTGCCCGGATCGGGGAACCCGGACGCCTGTCCGCGGGAATGCGGCCGCGGCTTTCGGTGGTGTGGGCGGTCGGCAGCAGTCTGCTGTTGTCTGTCTGGTATACCATGAGCGGGTCGGGCCGGATGGATTACAAAAATACGATCTATATTCTCTGCCTGTGGCTGCTCTGGATGGCAGAGGGCATATACCGGCAGGGGAGCGCTCTTTTATGCGGAAAGGAGCAAGCCGATGACAAAGAACAGTAAGGCGCTTTTCGTGGCGGGTCTGATATTGCTGACGGCGCTGCTGCTGCCGTGCGCGCTTCTGCGGGAACGAGGGATTTTCACGTACCATGATCAGCTGGACGGCGAGGTGATCGCCTATATGCTGCAGGCAAAACATCTGGGCGACGGGGCGGTGCTGCCGGAATTTATGGGCGGTGCGTCCAGGACGGCGCTGATTCCGCCGGCGGTGGGCTACGTGCTCCTGTTTCGGTTGGTGCGGCCGTATACGGCATTGCTTCTGATGCAGCTGGTCGGGAGTCTTGCGGGATATGTGGGGATGTATCTGTTGGTGCGGCGGCTTGCGGCACATGATACGGCGGCCTTTGTCGCCGGCATGCTGTACGGGATGCTGCCCTTTTTGCCGGTCTACGGCCTCTCACAGTTTGGGCTGCCGCTCCTTGGGTGGTGCGTGCTGCAGGTGCAGGACGGCACGGACGGGCGGCGCAGGCGTATCGCATATCTCTACAGCGTCGTGTATGCGCTGTTTTCCTCGCTGGTATTGGTGGGCTTCGCAGTGCTGGCGGCACTCGGCGTCTATATGATGGGTGTGCTGCTTCGGGAGAGGCATGCGGGAAAACGGAAGGCGTGGCCGGTGTTTTTCCTGTGGCTGCTTGTGTTGGGCACCTATTGCCTGACCAACCGTGCGCTGTTCTTGCAGCTCTCGTCGTCCGGGGGCGACGCGATTTCGCACAAGGCGGAGTATGTGCTGGCGGCAGAGCCTGTGGGCAGCGCGTTTCTGGAGGGCTTCCTGCACGGCGGACAGCACAGTGCGGATTGGCACGGCGGTATCTGCCTGTTGATTCTGGTGGTATTGCTTGATGCGGGCGTTCGGAGGCTGCGGGGCAAGGGAAGCTGGGAGCCGGCCCACGGAGTGATCGTCCGGTGCGTGCTCTGGAATGCCGGTTTTGCATGGATCGGCGCGCTGTGGAACAGCGCCGGCGTGGTGTCGCTGCGGGGACAGCTCGGTGCGGTGGGAGCGTTTCAGATGGAGCGTTTCCTGTGGCTGGCGCCCTGCCTGTGGTATCTGGCGTTTGGCTGCTGCGCGGCGATTATATGGAGACAGAAAGCGTTGTGGGGCAGGCTGCAGCTTGTCGCCGCGGTGGTGATTGCGGCCGGTACGGGCCTGTTCCTCTTGAAAAACAGTGATGTGAAAGCCAATGTGCAAAAGCTGCGCAATCCGAATTACGGCGTGATGAGTTACAGTGACTACTACGCGATCGGCGTGCTGGACCAGGTCGAAGCGTATCTTGCGGAGACCACGGGCAAAGAGCAGGCGGCGTATCGAGTGGTCAGCCTGGGAATTGACCCGGCGGCTGCGCTGTACCACGGCTTTTATTGCCTGGACGGCTATTCCAACAATTATGCGCTGTCCTACAAGCACGCGTTCCGGCGGGTGATCGCGCCGGCATTGGAGCAGAGCGACTATCTGCGGGCTTATTTTGACAACTGGGGGAATCGCTGCTATATCTTCGGGACGGAGTGCCCGGGTTATTATACGATTGAGAAAAACGGATTTTATTTTCAACATCTGGAGATGAATACGGAGGCGCTGCGCGCGCTGGGCGGGGATTACCTGTTCTCCGCGGCCTATATTGCCAACAGCGAGGAGCTGGGGCTTGTGGCCGTGCGGGAGGAGCCGTTTGAGACGCAGGAGAGCTACTACCGTATTTATGTCTATGCGGTACCGAAGGAATGAGGGAAGGAATGAAGAAGCGACACATTGGGACATATCTGCCGGAGGTCATACTATTGCTTTTGTGCGCGGTATGGCTGCTGTACGGCATCAGCCTGAAAAAGGGCTATCATATGGACGAACTGCTGAGCTTTGAGCTGGCCAATGCCAGATTTAACCCGTGGATTGTGCCGACGCAGCCGCAGGGACGTCTGGCGAAGTTTGTGGAGAACGAGATTGACGGCGCGGATGCGGCAGAGACCCGGACGAATCTGCTGGAGACGGTGCGGGATGTCTGGGAACGCCGCGGGCAGAGCAAACTGCTCACCTATAAGGCGGATGTATACGATGCGCCGGTCTGGATTGACCGGGAGCAATTTTATGCGTATCTCACAGTCGACGAGAAGGATGCGTTCAACTATCTGTCCGTGTATTTTAACGTGAAGGATGACAACCATCCGCCGCTGCATTTTATGCTTCTGCACACGGTGTCCTCCGTCTTTCGCGGACAGATCTCGCCGCTCATGGGTTGCGGGATCAACCTGGCCTGCGTGCTGGGGGTGATGATTCTGTTAATGTGGCTCGCCCGGCAGTTTTTGACGCTGTTCGGACAGCGGGAACGCGGCAGGGCAGTCGGACTTTGGACGGCCGGGCTGTACGGGTTCTCCTGCGGGGCGATGTCCACTACGCTGTTGATCCGGATGTATGCGCTGGTGACGTTTTTCTGTGTGGCGCTTTTTGCGATTCATGTGCGGAAGCTGTACGCGGGCAGACTGCAGATGTCCGCCGTGGGGGCGGATGATTTTTCCCGCGGGAATAAGCGGCTGATAGCAGTGACGGTGCTGGGCTTTTGGACACAGTATTTCTTTTTGTTTTATTGCATACTTCTCGCGGTCTGGACGGTGGTCTATCTGTGGCGCAATGACCGCAAGCGCGAGGTGGGCGCCTATATTCGTTCCATGGTGATCGCGGCCCTCATCGGTCTGATCGGCTTCCCGTTTGCGATCGCCGATGTGCTCTCCAGCGGAAGAGGCGTGGAGGCGCTTGCGAGCTTTCGACAGGGACTGGCCGGCTACGGTGAGCGATTGACGACATTCGCGGGGATCCTGGCTGTCCGGCTGGGCATTGCCGTCCTGTGTATTGTGGGCGCTTCGCTGGCGGCGGGCATGATCGGGCGGCTGGTCAAAAAACAGCGCGTGTGCTATGGGACGCTGCTCAGCCTGATCGGGATTCCGGCGGTGGGCTATTTTCTGTTGGCGGCGCGTATGTCGCCCTATATGGTGGATCGCTACATCATGCCGATCTTCCCTTTTTGTATCCTCTTTCTGACGGTCAGTACCTGTTTTGTCGTGCGGGGCAGAGCGGTCTTCGTGGGTGTGCTCGTCCTGACGCTTCTGCTGCAGCCGGCAATGACGCTGCGCTGGGAGAATCCGTATCTGTACAGCGATTATCCGAAACAGCTGCGTGTCTCCCGGATGTATGACACTTATCCGTGTCTGTGTGTGAGCGAGGGTGTCGGCTATTATGAGAATCTGTTGGAATTTATGAATTATCCGAAGACTCTGATCGTGAAGACGGAGGAGCTTGCCGCTGGCTCGCAGGAGGTTGGGGAGACGGCGGAGTTGATTGTGCTGCTCAAGGATGAGGTGGATGCGCGTGCGGTCGACCGGGTGCTGGAGGAACAATACGGATTGCACAGACAGCATATCGTGTTCGTGGGCGGCGTCTATGGGGACCGGATCATGTTGTATGGGAGAGCGGAGGAAGAATGACTGAATTGCCGTTGTTTGTCAGAATTTGTATATTGGCGCTGTGGATGCTGCTGCCGCCGCTTTTCACCGGCTGTATCCTGCGGCTTGGGGGAGTGGACAAAGGAAGCGGTGCGACATACCGGATGCGCGATCTCCCGGAGGTGTGGGTGTGCGGGCAGTTTGTGCTGTGGGCGCTGTTTTGGCTGCTTTGTGTACCCTGTATTTTGTTGGAAGTCAGCTTCACGATCGTCGTGTACGGCTACGGCGGACTGACGGTATTGCTTTCCGCGTGCGGTCTTGTGTGTCTGCTGCGGGGGCGGAAGCGGCTCCGCGCGGTAGTTTCTGATGAGCGGGATGCGGAGGCGGGCAGCAAGGCGTTCTGGGTGCTGTTTGCCCTGCTGTTGCTTGTGCAGCTTGTGCAGGCCGTGCGTCTTACTTATCGCGACGGGGACGATGCCTACTATGTGGCAGTCTCCAGTATCACGGCCAATGCGGATACCATGTATCAAAAGCTGCCGTACACCGGCGGGACGACCAAGGTGGATATCCGACATGGGCTGGCACCGCTGCCGGTCTGGATTGCGTTTTTGTCACGAATCAGCGGTGTGCGCGCGGTGAGCGTGGCGCATATTGCGGTGCCGCTTATGCTGATCC
>JAFVAO010000081.1 GCA_017480445.1 Lachnospiraceae bacterium
TCACCAAAGATGGACAACAGGGCTGCCTTCGCTGCCGCGCTTTCTTCTGCGCTAGGTGTGGACGCTGCTTCATATACCGGCGCTACTGCTGGCTCCTCGATTACAGGTGCCGCTACTACAGGCTCTTCGAATATCGGGGCTACTACTGGCTCCTCAAATGCAGGCGCCGCTGGTGCGGGTTGTTCGAATGCAGGTGCTGTCGGCATTTCCTCCGCGGGTTCATCACCAAAGATGGACAACAGGGCTGCCTTCGCTGCCGCGCTTTCTTCTGCGCTAGGTGCGGGCGCTGCTTCATATACCGGCGCTGCTGCCGGCTCCTCAAATGCAGGTGCCGCTGGTGCCGGCTGCTCGAATGCAGGTGCTGCCGGCACTTCCTCTGCGGGTTCATCACCAAAGATGGACAACAATGCTGCCTTCGCTGCCGCACTTTCTTCTGCACTAGGTGCGGGCGCTGCTTCATATACCGGCGCTGCTGCTACCGGCTCCTCAACTACAGGTGCCTCCACAACCGGCTCTTCAAATACCGGCGCTGACGCTGCTTCCTCCGCCGGCTCCTCGCCAAAGATGGACAGCAACGCTGCTTTCGCCGCCGCGCTCTCCTCTTCACTGTGTACAGGCGCCGCCGGTACTTCCTCTGCCGGCTCCTCGGCTGCTTCCTGGCTCACAGGCATTTCTTCCGTAGGCTCCTCGAACACAGACGCTGCAAGCGCTTCCTCTGCCGGGGCCTCCTCAGTTACCGCCTGCGGTTCCTCCGCTGCCGCCTCGGCCTCTACGAACGCCTCAACTTCCTCTTCCGCTGCGATCTCCTCGGCCTCGGTCGCTACTTCCTCCGGTACTGCCTCTTCGACAATTTCCTCTTTCCGGACAGGCTTCACATCCTGCTCGGCAATACCCAGCTTTTCATTGATCAGCGCGTCAAACGCCTCCTGCGCGCTCCGCAGGTTCGCTCTGGCCTTCAGGTACATACTCCGATAAATCTGCGCATGGGACTGCGCACCGACCACATCGCCCATGTACCGCTGCAATCCTTTATCCGAATCCTCAAAGATCAGGATGCCCGAGGCATCACCCTCGTTGATATACTTATCATAAGCATCATCCGTCGGGATTCCCTTATCGATCACAGGCTCTGTAGCCTCCACATACGTGAGCAGATTGCCATGCCAGGAGGTCACGGACACCAGCTTGTTCTCCGTGCTGGTGACCATTCTGTCACAGCTGCCCGCATATGCGTATTTGGCATCCTTGTGGGTGAGCTTCATATCTTCTTTGGAAACAACCGGTGTATCCAGCCTTGCGCGCACATTGGCCACGGTGGATGCGCCGCCCTTGCCGGCGATTGCCTCACGGATACCGGATGCAATACCGCCGTTTAACATTCTTGCAACGTTTCTCTGCGCTTCCTGAATCGCATTTTCCGCTGCTCTGTCATCCGCCACCGCTGTGGTCGCCGCAGAACCTGTCCCCGTGATACTCTGCCGCATCACATAGGACACTTCCGCCTTGGACGCCTTCCAGTTGATTTCCTCCGGGTGCAGCACTTCACTGCCCGCCGGCAACTGGGGTAAAATAGACTCTACGCTGTTATCCTTCCCTCTTCCAAGCAGGCCCTGCTTGATGGAGACAGTCATGGACTGCTTCTTGCTGTAGGTCACGGATACGACACCGCCGGTCATTTGATACGTCTTGATCGTGTTGATGAAACCGACGTTCTCCGACACGTCTGCCTCCAGTTTTTCGCAGACGATATCCAGCACATGGAATCCCTTTTCATCCAGATAATGCTGAATCGGTTTTGCGAACTGTCTGCGCAGATTCTCCTCATCGCTGACGCTGGAGTCATAATCCTCCATACCTTTTCCGAGCTTTCTGGAAAGTCCCACCAGCTCCACGCTGGTCGTGTAGGTCGGAATATAGCTGAACTCCGCGATCGTCGTTCCCTCCATGGTAACGTCGATCTTCGGATTGGTCTCTCCGTCCTGAATCTCCTTCTCCGCCGCCGCGCGCGCAGCCTCTGCACTGGGATAGACGGGCCCGCCGCTGGAAAACTTTCGCGTTTCAATCGTCGCCGTGGTCACATCGTTCGTCGTAGCGCAGGTGAGCTGACCGTTCTTGCCGATGGAGTAGCGCTGCTGCTCATTGTTGCCGAAAATGATCTTCACATTGCCGATTCCCTCATCCTCGACGATCGGCGTTGTGGTACCCTCCCGCACATCGCCGTTCTCGTCCTTGGCCTTTTGGAAATATCCCTGCTCGACCTTGACGATCTCGCCCTCCGCAACTTTTTTCTCCAGCTGCTCCATGTCAAAGGACTGCAGTTCCTTCACACCGTCCCGTCCGTAGAGCACATACCGCTCCGGTACGCCGGGCTCAAGAATCACATTTTGGAACGTCTTCTCAAAAATATAGATATTTTTTCCGTCTTCTCCAACCTTATAATTGTAGCCGATGCTGAGCGGTTTGCCGTTGGGCTTGGTAAACTTCGCCTCGATATAATCTCTGCTTGCATCTTCATGGTGGGTAAACTCAGGATTCAGCTTTGCTACATATCCATCCTTGGCAATGTGGGGCAGATAATAACTTTCCAGAATCAGCTTACACTTCTCCTCGAGCTGCTCCTCGGTCGGGTTGTCGATCTTCTCCAACTCTGCCAGACGCAGCACGCCTTTCTGTCGGCCGGTCAGTGTGCTTGCCTTACTCATGTCGGCATATGCCTTGCTCTCTGCCTCCCTGGCATTTTCCAATGCCTGACGGACTTCTTTTTCGTCGCCCTGACCGACAGGCTCAACTGTCTCCTGAGCCGCCTGCCCTGATTCCCTATTCAAATCCATCATTTCCTTCTTATCATCCATTGTTATTCGCCTTATCCCTGTAATTATATTCTTATTGCATTCTATGTTTTATCCCAACACAGAATCAATCTCATCACAAAAATCATCCGCGCTTCTTCCGCCGATAAAGGTCTTGACAACCTCCCCATCCCTGAAGATCATAAAGGTCGGGATGCTGGCAATGCGATACTTCTGCGCCAGCGCCATATTGTTGTCCGTGTTGCACTTGCCGACCTTGAGCTTACCGTCGTATTCCTCCGCGATCTGCTCCACAATCGGCGCCATCATTTTGCAGGGGCCGCACCAGTCCGCATAGAAATCCACGAGCACCGGCAGCTTGGCCTGCAATACCTCTTCGTCAAAATTGTCTGTTGTAAAACGATATTCCATGTGAAACCCTCCATTCATATTTTTGTAAAAATAGCAATTCTGCTACACTTATTATCGACAGATCACATACTTATAAATCGGATTTCCCATCGAGGAAAATTTTTCCTCATATTCCGTCATCACATTGTCCTGCATCAGCGCCGCGTCCCCGTGCAGGTCATAGGTCACAACCTCGGCCCGCCATCCGGCCGGCGCAAGCTCCTCCACAGCAAAATCGAATAACGCTCTGTTGTCGGTTTTAAACTCGATGACGCCGTCCTTTTTCAGAATCCGGTCATAGCGCGCGAGAAACTCCCTCGACGGAAGCCTCCTCTTCGCGTGCCGGTCCTTCGGCCACGGATCCGAGAAATTCAGATAAATCCGATCCACCTCTCCGGCGGCGAACACCTTCTCAATGTCCTCCGCATCCATCCGGATGAACTTCAGATTCGGCAGCTCCTCCGACTCCATCTTCTGAATCGCCCGCAGCAGGACGCTGGAGTATTTCTCGATCCCCACATAGTTGATCTCCGGGTGCGCCTTGGCAAGTGTATGGATGAACCGCCCTTTTCCCATGCCGATTTCAATTCGTATCGGATGGGTGTTCCCGAACCGCTCTCCCCATGTCCCCGGACATGTGAAAAGAATTTCCTCCGACACTACAAAGGGGCTCTGGGCAATTACTTCCCTAGAGCCGGTGATATTCCGCAGCCTCATTTTTAACCTCCAAGACACTTCCTATAAATAAGCTTACTTTATCCGAGGAAACTTGTCAATCAACAACTTATGTTGTATGATAAAAATAACAAATATTTCATAATTTTTATCATTTATAGCTGGACAGGATGGTTTTTATGGGTAAAAAATCCCTTTTTCGACTTCGATTCCGGGCTGCTTTGCTCGGATTATTATTGTGTATACATGCAGCTGCTCCTCTTTCCGTTATGGCCGCTCCCTCTGTAAAGGAGCAAAACATTGCCGCCAACCAGGCGCTCCCCATCGAATCCAACGAGATTGCCAATTGGCCCACCGGACCGGTTGTGAGCGCGGAATCCGCTATTTTGATGGATCTGGATACCGGCGTCATTCTCTATGCCAAGAATATCCACGCGCAGGAATATCCGGCCAGCACCACCAAAATCCTGACCACCCTGATCGCCTCGGAGCGGTGCACGCTCGACGAGACGGTCACCTTTTCCCATGCGGCGGTATTCGGTATCCCCGTCGGCAGCAACCACGTGGCCATGAACGAGGGTGATACGCTGACCATGGAACAATGTCTGCAGGCGATCCTGATCCGCTCTGCCAACGAGGTTTCCTACGCCGTCGCGGAGCATATCGGCGGCACCTGGGACGGGTTTGCGCAGATCATGAACGATCGGGCGAAGGAGCTGGGCTGTGTGGATTCCCACTTTGTAAATCCCAACGGGCTTCCTGACGCAGACCACTACACCAGCGCCTATGATCTGGCGATGATCGGGCGGGCGTTTTTCTCGGATGAGCTGCTCTGTCAGATCACGACCATGCCCTATCTGCGCCTGACCAAGTCCAACGGGGAGCTGGTGGACGCCAACCAGATGGAGCTTTTGCCCGGCAAAAAATACGCCTATGAATATCTGGTGGGCTGCAAGACCGGCTATACCAACGACGCGCGCAATTCCCTGGTGTCCTGTGCGGAAAAAGACGGCATGAAATTAATCTGCGTGGTGTTAAAAGACGAAAGCCCCTATCACTATGAGGACACCATCGCCCTGTTTAACTATGGCTTCAGCAATTTTTCCAAGCTGAATATTTCCCGGACGGAGACGAAGTACAATATCGAGAGCTCCGGTTTCTACAGTGACAATGATATCCTCGGCAATTCCAAGCCCATTCTGCAGCTCAACCAGGACGACTGCCTGATTCTGCCCCAGACGATTTCCTTTGAGGATCTGGACGCGGAGATTTCCTACGAGACCGATCACGCCAATCAGGTCGCGCTGATCAGCTACAGCTACAACGGCGTTCCGCTGGGGCATGTCTCCGTGGATCTGGCAACCAATGAACAGACCGGCTATTCCTTTGATCCGGTTGTGCAGAAGGAAGAACCTGCCAAGCCCAAAATCCCCACTGTGATCTTTATCAACGTACTCAAGGTCTTTTTGTGGATCGTGGGCATCGCGGCCGCGCTTCTGCTCCTCCTGTTTCTCTACAGGTCTTATCGGATCTATAATAAGCGCCACCCCAACAGCCGGCGCAACTGGAGGCGCCGCCGCCGCAAAGAACGCAGTTATACGCCAAGTCCCCGCAGCGCACAGCTCTCCCGCAGAAGAGAGGTCAAACGGCAGGCCAGGCGTCGGCGCAACAAAGCCAGAAAAGATTGGAGCAATTATTATTAAAACAAGAAAAGGGGAATCCGGTTTCTATTCCGGATTCCCCGTCTTTTTATCTCCGCCGGCACGCTGCCGTCTATGCTGTTCTTCCGCTTTTTCCTTGCGAAGCTGTAATTCCTGCGCAGCCTCCTCTGAGATCAATTTCGTCGTCTTCACCACGTAGTACAAATGTTCATCGGTCTTGCGCAGACGGATTTTCCCCTTCAGATATCCATGCTTCTCACAATAGGCCAGACAATAGTAGTTTCTGCCGTTCGGCGTGAACCACCGAATCTTTTTGCGCAGATTCCGATGACACAGATAACACTTGCTGGAAGTAACCTCTCTGTCGGTCATCGCCTGCCGTTTGCCGGAAAACCCCCGCGAGATATATTTTGCATACGTGTCAAACTGAATCTTGATCTCCTGGTCACGACTCTTCGGCACATGATAGACATCAAAGGACACGTTCTCTAAAAGCTTCGGATTCTCTTCCGCAAGGTGTGCGAACACCTTTGCCGTGTAATAGGCGTCACTGAACGCCCTGTGGAACGGAATATCCTTCTCAATGCCCAGATAATCCACCGCATACTCCAGCGCCCTGCGGGTTTTGGAATCCTCATAGGCGATGGCAAACAGCTTCTGCACATCCAGAAATGCGATCGGTCCGTCAGACAACGGCGGCAGATCATAGTGATTTAAATTGCGCTGCAGCTCCGTCAGATCCGCGCCGCCCCAGGTGCAGAACCGGGTCTCCTCTTCCCCGCACCACGCCGCAAATCGCTCCGCCACCTCCGGAAACGGTCTTCCCCGCTCCAGTTCCTGCATCTGCATATGGATCAGCTTACTGGTGATATAGTGCATCTCATGATACACCATGGGTTTCACCAGTTCGTGGAACTCCGCTACCATGACGAACTGTTCATTCAGTTGAATCGCTCCGATCTCAATGATCTCAAAGGGAAGCCCGGGCATCACCTGCTCTGTGCCGATGTTGCCCTGGTTCCATTCCAGATCCAACACGATGTATTTCATCTGTCACTCCCCAAACCATTTCCTTTATAACCGTTCCATCCAGGCGTGCGCCAAAGTTGTCCAGATACTGCACTCCTCCTGCAGGTGCCTTCCATCTGACGATTGTGTCAGTTTGCTCGCCAGCGCCAGTCCGTGTGCGCCCTGCGGGAACAAATGATACTCCACGGGAACGCCCGCCCTTCTCATGGCGCTCACCAACAATAACGAATTCTCCATCGGCACGGATCCGTCCGTATAAGTGCCCCAGACAAACGCCTTCGGCGTCTTATCTGTGATATGGTATTCCAGAGAAACCTGCTGCCGCAGCTCCTCCTCCCGCTCTCCCAACAGATTTTCAAAAGAACCTCTGTGGGCGAACTCGCCGGATGTGATCACCGGATAACACAAAATCATGCCATTCGGCTTCAGACGCGCATGCTCCGCTGCCGATAATCCCATCTTTTCCGCCAGAAAATCCTCATCCCAGAACACCCCTAAGCAGGCCGCCAAATGACCGCCCGCAGAAGAACCTTCTAAGACAATCTTATCCGGATCCACATGCCATTCTTCCGCATGCTCCCGAATCAGCAACATGCTCTGTGCAAGCTCTGTCAATGCGGTCGGATACCGCGCCGGTGCACAGGAGTACCGCAGCACTGCCGCGTGATATCCCATGGCCAGAAACGCGAGCGCCACCGGCTCCGCCTCCCGATCCGAGGTGTAGCCGTATCCGCCGCCGGGACAGATCAACACGAGCGGCCTCGTCCGGATCGCCAGCTTTTCCGACGCATCCTGTAGATACAGAATCAGCTTACTGTCCGGCAGGGATCCTTCCTGATTGAGTGTATATTCCCGATAGTTCATACGTTTACTCCCACGTTTAATAAGCTCTGCCCCAGTATACCATCTTCTTGGCAGGCTTTCCGCAGCATACACAGGTCTGCTCAATCTCCTCCTGCTCAAACGGCATACATCTGCTGGTCACAGAGAGTTCTTCCTTGATCTTGTCCTCGCAATCCTGCTCGCCGCACCACATGGCCTTTACGAATCCGGATTTTTCGCCGAAGATCCTCCGAAACTCCTCCATGTTGTGCGCCACGTAGGTGTGCGCATCGCGATGTGTTCTCGCGCGCTCCAGCATCTCCTTCTGGATCGTTTCCAGAAGTGCGCCGACCGTCTCCTCCAGTGCATCGAGCGGCACCTCGATCTTCTCTCTCGTATCGCGGCGGCAGATCACGCATCTGCCCGCTTCGATGTCCTTCGGTCCGATCTCCACACGGATGGGATAACCGCGCATCTCCGCCTCGGCAAATTTGTAGCCGGGCGTCTTGTCCGTGTCGTCCACCTTGACGCGGAAATTGCCCTTCAGGCGGTCACGCAGCTCATAGGCCTTGTCGAGCACACCCTCCTTTTTCTGCTGAATAGGAATCACGCAGACCTGAATGGGTGCCACCTTCGGCGGCAGCACCAGTCCCTCGTTGTCGCCATGCACCATGATGATCGCACCGATCAGACGTGTCGTCATACCCCAGGAGGTCTGGTGTACATATTTGAGTGTATTGTCCTTGTCTGTAAATTGAATACCGAACGCCTTCGCAAAACCGTCACCGAAATTGTGGCTGGTGCCGGACTGCAACGCCTTGCCGTCGTGCATCAGCGCCTCGATGGTATAGGTAGCCAGCGCGCCGGCGAATTTCTCCTTCTCGGTCTTCTGTCCCTTGATCACAGGGATCGCCAGCACCTGCTCACAGAAATCCGCGTACACATTCAGCATCTGAATCGTTCTCTCGGAAGCCTCCTCGGCCGTCGCGTGCGCGGTGTGTCCCTCCTGCCAGAGGAACTCTCTCGAGCGCAGGAACGGTCTGGTCTCCTTCTCCCAGCGCACCACGGAACACCACTGATTGTATACCTTGTGCAGATCTCTGTAAGAATGGACATCATTTTTATAAAAATCACAGAACAGCGTCTCAGAGGTGGGGCGCACGCAAAGTCTCTCCGTGAGCGGCTGTAATCCGCCGTGGGTCACCCATGCAACCTCCGGCGCAAAGCCCTCCACGTGATCCTTCTCCTTCTCCAGCAGGGATTCCGGAATGAACATGGGCAGATATACGTTCTCCACCCCGGTCGCCTTGAATCGGTCGTCCAGCTGTCTCTGGATCAGCTCCCAGATCGCATAGCCCGCAGGCTTGATCACCATACATCCCTTGACGGAGGTATAGTCGATCAGCTCCGCCTTTTTTACCACATCCGTGTACCACTGCGCGAAATCCTCTTCCATAGAGGTGATCGCTTCCACCATTTTCTTTGCTTCTTTTTCTGCCATCGCTCTTCTCCTTATCGAATTTCCTTGATATTATACCATTTTTTCAGAAAACGCAATGAAATTTTTCAGAACCTTCTCATTCAGAACCTTCTCATGTCGAACGGATTCTTGTTCAGCTGTTCAAGCACCTGCACGCCCGTGTTCGGTTTATAATGATCCACGGTGGTCACAAACTCCACCTCCGGCTCCGTGTTGTCAAAATAACTCAGCGTCGCCTCCAACAGCTCGCTGTCCGATGTCCACTGCGGCCTGGAGGACAGATTCACCGCCACGAAGTTGATCAACATGGCCAGAATCAATGCGATCAGCGCATTGCACGCGTACTTCGTCACCCGCGCCATGAATTCCCCTTCCACCGCCGAAAGCGCGCGGGAGAATATCACCTGTGCCGACGGCGCATAGCTGCCGTTTTTGATGCTCCGCCGCAGGCTGCTCGCCAGACGCTCGCGCTCTCTGGCACCGAACGCTCTGCCGATCCGGCCCGTGCTGTATACGCCAGCTCTCTCTTTGCCCAGATCGAGCACCACCAAAATACCGCTCTCATCTCCATACAGATTCAGATAATGCGCCTCTGCATAACCGCTCACGGAGAGTGGATTATCCTGTACACTCCAAAATACTGCATTGCCGTATTGTGTAAGCTCTTTCATTTGCTCGGCAAGCCTTTCTGCGTCAAGCTCGGACAACACCTGTGCCTGATCATAGACATAGACTTCATATCCGGTCGTCTCGTTGCGGTACAGCACATGATCCGCTTCCTCCGCCGCGTATGCAGCCTTCCCGGACATATTCAGCAGAAGGACAATGCCCAATAAGATTCTTCCAAGCCATCCCAGGAGACGGTATGTACACTTATCTGCCATCCTCTTCACCTCCCCTTCTGTTGAACTGCGGGAGCGGGCGGGACGTCAGCAGATTGTGTCTGTCTATGATCCCCATCACATCCCAGCCGATCAACAGTGTGACCGCCACCGCGGCCACATAATAGTACAGGCTCCAGGACGGGTGCACACACAGCACGATTGCCGCGATACCCCCTCCGATCGCAGGCTTTACAATCGCCGTCGCGATATCCTTGATCGACAGCGGAATCCGCGGCTTTTCCGTCCGGCCGCCGCCCACACGCACATAGTGGGAACCCACCAACATGACTGCCGAATAGACCACCAGAGAAAACAGCTGCATCATCTCGGCGGACTGCTTGCTGCCGGAGAAAATCCCCATGCCGATCGACCACAGCATGATCAGGCATAAGGCGATTGCCCGCGTCATATCCAGTCGGGCGCCTTTCCGGAGCACCGTTTTCTCCTTTTTCCCCAGATTCAGATAGCGTCCGCTGCCCTTGTCGTCCATATAGTCTTCCTTTGCGCGCAGCTGCTTCTTCTGCACCACGGAGATAAATGCGCAGACACCGGCCAACAGTCCCGTGAGGAACAGCATGGTGGACGCCTGCATGCTGATCACCAGATTCAGCAGGATAAAGAGCGGAATCGCCAAAAGCAGCGACCCGAGGAAATATTTCCCCTTATCCACGGGAATGTCTCCCGCCGCCTTGCCCGTCTGTCCGTTGATGACCGCGTAGCTTACTCTGTCCTTGTTGCGGTAGGTTAAGAACCACACCGGGAACATCGACAGCTCCCTCTTGATCTTGTTGGGACGCATCTCCTCCACCACATCGCCCAGCGTATATTTGGTGCAGACCGGATCCTCGGCAATCTTCTTGTATAATTCATAGCCCACGATATCCGATACATCCGACTCGTACAGCTCGGGATCCACATCGTCCACATCCGCGTAGAAACCGCTCAGATACGCCGGCGTAAAGGGTCTGGCCTCCCGCCATTGAAACGGCGCGATGGCATTGCTGAGCGCATCCGAGAACCCCTCCGACGCGTCAAACGCCAGACCGGTATATTTGGCCTGCAGATTGGTTCGTATATTGTACAGCTGCGTGACATCGTGATTTCCGTGCCGTGCCAGTTTCGACGCGCTGAGCTTGACGCGGCCATTTTTCTCTCCGGTATAGACCCAATAGGGAATGTAGATGCTGCGCATGCGGGCAATATATTCCTCCCGCTTCATTTCTGTGGGGGCATACGGCGCGCGCCGCATCATTTTCAGATAGATTTTCCTGCAGTCCTCTTTCGTCTTCTGAAAAGGAATAATGTGCGCAGGACGACGTTGATTGCTGATCCGGCTGTCTAAGATCGTCGAACCGCCGCAGAAGCTGCAGAACGTCGCTGCGGTTGTATCATCACTCAACAACTGTCCTCCGCACTGCGGGCAGGTGAACACTGTCACCTCGTAGTCTTCCTCCTGCACCTGTACTTCCTCTGCGTCCCGTTCCTTCTGAAACGCGTACGGGTCCATCTGTGTGCCGCAGTGGTCACACAGCAGGTTTTGCGTGCGGATGTCAAATCTCAGATTCGCATTACAATTCGGACATTCATACATGGCTTACTCCTCCGCATTTTATCCTACCACAAATGCACTCCGTTCTCAACGATATTTCGCGATTTCGCATCTTTTGTCACATGGACACGCGTCCTCCTCTGTGCTACAATAGCCAAAAAGGAGCGATCCATGCGTATTTTTGAATATCAGACGACATCGGAGGACGTCAATCTCCCGATCAAATCTTTTTTGAAAAAACAAGGCTTTTCCCGCCAGAGTCAAATCGTGCTGAAGCGTCTGCCGGACAGTGTGCTCGTCAATGACACGCCGGTCTTTTTGACGTACCGTCTGCAGGCGGACGATCACTTGACGATCCGTCTGACAGAGGAAAGCTCCTCCGCGCATATCCTGCCGGTCCATCTGCCCGTCGACATTGTCTATGAGGATGCAGACCTGCTCATTGTGAACAAGGCGGCCGGCATGCCCATCCATCCCTCCCAGAACAATCGGGATAACACGCTGGGCAATGCGCTGGCCTGGTATTTTGCTCAGAAAGAGGAACCCTTCGTGTTCCGCTGTATCAACCGCCTGGATCGGGACACCTCCGGACTGACGATCATCGCCAAGCATATCGTCAGCGCCGGCATCCTCTCCGCCATGGTATCCTCCAAGGACAGTCTTGTGCGGGAATATCTCGCCATCGCCAAAGGCAGCGTCTCCCCCGCAAGCGGCACCATCACCGCTCCCCTCGCCCGCAAGGAAGGTTCCATCATTGAGCGGGTCGTGGACTTTGAAAAGGGAGAACACGCCGTCACCCACTACCGGGTACTCTCCGAAAAAAACGGGTACAGCCTCCTCTCCCTCATTCTGGAGACGGGCCGTACCCATCAGATACGTGTTCATATGAAATATCTGGGCTATCCGCTGATCGGCGACTATCTGTACAACCCCGATATGGAACGGATGACCCGCCAGGCTCTGCACGCCTACCGTCTGCGCTTCACCCATCCCATCACCCGCCAGCCATTGGAATTCACCGCTCCCCTGCCGCCGGATATGCAATGGATGCTGTAGGCAGATCTGCCTGTTTCTGCCGGTCTATTTCCCGCGCAGCTTCTGCAGCGCCTTTTCCTCGATCAGACAACCACCGCGCTCTCGCATAGGCAACAGCTGCATCTCCTCTGTTCCGTAGAGCCGCCCGAACTCCAGTGCCTGGATGCAGGTACGGGAATACTTTTCGTAGGCTGCACTCCCCTTCTGTAAATATAGATAAAACTTTCCATCCATCTCATACAATGCGCTTTCCACCCGCAGATTCCCCGGCAGTGCAGCCGCATAATCCATCACCTGTCCGATACTGTCAAACACAAAGATCGCCTTGCCCGGCTTCTCCTGCGGCACAGACCCGGATCCCGCGACGGTATTCTGCCCCTCAACCGCCTGCTGCCCCGCCGCACCGTTTGATCCGATGGCAGGCTGCTTCCCCGCGGCAGCATTTTCCAGCACCTGCTTCATTTCCCGCAGATAATCTATCAATTGCTGCATACCGGGCATATGGACGGACTCGCTCTCCGAAAAAGTAAGCAGCAGCCCCTGATCCGGCAACATCATAATCTGCATGTCAAACGCATACTTCGGTGGCTTATAGCCCACCTGCTCCGCAGCCTGCACAATGATATCATGTACCACCTGCTTGGCCTTCTCGTTGCGCATCACAAAATCTTTGTAATCGATCTGGTATTCCTCCAGCTCCTCGTTGGAGAGAAAGCATTTTACGGTCTTATCGTCAATTCTCTCTATCTTCATAGCATCACCTTTTATAAACTATCCACGCCTCGAAAGCTCGCTGCTTCCTTGATTTGCTTCGCAAATCTGCTTTCTCGTTATAACATGCAGGAAAAACAAATGTCTGCTTCGCAGCCGCTTGTTTTTCCTCTGCATGTTATATATTGTATCACAGAGGCAAAATATTGAAAAGCTTTTTGTGATATGATAAACTGATTAGGAATATGTGTCACGCAGCAGGCGCTTCACAATCACCGGCCAGGAAGCGGCGGATGATTGCGGAACACAACAGGAAAGAGAGACAACATGCGCATCGAGGAATTGACTGCCGGAGTAGGTGTCACCTTTTATATAAATATCCCTTTAAGTCAACAAATGGTTTTTGAGTCCTCCATCACCGAGGTCAATCTCAAAAAGCATCTTATTTTGGCGCAGGCAATTATCAAAAACGAAAAAGTGCTCTCTTTCAGGGGCAACGGCATCACCATTGATCTGGTGGCCGCCCTGCCCGATGACAAACCGGTTCTGTTTAAAAATATTTTTGTGGAGACTCTCAAGCTCGGAGAGAACGAATATTGCTACAATATCGCGTGTGCCCATGAGGGAACCCCATATAACCGTCGGGAAGCCTTCCGGTGCTTTGTCGGTCTCCCCACCGTCATGCGCGGCGGCAAGGATATGAATGACCATCAGGTAATCATCAAGGATGTCAGCGCCACCGGATTTGCCCTGACGACCGGCACCGACGTCACTTTGGAGCCCGGTCAGCTGGTGCACATCCTCCTGGAGGACTATATCGAAGAGATCAACCACAACTATTCCTTCCACCTCTACGGCATCATGGTACGCAAGCAGGAGCTGGAGCAGGGCAAGACCGTATATGGCTTCAGGCTCAACAACCATGTCGGCGGACTGGAGAACTATCTGACACAAAAGGAACTGATCCGCATCAAGAAAAACCGCGGACGTTAGGAGGACAAGAATACTATGGGAGCAGCGCTGGACGGAGCAAAGCGCAGAAAAGCGATTATCGAATATCTCGAAAGCCGGACACAGCCCACGAACGGTACGGAACTGGCCAAACACTTCGGCGTCAGCCGCCAGATTATCGTGCAGGATATCGCCCTGCTTCGCGCGGAAAACCGGGAAATTCTCTCCACCAACAAGGGGTATGTCGTTCACCATCCATTAGCGAAAAACGCCGGCTGTACCGCTGTGATCATGGTGCGCCACACCGCTGAACAGACGTTTGAAGAGATGCAGACCATTGTTGATTACGGCGGTTCTATGCTGGATGTCTCCATCGATCACGACCTCTATGGTCACATCCGTGTGGATCTGGTCATCCACGATCTGCAAGATGCGGAGGAATTCTGCCAGAAGATGCGCGAAAGCACCTCCCGCCCTTTGAAGGAATTGACAGAAGGGTGCCACTACCACACGATCAAAGCACCATCCCAGAAAGCATTGGATCTGATCCGCAAGGAGTTAAAAGAAAAAGGGATGCTGTTGGAATAAAACGATAAAAGGACGTCTCCCTCTGCGGCAGGCGTCCTTTTACAGTTCCTTGTTTCCCATATTCAGTTTCCTTTCCTGTCTGTCTGAAAAGTTACTCGCCCTCTCAGCGAAGAACCAACAGGTTCTTAATCCTCCACCGGATATCTGCTTCGCTTGCTTTTTAACAGACATCTTTGTTTTTGTTTGTCATAACATGTATCGACATATCCGGTGGATTTGTTTATAGTATTTTGCAAAATGTTTGTAAAATAATCTAATCTATCCATATATTGCGCGAAAATTTCTTCGTTTTACGATAATAGATTCAAAACTCCCTGATTAGACTGATTGGCCTGCGCCATCATGGACTGTCCCGCCTGCGCCAAAATATCCGCCTGTGCGTTCGCCACAACTTCCTTTGCCATATCTGTATCACGAATACGACTCTCTGCCGCAGTTGTATTTTCCACCACATTGTCCAGATTGTAGATCGCATGCTCTAACCGATTCTGTTCTGCACCGGCGTTGGAACGCTGTCTGGAAATCTCTCCCAGTGCAGACTTAATCTTTGCGATCGACGCATCCGCCGCATTCTGTGTGGATACATCCGTGGGATCAAGTCCCAGAATACCGGCGTTCATCTTATCCATGGAAACATAAATGTACTGTCCCGCTTCTTCACCTGCATGAATAGGCAGTGCATTTTTCAACACATCATCCACGATAACCCCTGCCAGCTCCGAACATTCTGCCTTGCCGTACGCCCCGCTGCCACCAGCAAATTGCGTCGCCGCCTGCTCACTGGTCGGATAGCCAACCACCGCCGCCAGCGTCATGGAGGTATCGGACGTCCGGAGCATTCGATTGGAGTGGCTCACCAACAGATCTGTCGGATCCGCACCCGAATAGTTATTCGGCATATTATGGGAGACAAAATCAAAAACTTTATCCAAAATTCCTTTTGCCGTTGTCTCGCCGTGAATATCGATCTCATACTTATGCATCACATCGCCCGTCAGATTCGACGCGCTGCTCTGTGTACCATCGCCATCGATAAACGTAAACTTAAACGCTTCGCTACATGCCTGACTGCAGGTGAAGCTGAAAGATTTGCCATACATGGAGGATACGGTATCCTCATTTACACCGCCAAAATTCAGGTTCGCCGCAGGATAATACTGACCGCCTTCATAATACACGTCTGTCAAATAACCGCTGCCGATCGCACTGCTGGTTCGTGTAGAACCTGAATAACCGGGAATATTCACAAGATTGTCACAGTCAAAAACCGGAATCTCATTAAAGGAAGTATCCTTCCCGATGCGATTGATCTCCGCCACCAGATTGTCCACTTCCGACTGTATATAGGATCTGTCCTCATCCGACAGGGTGCCATTTGCGGCATGTACAGAAAGCTCACCCATTCTGTTCAGAATATCATGCACACTGCCCAACGCGCCGTCTCTTACCTGGCACAGACCGATTCCGTCCTGACAGTTGAAGCTTGCCTGTGTGAGACCCCGTACCTGTCTTCTCATTTTCTCAGAAATAGCAAGACCGGCCGCATCGTCTGCAGCCCGATTGATCCGATATCCGGAAGATAACTTTTCCGTGGTGGACACTTTGCGTTTGTTCACCAGGCCAAATTGTCTTTGCGCATTGAGCGCTTGCATGTTATGCGCAACGATCATATTTGCTTATCCTCCTTCGTGCTATTTTCATAATTACATATCGGCAGAAAATATAAAAGCATTATAGGAAATTGCAATTTTTTACTTTTTAACGTTTATTTGTATAAATTCCCGGCACATTTACTCCGCAATTCTCCGATACATCTCCGGTCTGCGATCCCTGAACAGCCCCCAGGAAAGCCGTAAGTCCTCGATCTCTTCCAGATCAAAGGTGTGCAGGACCACGCGCTCCGGCGTATCCGTCCCCTCATAGCGTCCGGCATCCGCCACCACCTCGCCGGTCTCGTCCGCGATAAAAGAAGCGCCGTAGAAGGTCAACGCAGAATCCTGCGCATTGTTCGCCTGCGAAGGCACAACGCGCTCCTCGCCGATGCGGTTTGCCGCGATTACCGGCATCACGTTACAGGCCGCATGCCCCTGCATACATCTGCGCCAGTGCGACATGCTGTCACACTCGATGATCGGCTCCGAGCCGATCGCCGTCGGGTAGAAAATGAGCTCCGCCCCCTGAAGCGCCATGCATCTGGCACTCTCCGGGAACCACTGATCCCAGCAGATTCCCACGCCAATCGCTGCATACGCGGTGTGCCACACCCGAAAGCCGGTATCGCCCGGTGTAAAATAAAACTTCTCCTGATAAAAATGGTCGTCCGGAATATGCGTCTTGCGGTATACCCCCAGCACCGTTCCGTCCGCATCAATCACTGCCACGGAATTGTAGGTCACATTGCCCTCACGCTCGAAAAAACTGATCGGGAGCACCACCCGCAGCTCCTGCGCCACTTTCTGAAAATGTAAAATCGCCGGATTCTCCTCCACACTTGTCGCCAGGTGATAGGAGGCATAATTCCGCTCCTGACAGAAATACCAGGTCTCAAATAACTCCGGCAGCAAAATAATCTGCGCGCCCTTGGCAGCCGCTTCCCGCACCATTCTGTCCGCCGCCTCGATGTTCTCCTTCCGGGAACGGTTGCAATACATCTGCACCGCCGCCACCGTCACCGTCCGCTTCTTTACACTGCCTGTGCCATTTACATTGTCTGCACTGTGCGTGCCGTTTACACCATCTATGCTGCTCATGTCTCTGTCTCCTCTTGTGTCGTATTTTAATGCACCATTACTTATAAAGCTTACTCCGGTATCTGCTGCGTGATACAGTGGATATTCCCCCCACCGATCAGAATGTCCCGCGCGTAGATCTGCACTACTTCCCGCTCAGGGAACAGTTTTTGCAAAATCTCCCGCGCCTTCTCATCCGCCGGATCACCAAACCCCGGCATCACAATATGCTGATTCGCAATATAAAAATTCACATAAGATGCCGCCAGGCGCTCCCCCGGCATGCGGGTGGGCTCGTCATGACAGGCATCCAGCCCCTCGCACTCCTCCGCCGTCATCATCACCGGTTTCGGCAGCGGCAGCTTATGCACCCTGATCTTCCTGCCTCTGGCATCCGTTGCCTGCTCCAGTGCCTTCAGACACGCCTCCGACATGGCATACTGCGGATCGTCTCTGTCCTCCGTCCAGGCCAGCACCACCTCACCGGGCTTGATAAACGCACAGATATTATCCACATGTTCATTGGTTTCATCCTGATAAATTCCACAAGGCAGCCAGATCACCTTGGATACGCCGAGATATTCCCGCAACGTCTCCTCGATCTCCTCTTTGGTCTTATCCGGATTGCGGCCCTCGCTTAACAGACAGGTTTCCGTCACCATGCAGGTTCCCTCGCCGTCCACATGGATCGAACCGCCCTCTAAGATAAAATCCCGCTTGTCATAGATATCTTTTCCAAACAGATCACAGAGCTTCCTCGCCATGGCATTGTCCTTGTCCCACGGAAAATACAGCCCGTCCCGCAGCCCGCCCCAAGCGTTAAATCCCCAGTCAATGCCACGAATCTCACCATATTTTTTCACGAAGGTAGGCGCGTAGTCCCTCGCCCACGCGTCATTGCTCGACATCTCCACCACGCGTATGTGCGCCGGCATCATGGCCCGGGCATTGTCATACTGCGCCGCGCTCGCGCACACGGTCACCTGCTCTGACCTCGCGATCGCCTCTGCTACCTGCACAAATGCCTTCCTCGCCGCATACGCACCGTACTGCCACGAATCTGCTCTCTCGGGAAAAATCATGATACAGCCCTGATGCGGTTCGAACTCCGCTGGCATATAAAACCCGTCCGCTGCGGGTGTTGAATTCTTGATGATCTTCATACCTATAACCTCTCATGCAGGCTTCGCCCGCTATTTACCAATTCTCCGGATAAACGCCGTATTCTGTATTTTCCACCCGGTAAGCACCATCCTTGTATATGAGATCAAAGCTTATACTGCCGACACCTCGCGTAAACACCTCCGCAAAGCAGCGCAGAATAGTTTTGTCTCCATTCTTCACCAGAGCTGCATGATAAACTGTTTCATCTTCTATCACAGTTTCATCACTCCACCAATACTGAAGATACCCCTCTTCCAACGACACACTTTCCGTAAATCCTGTCTGGTTCACTTTGATTGTCACGACATTTCCCTGCGGCTTGTCATAGGAGACAGTAATCTCTTTCGCGCCGTTTTCCCCTGCTGCCAGAGGAAGCTCTGTTTGCCGATACTCCCCGCTGCCCTCATCATAGTCAAACAGCCACATATCCCCGAAAGCCATAGGATCCGTACTTGTGTCATAGGTCAATGTAAACAAAACTTCCGGCTCGCCGTCATTGTCTGTGTCTCCTGCCTGTATGTGCGGGAATCCGGTGTTCCATACCTCCGGCACTTGAATCCTGCGACCGTTTCCGAATTCAATCGTGTATTCCGCAATCTGCCGATCCGCGTCGCAGGTACGATACAGACGATCTGTCTTCCCATCACCATCAAAGTCCTTGTCCGCAAATTCCCCACACCAAGTATATCCGATACATTCGTCCACATATCCTTCATATTCCCACAGCAACAGCGGCGAAGTTTCCGTTTCCGCTACATCTGTTTGTTCTGTTTTCTTTTCTGGAGACACCTGAACAGATTCCTCAGATATCTCTGCATCCACTGATACAGTGACTGCCTCAGAAGTTTCCGGAACTTCCGTCCAGCTTTCCCGTGTCGATTCATCATTTGCACAACCGGTCAGAAAAAGCACAAATCCTGCAATACAGACTTTTGTTGAAAGTTCTTTTCCCCGGCTTATAATGTTATTTTTATGCATTGTCTTACAGCCTCTCCTTGAAATCCTCATATCCGAACTGTTTCCAGATCCGGCAGTCGCCGTCCTTATCCCTGATCGCGATGGCAGGTAACGGCATCCCGTTAAACGTATTGTTCTTCACCATGGAATAGATCGCCATGTCCTCGAATACCAGCCGCTCTCCCTCCTGCAGTTCATGATCAAAGGAATAATCCCCGATCACATCCCCCGCCAGACAAGTGGGACCGCCCAGCCGATAGGTATACGCCTTTTCCCCGGCTTCCCCGCTGCCCTGCAGGGGCGGTCTGTAGGGCATCTCCAACACATCCGGCATATGGCACGCCGCGGATGTATCCAGAATCGAAATGTTCATCTTCACATCCGCAGTATTCTCCGCCATACCCTCTGCATACGCAGACACTGCTCCCTCCGATGCATCTAATGTCACATAGGTACTTTTTTCCGCTGTCTCCAACACGGTTGTCACCAGAAATCCGGCGTTTAGCGCCACCGCTTCCCCCGGCTCCAAATACACTTTCAATCCATATTTATCCTGTACTCTCTTGATGCAGCGCTCCAACCGTTCAATGTCATAACCCGGTCTGGTGATGTGATGCCCGCCGCCGAAATTCAGCCACTTCAAATGCTTGAAAAAGCTGCCGAACTTCCGCTCTACCGCATCCAGTGTCACCTCCAGCGCATCCGCATCCTGCTCGCAGAGCGTGTGAAAATGTAGCCCGTCCAATAATTCCAACAGAGTCCGGCCTGTTACATTTCGGCACCGTCCAAGCCCTGCAAATGCTTCCTGCGTATCTTCCGGCACCTCTGCCCGTCGATTCGCTCCCTCTGCAAACTCCACAAATGTCACTCCGAGCCTGGAACCCGGCGCACAGGGGTCGTAGATCGCATGTCCCTCCTGTGTGGAACACTCCGGATTGATGCGCAGTCCGATCTGTTTTCCACACTCTTTGGCACGCAGTCCGAACTTTTCCACCTGCTTCCAGGAATTAAACACGATGTGATCACAACATTTCAGGATCTCGTCAAAATCCTCCTCCCGGTATGCCGGGGAGAAAATATGGTTTTCGCACAGCTTTCCCTTCGCGCGAAGCGGCAGAATCATTTCCTCCATGCCCAGCCTTGCCTCGTAAAGCCCGCTGGCCGTAGCGCCGCTTAGATACTGCCCGATCAACGGATACAGCGCATAATTAGAGAACGCCTTCTGCGCCAGCAGGATCTTCGCTCCCGTCCGCTCAGCTACGCCCTGTAAAATCTCCAGATTTTTCTCGATCAACGCCTCATCCACCACATAACACGGCGTGGGCAGCTCTTCAAACCTCATCTTTGTACCTCTTTTGCTTTCCGCAGTCTATTCCCGCGCTGCCTTTGCATTTCCCTTCATTTTTTCATACTGCTTTCTCCGCCACAAGGATACAGTTTGACGCCGGATATTCCACCTCCACGTCCCGTTCATCCAAAAGCGTCAGGTATCTGTTCAGATTCTCCGGATACCCCGGCTCTAAGATCTCCTCCGCACAGAGCACTTTCGCGCCCAGAGATTCCAGAAACGCCCGATACTCCGCCAGCGTGAAATATCCAAACTGCTCCTGCACCTCATGGGCATAACTCTCCGTACCCCAGGTATAGGTATACAGAAATTCTCGGATCATATTCACATCCCCGGTCACCGTCAGTCCTGCCTCATCTATGTTCGTCACTTTTCGGTTCTCCGGAATATCCGTAAGCCCCTTAAAGTCCACCTGATAATTCCGGAAGAAGTCCATCCCCGCCTCGGTCTTGAACCAGATTTTGCGCACCGCAGCGCCTTCCGCCTTCACGCCGTCCCGAATGATGATGCGCCCGCCGGGCGTCAGACTCTCATAAGCAAATCGCAGCGCCTTCTTCACGCTGTCCAGATCAAACCGCCCGTGCTCACCCTCCGTATAGGAAAAAATCTCATGCAGGATCGAGGAAAACACAATGCTGTCCACCTTCTGTTCAAACGGCTTCTCCACAAAATTATGTACCGTCACAGACCACCGGTGTCCTTCTTTTTTCTTCTTCTGATTCAACGCCTCAATCACATTGGCGGAAATGTCCGTGCCGATTACATGCATCTTAGGATATTTTGTCTCCAGCCTGTCCAACAGGATTCCGCCGCCGGATCCCACATCCACCACGCTTTTCCCCACCACATAATCAATGATGCCGTCCTTCGTGCTGGCGGATACATCATTCATCGTCCGCAAGTATTTATCTTCATTGTTCAGCCGGTCAAACTCATCCTTCCGAAATCCAAACATATCGTAGAGCACAATAATACTCTTCTCAAAAGTCAAAAGCCCCGACCGCTCCGCCTCCACGCAGAACTCGATCAGCTTCTCACACACCGCTGCAAACGAAAAATCTACATAGGCGGTTCCGTTCTCCACCCACACCTTGAACTTCACATAGGGTGCGTCGCCGTCCCGCAGAAACTTCTCAATAATGCGCTTCTTGTAGACATTGATGTGCCGCCTGCCTTCATAGTCGTAATACAGCGAATCCGCCAAAGGCTTGAAATTCAAATGGTACACGTTTACCTGCCCGCTGCCCTCGACTCGTCCGCTGCCTGTATTGCCGCCGCTGTTCTCCAATTCCTGCAACGTCCGCGTCAAAATCGCACGGATCTGTTTGAGATCAAAACTCCCCAGCGCCGACTCGAAATACCATAGCTCATACCTCCGGAAAATGTTTTCCGCAAAAAAATCCGCATCCTCCCGATAAATCTGAATCTCTTTCGGACATAGCTTCTCCAATCGATACTCCGCAGAATACTCCGACAGATCGCCCTCCAAAATTCGGTCCACCAGCACCGTCACATCCTGCTTCACCTGATTCCACAGACTGTCGCTGACACCCCGGATAATACACTCATTCAGGACGAGTACCAGTTCACGCATCCTCGTATTGGAAAGTCCCAAAAGCTCTCTCACGTAAAGTAGCGGTGCATTGTGCCGCACCGGAATCTCCCCACGGATACACTGTCCGATCAGACCATGCGTCCGGATCAACAGATAAATCGCCTCCGACGACTCCATAAAATCACTGTAAATCTCTGCGGAGGCAATGTTGTGAATATCCAACGGATAACCCTTTCGCCGCCATTCTTCCCGCTCTTTCCGCAGACCGCCCTTGGCCACCTCCGACCAGCAAAGCACTTCCCGCAGAATCTGCTTTGCATCCACCGCCAAATCGTTCTCTGCCCCCGAACTCCCCGGTTCCGGTTCGGGCAAAGCCTCGTCCAATACATCCAGCGTCCGCATCACATACTCCACTGTCTCCCGTCCGGAGACATCCCGCATGCGTTCCAACCGTTCCGCATTCACATACACATTATCCGTCTGCGTCAGATAAGCCAGCCATCTATTCTTCGCCAGTTGTTCCGGCTTTGCCTGCCCGTCTGCATCAAAATAAAATTCAAAATTCGACATTCTCTCACCCAACCGTTTGTCAGTTTAATCCATTTGTCCTTTGCGTCGGTACAGCCGACTGGGCCGATGTGCATCGCCCGATGTCATAAACTCCGTCTCCTCGATCAGATCCGCCATCTTCTTGCGGAAATTCGCCTTGTATAATTCCTTCCCGAGCAAAATCTCATACACGATCTGCAGCTCCGGCAAGGTAAACAACTTTCCCACCAGATGGAACGCAATATCCGTGTACTCCACCTTGTTCGCCAGTCGCCATCGGGCATACGCAATGATCTTTCTGTGGTCGAATGCAATCTCTTTGTCTCCGGCAAGCAGCTCCTCCACATCCTCCAGATATGCCGCCCGCACACGCTCACCCGCCTTGTACGCCAGCTTCTCCACCGGCACCAACGCCATGTAAGCCACCGAAATAATCCGCATTCTCGGATCTCTGTCCACATCACCGAACGTATACAGCTGTTCAAAATAAATCCCCGAAAGCCCTGTCTCTTCCTTGATCCCCCGCTCCGCCGTCTCGTCCAGCGTCTCGTCCATGCGCACAAAAACCCCCGGCAGCGCAGGCATTCCGCCAAAAGGCGCTTCCTCTCTCTCAATCATCAGAAGCTTCAGTCTTCGGTCTTCGATGGTAAATACCAGCAAGTCCACCGCCACAGAAGGTTTTTCGTATATTGAAGCATCGTATTGTTCCATGCGAATTCTTTACTCCAATCTATCCCCAATCATGTATCATCAACAGGAACCGGCTATTATCCCGTCACCAGCCGGCCGACCCGATCCGCCACACATACGGTCAGTTTTGTCCCCGCGTTAAACTCTATTGTATCATTTAAAATTCCGTCTGAAAAGACCACACCGTTCTCCGCCATATCCGACACAAACGAAAGGCTATCCTGCGCCGTCACCTGTCCGTACACGAGCTCCGCCTGCGTGTATCTGCTGGGATAGGGCTCACGCACCTGGAAGATCAACTTTCCGGCATCCCATGCTGCGTCCGTCCCGCATATTCCGCCTGCTCCTAGTGTGGTGCCCGTCCCGCATATCCCGCCTGCTCCCTGCGTCATACCTGTTCCTTGTATCGTACCTGCTCCTTGTGTCCCACCCGCCGTGATCCGCTCCGGCACACACTCCAACAGAAACACTCTCGCCATTCCCCGAAACTGCGCCATCACAGACGCATGCCACCCGGTCATACCGAGTCCTGTGGACACGATCACGCCCGATGACGACTGCTGTTCCACTATACCATTATAACACATATGATATCTGGCGGAAGTATGATTATTGACCCCGATGAAAAAATCATTCACCGCGTAGAGTACCTGCCCGTCCGCTGTCTCGGCCTTCCCCATGGTCACCCGCTTTTCGCTTTGATTCCCGGCGATCACTTTGGGCAGAAGCAGCTCCAGATCCCCTGCCTCAAAGGGCAGCAGCTGCCCCTCCCATCTTTTCACATCGGGATTGACTCCCACTAACGGCTGCCCGTCCAGATACTTCATGACATTCGCCACCAGCCCGTCCTGCCCCACGGCAACCACAATATCCTGTGCCCCGAAGATCATGTTCGGAATATAATCCCTGTCGATCTCCTGCACCCGCGCGTAGCGCCCTGCAAGCACACGGGCGGTCGCAAGCGCCGCATAATAATTGGTATGCTCCACCTCGTAATCGGAAAAATCCGCCCCCAAGTGTTCCACATAGAATTTTGCCTGTTCCACTGTGTTGTACCGACGCTTCAATTCCTCCAGCCTTGTACGGCGTTTTACAATGACCACCTTATGCATACCTGCGCCCAGTTCTTGCCTCATATGCGACACCTCCTGTTTTCCGCACTGCCCTCTCCTGTCTATTTCCCAAGGCTTTTCCTTTTCCATTGGGCAGCTCCTCTGCCCTTATGCTTTTTTCCCTTTAACGATCGTCTCCAGCAGATCCGGCGTCATATTTAACGTGCCGATTCTTCCGGCATTTTCACCAAGCTCCATAAATGCCTTCGCCATCAGCGCGCCGGGCTCCATTCTCGCCAATGCGCAAGCCTCGATCAGATCCACATCCACATTCTCATACGCCTTCATCATCGCGGCCACGGCGTACGCCTGCTCCTCCGCCCGCTGCCGCTCATTCTCTGTCTCCAGCGCCACAAACTCTTTGTTCCGTTCCTCCAGCTTGATCTTCTCCTCCAATTCATTTTGCTCCATCTGCATGCGCTTTTCACGTTCTTCCTTCTCCATCTGCATGCGTCTCTCGCGCTCTTCCTTCTCCATCTCCAATTCCGTCTCCATCAGGCGGCGTTTGATTTCCTGTTCTTTTTCCTTCTTCTCCTTTTCTTTCTCCGCCACCTTGATCTCGGTATTCAACTCATTCTCCCGAATCAGACGCTCCTGCTCGATCGCCGCATTCCTGCGCAGGTAGATGGCATCGTCCTGCTCCTTTAAGATCTGCTCTCGGGCTGCCGCCTCTAATGCCTTCCTAGTCTCCGGTTTTGCCGTGATTCCCAACACATTTACCGTCAGTACCGTGACGCCCAGCTGCGCCACTTCCGCATTCTCCTGCAGACAGCGCTTAATGCTCTCTGCCATCTCATCCGCCTGTTTCACAATACTGCGGATCTCCCGATTGCTGACCTCCCGAATCACAATTGCCTTGATCATATTGTTGATTCGTCTCCCCAGCAGATTCATGGCCGCAGTCTGCTTATCCTCTGCCCCGACACTGTTTGCGCCGCTCATGCCGCTCCCATTCCGGTTCCCGGAGGTCTGCCTCTGTACACCATTCAGTGTCACCACACTGCCGGGCACAAACACAAAGTCTGCCATGGTCACCGCCTGCTCATAGTCCGCGATCCGAAACGTGACCTCCCCCTGCACACACACGGACTGGAAATCCACCGTCATCAGATCATCAAAGGCAAACGCCCTGTCATACGCCGTCGCCGGAAGCAACAGGATACTCGTCCGCAGCGTATTATACAATACAGACAGACCTTTTCCCTTTCTCACACAGTTCCCATCTCTCATCACCATCACATACGTATTTGCAGGAAATTTCTTGTACACAATACCCATAAAATCCTCCCTTCTGCGTGCATCCAGTGCAGCCTCACCGTTCTCATTGTTAGTAGTATATAGCTACTAACTTTAAGTATATGATAGTATAGTTTTACTACTATGTCAAGTGCAAAATGATGATTTATCTCAATATTTCACCTTTTCCGGTATACACCGCTCCAATTCTTCCTTTGGAATCGTGAGGAATATATCCACCAGCTCCCTGTCCAACTGTGATCCCGCCACTTCTTCTATAATCTGCAGCGCCTCCTCGTGTGTCCTGGGCTCCTTATAGGAACGACGCATCGTGATGGCAGAATATGTATCGGCGATCGCAATGATTCGGGCAGCAAGCGGAATATCCTCCCCGCTCACCTTATAATATCCTTTACCATCCATCCGCTCATGATGATACAGAATCCAATCGGCAATCTTATCGAATGTATGCAGCGGCTTTAAGATCTTCACGCCCACCTGCGGATGAGAACGCATAATCTCCCACTCCTCCTCTGTGAGCTTGGCCGGCTTATTCAGAATCGCCTCCGGCACGCCGAGCTTTCCCACATCGTGCATCAGTGCCGCATACTCCAGACTGACCGGATTGATATCCTTTTTGAAAACACTCGGCAGGTAGCGATAGAACAGCATCGTAATCTCCTGCACATGACGGCTGTGTCCGTTCAGATTCGGATCTCTGGCATCAATGACGCCGACCAAAACCTCCGCGATATCGATACTTCTCTCCTTTGCAGTCTCCAGCAGATTGAACATCAGCGTGAGCACAATCGCCACAAACACACTGCCGCCGAAGAGAATCATCGCCATCATCATATCCGGTTTGGAGAAAATCGCAATCGACAGATATCCTATCAGGAAAAAGATAAGCAACACAAGCGCTACATATTTCCACGCACGGTCACGCCTGCTGCCGGAAGACAGCACGTCATGTGTCGTGCGCACGAAATACATATAGCGAATAATATTCGTAACCATCAGGATTGATCCTATGATAATGAGTATCAGGATGATCGCTTTCATTTTCCGTCTCCTACTATATTGGTAGGAATATTATACCATCATTCCTGCGAAATGAAAAGTCCGGAAATACCGTATTTATCGCACAATCAGCCTCCGAAAGGATGTCCGCAATTCCTGCAGAATTTATCCGTTCCTGTAGGCGTTCCGCAGTTCGGGCAGAATTTCGGTCTGCTGACGTTCACTGCCGCCGCTTCCCCCGCAGGGATTGCTGCTGCTCCCGGCGCATTCCCGCCTGCCTCCCTATTCTGTCTGGCAGCCTCTGCCTGCTCCATCACCCGCTTTGCCTCTGCATAGGTCGGATCCTGCTCCATCCGAAGCTGCTCCTGCGCCTCCGCCAGCTTCGCTTTGGATTCGTCTGTAAGGTTGATCCCAGACAGATCGGCTACGCCCAAGAGTCCGCATTGCTGCAGCCGTGCCCTCGCCGCCATCATAAATTCTTCACGAATCCTGCCATACTCCGTCACCCTGATAGAACCCGAAAAGCGATTGATCTGATTTTCAAGCTCCTCCACACAGAGTTTCTGCGCTGCCGCCTGCGCCTGCTCTTCCGTTTGATAAGCAGCCACATCCTGCACGGCAAACGTGACTATCCCGAAGGCCCGAAGCTCCACCTTCGCACCAGTCTCACTGTCCACAAACGGTACCGGCTCCTTCGTACCGAATTTCACTCGAAGCTGCTTCGCAGGATCCACCGCCGTACTGCCGGCCTGGGCTCCTCCGACTTGGGCTCTGCCGGCTTGGGCTCCTCCGCCCTGCGCCCCACTGCGTTGTGTCGTGTTTCCCTGTGACACCGCAGCATTTGGCACCGCTCGCGTTTGTGCCGCCGCGACACCATCCTTTTTCTTAAATGCATCAAAAAATCCCATACGCTACTCCTTTCATCAAGTCCTTATCACGATAGCTTCCAATCCCTTTGCAAGCGTTGATCCAGCTCGTCAAACTTATAAAACTCGTCTATCACCTGTCCGGACAGATTCCCCATAGGATGCCCTTTATAGTGCATCATGGTCTCCGGGTCCTCCGGAAATACCTCCCGCATATCGGCCGGCAATACCACAAGATACAGCTTCCCCACCTCAAAATGACCAAGGTTTTCCTCATCACAATAATAGAAAAACCATTCCTCCCATTCCGGCAGGACATATTTTTCATAATACATACGAAAGATTACGCGCCATCGCCCTTCTTCCTGCAAAATGTCCCTGACTTCCAAAAGTACAGCAGCCGGACGCTTTTCCCGTCTCTTCGACACCCACCAATCAAGGAGGATCGGCCGCCAGTTAAACCAGAATAAACTGATCGGCATGGCAATCCCAAAGATCAACGCCATAAAAACGCCAACATCTTTATTCAGCCAGCAGAGTCCGGACACCATAGCCATATAAAAAAAGACTACCGAAACAGAAATCCAGAATTGGTATTTTATGATCGCCCCATTCTCCACCTTATTGCTAATGTGTATACATATACCCATAAATGTAAGACATAAAACCGCAATCAACAGATAAAGCATGATGTTTCGTTTTCTCCTGCACGATATCTTTCAACATATTTATTATATGCAAAGGATTGCAAGTGCACAAGAGCAAACCTACTCCCTTCCATACAAAAACTGACACCGCCCATAGATCTCCGCGAAATCCACCTCGCATTTTCCCTCCCAGATTCCAACGGGTACTTTATCCGCAAACGTATATACCTGCGGTACCGGTTCTTCGCTCTGCATCGTCCGTGCCGCTTCCAGATCATAGACCCGCACCTGCTGATCATCCGGAAATATGATCCAATACTCTCTCACGCCCGATTCTCTATACTTTCGCAGTTTAAGATCCGCAGCCCGCCGCCTGCTGTCGGGAGACACCACCTCCATGACCAGATCCGGCGCACCCAGCAGGCGATTCATTGTGATCCGGTCTTTGTCACACACCACAAATACGTCCGGCTGAACCATTGTCTTATCGCTGTCACAAAAGAGCTGCACATCTGCCGGTGCCGCGAACGGCATACAGGAACCGCCATTTTTCTCCACAAAATCTATTAGACATTTCCATGCATCAAGTGCAATGATCTGATGCACGTAGGACGGTGCCGCCATATCGTAGAACACTCCGTCAATCAATTCGACCCGTCTTTCATCCGGAAGTGCCAGATAATCTTCAATCGTTTTATTTCCTGTCTGCCAAATTATTTGTATACCGTCCGCACCAGTATCATTTTCCTTCTCGACATCTGGAACGACGTAAAATAAAGACTCCGTCTGATAGGCAGGTGCCCCGTCCATGACTCCATGTACTTTGTTGTTCTCATTACCATTATCGTTATAATTATTTCCCAATAGCAACACCCCTTCCCTTTTTATACTAATAAACTTTAATGTCTGATCTGCACAGGAACTTTAGAAAACGCGATTTTACACTCATTCTCTACAAATTATTCAAGTATCTTTTCAGGTGAATAATGGCGAAACGCCCGATATGCACATGAATTACTATGTATTTAGGTTAATACAATATTCCACAATTGTCAACACAAATTTTACCCCCACCACACTACAATACAGTATGGTGGGGGTGATCATTTTATCTTTCATGTCCGGCACGAAATGTCTGCTCTTTTTACGCCTTTTTGATCAATTTACCTACAAAGATCAAAATGCAGGCACCGATGACAGATACCACAATATTTCCGATAATGCCGCCAAAGGAGATTCCTACCAATCCCAGGACAAAGCCTCCCACAAATCCGCCAACGATGCCGAGCAGGATATTAAAAAGCAAACCTCCTCCGCTCTTCATGATCATTCCGGCGATGGTTCCGGCAACACCTCCGATGACAATACTGATCAACAAACCTACAATATCCATTTTTTTAACCTTCCTTTCTGAATGATTTTAAACTATTCTACCAGGGCAGGATTCTCGTCTACCACCCACGGGAGACCATACTGATTCAGCGCCTCCATATACGGATCGGGATCGAACTCCTCCACATTGAATACGCCGGCCTTCTTCCACACGCCGTCCATCACCAGCTTCGCGCCGATCATCGCCGGCACACCCGTGGTGTAGGAGATCGCCTGTGAGCCCAGCTCCTTATAGCACTCCTGATGGTCGCACACATTGTAAATATAAATCGACTTCTCCTTGCCGTCCTTCACGCCGGTGAAGATGCAACCGATGTTGGTCTTGCCCACCGTGCGGGGACCTAAGGATGCCGGATCAGGCAGCAGCGCCTTCAAAAACTGGATCGGCACGATCTCCCTGCCCTCGAACATCACCGGATCCGTGCGCAGCATACCCACATTTTCCAGACATTTCATATGCGTCAGATAGCTCTGTCCGAAGGTCATAAAGAATCGGATGCGCTTCACACCGGGGATATTCTGCGCCAGAGACTCAATCTCCTCGTGGTGCAGCAGATACATATCCTTCTCGCCCACCTGATCAAAATTGTAGACCCGCTTGATCTCCATGGGCTTCGTCTCCACCCAATGACCGTCCTCCCAGTAGGAGCCGTTGGCGGAAACCTCCCGCAGATTGATCTCCGGATTAAAATTCGTCGCAAAGGGGTAGCCGTGGTCGCCGCCGTTGCAGTCCAGAATGTCAATATAGTGGATCTCGTCAAAATAATGCTTCAGAGCATACGCGGAAAACACGCTGGTCACGCCCGGATCAAAACCGGTGCCGAGAAGCGCCATGATCCCCGCCTGCGCGAAGCGCTCCTTGTACGCCCACTGCCAGGAATAGTCAAAATACGCCGTAAAGCCTTTCTCCTCGCAGCGCTTTTCATAAATCGCGCGCCACTCGGGATCCTCCGTGTCCTCCGCCTCATAGTTGGCGGTATCGATATAGTCCACCTTGCAGGCAAGACATGCATCCATGATCGTCAGATCCTGATACGGCAGCGCCAGATTTAAAACCACCTGCGGCTGCACCTTTTGAATCAGCGCGATCAGCTCATCCACCTTGTCTGCGTCCACCGACTCCGTGGTGATGACCGCCTGCGTTCCCGCTGCCTCCAGCTTCTCCTTCAGGGCGTCGCATTTGGATTTCGTGCGACTCGCGATGCAGATCTCCGAAAATGTCTCCGCGCACTTCGCGCATTTCTGGATGGCCACGGAAGCTACGCCGCCACAGCCGATGATTAAGATTTTACCCATGTTGTTTTCCTCCGTTTATATTAGTCCAGTTTGTTTTTTATCAAAAAATCCTTCAAGCGAATATGCTCCACATTACTTGTCGAATAGTCAAAATCATCGTTTGTAATCAATATTTTCTTATCTATTTGATCTAATCCGGAAAATGCAGATATTTCCCGCTGATACGCCTTATCTTCTGCAACGCTATACGCAACCTGTACAAAGTAACGCAGATTCTCCTTCTCTGCTACAAAATCAATTTCCCTTCCATTATTGTCATATACACTGACTTCATAACCCATATAGATCAACTCATTATAGATAATGTTTTCCATGTTGTGAGAAATATCATAGCGATTGTTGCCGCATCTTAAGGAATTAAGCGCCACATCACAATTGTACAGCTTATGACTCTGCTCCAGCTCTTTCTTTGCCTTTCTGGAAAACCTTTTCACCTGATCAATGATGTATGCCTCACTCAAATACATGATCCATTTCTGAATCGTATTGGACGTACACGAAATCCCTTTCGTTTTCATATAATCCGCAATGGATTTCGCTGAATAAATTCGTGCATTTGATATCAGGATAAAGCTGACAAACTTTTTAAATTCATTTGCTTTTCTGATTTTATAGCGATTGATAATATCGTTCAGCACAATCGTTTCATCAAGGTCATTTAAATATCTGCGTTGGTCACTCTCTGATGCAAATTCCAATCTTTTGGGGAATCCACCCCAGATCAGATAGTCCGACACTGAAATTGTCTTCTGCAACTCTTCCGCATATTCCTCCAACTCTTTATATACAAACGGACGAATGCGAAAATCCACATACCTTCCCGATAATTCTTTCGTAAATTCTCCGGACAACAGCTTGGAATTAGAGCCGGTGATAAACACCGAACAATCATGTACTCTCAACGTCTTACATGCATATTGCCACCCTTCAATCTCCTGTACTTCATCCAGAAAAACATAGCAAAGACCCTCTTCCCTATGCTCATTCACATAGTTTACAATATCCTTCCAGGTATCAATACTCTCTGTGACCATTCTGTCTTCAAAATTTAGAAAAACAATATTGTCTGAGATTTCACTAATCTCTTCCATAACCTGCTCCAAAACAACAGACTTTCCACAACGTCTTACACCAGTGATAATTTTAATTAAATCGCTTTTGTAAAATCCCCGTATAGGAGCAATATATTTCTCTCTTTTTATCATAAGCCATCTCCTTCTATTGAGAATTTTAACTTATTTTTCCGAAATTCTCAATAGCATTGAGAATTTTTCTTTTTCATGGAAATATTCTCAGCAGAAATCACCTCTCATTTCCTATCATCCGTCACGTGTCTCCTCAAAAACCTCCCGCAACAGCGCTTCTTTATCTCTTCTTCATTTCTTCTCGCAAAATCACTCAGCTCATAATTTCTGATGCGTTCGTTTACAAGATGAGGCTCAACTATTCCTCTATGTCATACGCAAAATACTCTTCCAGAGAGCCGATTCCGTTGAATCCAAACCCGTTGATATCCAAAATATAGCCGGACAGCAGCCTGGCGGTTCTTCCGTTGCCGTCTTCAAACGGGTGAATCGTCACCAGCTGATAATGCACAACCGCCGCAACGATCAAAGGGTGATCATCCGTAGTGTTTACATACTCCACCAATTCGTCCAGAAGTGCCGGAATATCACAATACTCCGGCGGTATATAGTCCGGCTTTCCGCTTTCAGAGTCATATACTGCAAACAATACGCCGGGAGGCATAGAACCCCGTAGACCTATTTTCTCCTTAGCCGCGCCTTTTTCCACATATTTTTGGACGTTCAAAATCAGCTCCTTGGAAAACCTTCCGTTCATCACTTTCTAGCACTTCATCCACCTGTTCTTCAGAAAGCGGATTACCTTCTATTTTGTTTGATGCAAAGGAACTTTTTTTCTTGGAGTTCTTGCGCATTTTCTGTTTTCTTGTCAATGTGCTCTATCGCCTTATTCCTCGTCGGCCTCCACACTGCTTAGCAGCCTCTCCACATACGCCGGCAGGCAGAATGCTCCCCGGTGGAGCTTCGTGGTGTAATATTTCGTCTCCAGTCCCAGCGCCTTCCACTCCGCCGCACGCTGGTCTCTTACCGGGTGATACTTCTTCGAGGCAAATCCGAACAGCCAATGTCCGGAAGGGTAGGTCGGAATGTGCGCCTGATACACCCGGCTGATCGGGAAGCTCTCCACGATCCGCTTGTGCGCCCGCTTGCACGCCTGCGCATCCCCTTCGTAAAAAGGACTCTCGTGCTGATTCACCATGATGCCGTCCTCTTTTAATGCCCGATAACAATTCCCGTAAAACTCTTTCGTGAAAAGACCCTCGCCGGGGCCAAAGGGATCCGTGGAATCCACGATGATCAGATCATATGCATCCTCTTTGGAACGGACGAATTTCAACCCGTCCGCAAAGGTGAGCTGCACTCTCGGGTCGTCGAAGCAGCACGCCGTCTGGGGCAGGTACTCTTTGCAGACCTCCACCACCCGGCTGTCGATCTCCACCATGTCAATCTGTTCAATGCCCGGATACCGGGTCAGCTCCCGCACCACGCCGCCGTCCCCGGCACCGATCACCAGCACCTTCTTCACATTCGGATGCACCGCCATGGGCACGTGCGTGATCATTTCATGATAGATAAATTCATCCTTCTCCGTCAGCATCATGTATCCGTCTAACGTGAGAAATCTGCCGAACTCCGGAGACTCATACACATCGATCCGCTGGAACTCGCTCTGCTCGCTGTGCAGCTGCCTGTCCACCCGAATGGAAATCTTCACATCCGGCGTATGTAATTCCGAAAACCATAATTCCATGCCCTACCTACTCTCCTTTCGGCTCTTAATCAGATATCATGATCAAAATATTTCTTCATATCCATGCGCTTGAAGTTTTCTTCTGTTCCATAAGCGTCCCCTCTTCCCTGACAAAATTGTTATCCATGGGAACTATGCTCCAATTAAAATCCTCTCCATACTTATAACATAATTTGTTGATTTCATCAATGATTTCCAATCAACCGGCAGAACTTGCCAAACATTTTATTTTTTTTCTGAAGACATCCGGTCAACATCAGTCTTGCATTGGTAGTTATCTATGGTTCCCAGGTGTTCCAGCTCAGCGATTGCCCTGCTTGTGTCCGGATCTATGTGGTCGAATAATTTTGTATCATTGTGGAATAAAAAGAGGGTGTCCCATAAGTCCTGAAATGACTTGCGGGATCACCCTCCCATGATTCTGTCTGTTTCGCTTTATGCTTTCAATGTCTGATCCTCTTGTGCTTCCTGCACCTGCACATTCTTTGCGCATTCACGCTTGCTTTTTGAAGATTGCTTGCGCATTCACACTTTGCTCTCTGAAAATTGCTTGCGCATTCGCGCTTACTCTCCGAAGATTGCTTGTGCATCCACGCTTTATTCTCCGAAGATCCTGCCCAAAAGCTCCGTCAGCGTATCCTTTAACTTCATCGCGCTCTTCACATTCTCTGCCGCGATGGTGAAGGTTGCGCTTCTTGCGCCGACGTAAGTGTCGTCGCCTGCCTTCGCGCTGATCACGACAGTGCCCTTGCCCTTCGCCACGTTGTTCGCGTAGGTGATGTCGAAGTGGGTGCTAAGCTCCTCGCCCTTGATGGTCTGCGCGTTCTTGCCGCTGCCCACCGTGAGCACGAGCTCTGCCTGGTTGCCCTCCTCGCCGGGCGTAAAGGTGATCGCCTTGCCGGTGTAGGATACCTGCTTTACCTTCGCGCCGCTTGCATCCGCCAGGGTGATCTTCGCCTTGGAGATGTCCGTCTTCGCGCTCTCGGTATAGCGCACGGTGTAGGTCGCATAAGGCTTCGTCTCGCCGTCTGTATAGTTTACGCCCTTCGCGTTTATCTCGGCGCGGATAGTCACCTCCGGCTGCTCCGCACTTAACGAAAGCACATCCGTCTTATTGACCGCACTGCCGGCCTTCTCGCCGTCTGCGTAGGTGTAGGTCACGGTATACTCGCTCTTCGCAAGCAGGGTGCCGCTTACCGTCACGAACGGCAGCTGCAGATACTTCGCCGCCTTGTTATTCTTGGCTGCGTAGGAAAGATCTGCCGCAACCACCTCTGCGTCCGCAAGGCTTGCCGGTGTGATGGCAAACTCTGTATAGCCGCCTGTCACCTTCGCGCCCTTGTAGTTTCCGAGGAAGGTCACCTTGCAGCCCGCCTTCTTCGCACTCGTTACCTTCTTGTTGTTCTGGTAGGATACCTTATAGTCCACGCCCTCGGTCAGCACCTGCTCGATGGTCTGGTCTGCGTGCTCGCTGTCCGGCAAGGTCGCCGTCAGCAGAAGCTTCGGCGTCACGCCGCTCTTTACGTAGGTGAACACTGCCTGATCCGCCGCCAGCACCTCGCCGTCCGCATCTAAAAGGACTGCATGGACCGGAGCCGCCTTCGCCGGCTGGATCTTGAAGCTCTTCACCACATTGCCGCTGTACGCGCCGATGCCTGCCACCGTTACCTTCACCGTGCCTGCATTCACATTCGCGCTGTAGCTGACCGCAAAATCACTGCCCTCTGCAAGTACCTTGCCGGCTGCATCCGTCACAGTCAGCTCGCCCTGCGTAGTGATCTTGCCTTCGCTGTCCGCCTCGGTTACGGTTAAGGTCTGCGCCTGACCGTTGTAGGTCTTCGCGATGCCCTTTGCAAGCGTCACCTTCACGGCCGACTGCTTCACCTCCGCCGCGCTCTTCACA
>JAFVAO010000082.1 GCA_017480445.1 Lachnospiraceae bacterium
ATTCCTCCGGTTCGGCAACCAGCACATCCTCTGCCGCCGCTTCTTCGGACTGTTTCCTCCACGCATCGGCATTTGCCGCCGAGACGATCTGCGGCTCACTCTCCAGGATCATTGCCACAGAGAGCAAGGCGCAAAGGCCTCGCTTTAACCACGTTTTTACGGTAACTTTTTTCCTATGCACTTGTTCTCCCTCATCTTTCTGATACTTTTGATAAATGAGATTGTACGCTTTATTATTGTGATAGTCAACAGTGCTATTGCACAATAATTCTTTGTTTTTATTGTTTTATTTGTCTATTTTCCCACTTGACAAAACACCTATACTGCATTCCTCCCCCATCACGGTAACATCCCCGCTGCAACCGAATTGCGCGGCGTTCGCATTTTCCAGCCGCGGGGCTTACGCATCGTCGGCACTTAGGCGGGGTACTCTCCCGCCTTATGTGCCGCTACGATGCGCATGCAGCGAAAGCGTCCCGCGGGGGAACATGCGCACGACACGCAATGACCCTTTGCGGGGCGCACGACACGCAATGACCCATAATAAAAGGCCTCCGGCACCCCGCGCCGAAAGCCTTACCTATCCCTTATTCACACCATCCGATCGCACTTACTCACGCCTTCGCCTGCCAGATCAGCATGCCGTTCTCCGTCTTCACTCTGTCAGGCTTGGTCAGCATAGACAACTCCATGACCATGTTCGGCTTATATGTCGAGCTCCCATGGTTGCGCATGATATCCTTGAGCCGGAATACCACCGCATAATACTCCTGATAACTGGGCGCATCCACAGGCAAACTGTTGTTGGTCTGGTAGATCGTCTCGATGAGACCGCCCAGCATTACCTGTGCCTCATCCCACTCGACAATGATATAGGTGCCGTTGGGATACTTATTCAGTGCAAGCATCATCTCATCCATTGATCTCCCTCCTCGTGTTCGGTCTGGCAGGTACTATGTAAACACCGTCCGACGTATAATGAATCACGCCCACCGTAGTCTCCAGCTTCGCCTTGGTATCCGGATCCATATACTGCCCGATCACCTGCCCGAAATTGACCTTTTCTTTGTTGGGCGCCACAAAATCACCGCTGCCCGCCTTCTCATCCAAAAGCTTCTGCAGACCGCTGGCATCCCGAAAGATCACACTGTGCATAATACCGTTGTTGCGCGCCTGTTCATAGCCGCTCTTGCCGGGCATATAACCGCCCTGCGCTTCCTGATCCAGCTTCACAAGGAACCCGTTCACCACGCGGTAATTCCCGTCTACATCCGAGGATGCGACGGCATATTTCGAATGATAAACCGCATCGTCCTGGACTTTTCTCTCCTCCACGACGATCTTATTCGCTCCCTTGATGATCTTGAGGATCACAGTCACCACCAAAGCGATGCCTGCTGCCACGAGCAAAATCGGGAATACATTGTGAATCAGTGCATCTGTGAAGTCTCTTAAGCCTTCCGCCATATAATTTTCCATAAAAATCACCTCACTATATAGTATGACGTAAAATCGTCAAAAAAGCAATAGGAAAATTATCAATCTGCGATTTGATTTATCCCAATAGCTGCTTACACAGATTCCCGTACAGCTCCAACTGGATCCGCAGGTAATTACCCATATGCTGCGGTGCAAAGCGCACCCTGTGCGTCCGTCCCTTTTCGCTCATACACAGCCCGACTCCCGCAGCCAGTCCCTGCAAATAGAGCCCTCCCATGCGCTTCTTGCAGAAAAACAGCCATTTTATACAAAAACCCGCCGTCAAAAAGGGCAGATTCCAGAGCAGCTGCAGGGGCGGCATATTTTTATAGAGCACATAAACGCTGTTGGCCGCGGCGCGCTTCGTCTTAAACGCATTGTAGCGTGATCCGGTGGACGCGCTCCCGAAGTGCAGCACCTCCGCCTGCGGCTCGTAGCGATTGATGTAGCCGTGTATGCGGGCGCGATACCCCAGATCCAGATCCTCCAGATAGGCAAAGTGCCGCTCATCAAACAGGCCGATCTGCTCCAGAATACTTCTCCGGTAGATAGCCGCTCCGCCGCACGCCGAGAACACCCGCGCCGGACGATTGTAACGCTCCGCGCGCTTTCCCTTGCCGCGCGCATAAGCCCAGCCCAGCACATTGTAGATGTCGCCGGCGTCGTCAACAAGCTCCGGCCGGTCCCACATCAGCATCTTCGCGCTCACGGAAAAGATCCGCGGATCCGCCTCGATCGCTTCCCACAAACTCTTTACAAACCGTTTCCCCACCTTCGTGTCATTGTTCAGCAGAATCACATATGGTGCAGAGGAATTGCGAATGCCCACATTGACAGCGTGGCAAAAGCCGGTATTGCGGGAAAGTGTGATAAAACGGGTCGAAACGCAGCTACTGCCGCCGGCATCAAGCTGTTTTTGCACAAAGTGCTGCGCCGCCTCCAGACCGCCGTCCGCGGACGCATTGTCTACCATCAGGATCTCAAAGGCAGGCGTATCCGCCTCCTGCGCATACAGCGCTTCCAGACAACCCTCAATATAGTGTATGCCGTTGTAATTTGGAATAACTACTGTTATTTTATTCACGTTCTCTCCTCCAAAGGATTCGATAACCGCGCTTGCGTATCGCGTTGCAAAACCGGATGCTGAGCGCCGTGATATCACTTCCCTCCGGCAGCGTCGCCGCATCAAAGGTCAGCTCCTCAGCAAGGCAGCGGTAGGGGACGCCCACCGTCTCCTCAAACGTGTTCCACAGTTCCCGCTGCACGCGGATATTGCGGATGTCCACCACCTCCGCGTCCTGCATCAGCACTGCCCGATGCATATAGCCGCTGAAATGTACGGGGATATTTTCATAGAATCGTTTACCGGAAGCTTTCATCCGGCCGCCGACGATCCTGCCCCGCGCGATGACCGGTCCGCCGACCGCGCCGAGATCCGTCCTGTCGGCCAGCGCGCCGTCCGGATAGCGCACGCCGTAGAAGCCCACATGTTTTAACGGGTAAGCCGTGCCCCGGATACCGCAGGCGTCCAGATGATCCTGCAACGCCCGCAGGCCCGCCTCATAGGCGTATTCCTTGCTGCGGGGATTCTCCGCGGTGGAGGCGGTATGACAGCGCCAATGGTACAATACCTTCGGGATATGTCCGATCAGCCGCTCCTCCTTGGGAGATGCCGGTATCCCCATGTCCCGCACGGCGCGCAGCACCAGATCATAGTCCTGCGCCCCATCATACGCCGGCCTAAGCCCCAGCCTGCAGATCAACGCCCGCTCCATCACCAGAAAATGGCAGATATAATTGTTGCTCAACAAGAGATCATAATTAAAATGCTCCTTGCGGTGCTGCTCGTAAAAATGAAGCGCCCCGCCGTCGCATTTGTCCTCATCCGAATAGAGCAGAAGCGGCTCGATACCCTTTTCCCGCTTCCGCAAAATCAAAGCCGCCATCTCGTACAGCGCATCCGGTGTCAGCAGATCGTCGTGATCCAGAAGCCCCACGTAGGGCATCCGCGTCTGCGCGAGCGCCGCGTTGGTGTTGGCGGAGATCCCGCCGTTGCGCTCCAGGCGAATGATGCGGATCTGTGCCGCATACGCTGGCAGTTCCCCGCGCAGCGCCTCCACCTGCTTTGCGACACTGTCATCCTCTGTCGCATCGGCGAGCAGCAATTCCCATGCAGGGTAACTCTGGGCACACACAGACAGCACCAGCGCCCGCAGATACTGTGCCGGCGTGCGGTAGGCGGGCACCACGATGCTGAACGCCGGCGGCTCGGTGCCGTCGGATGCTCCCTGTGCAAGCCACTCCGCCGCCTGTTTTCTTTGTCCGGCGAGGGTCGTCTCGTCCGGCGCCTGATAGCCGTCCCGACTGCGGGTGACAATCCGCTCCCTCGCGGCGTACCACGTCTCCAGAACGCCGTTGCGCTTGAGATAATATGCGGTTTTCCTGAGATTCGCCAAGGAAATGATACCCACGCCCTGCTCCCTTCCTATGTCTTTTTTATTTCTTCTCACTAACCCGCAGGACAAAATTGCTCCTGCCCAGGGTGAAATTCGGATTATAGAACGGATCGCCCTGCTCGATGAACGCCTTCCACTTCTGCCGGAATTTTGCGGACTCCCGCTCGTAGCGCGCCGCTTTCTCCCCCTGATCATCCAGTCCTCTGGAGATCGATTCGTAGTGGAACAGCTCCGCAAACGGCGTAAACACATTCCACAGCCCTTTTTGCAGCAGGCGCAGACAGAAATCCACGTCATTGAGGGATACCGCAAAGTCTTCCTCCAGGCCACCCAGCTCGTCGTACAGACTTTTTTTCACCATCAGGCAGGCCCCTGTCACGGCAGATACATCCTGCGCATAGCAAAGTCTGCCCATATATCCCAGATCGGTGCCCGCCACCTTGTAATGGCTGTGTCCCGCGGTCCCGTGCGCACCCAGACCGATCACCACGCCGGCGTGCTGAATGGTCATATCCGGATAATACAGCTTCGCGCCCACGGCGCCCACATCCTTCCGCTGGGCGTACATGAGCAGCTCCTCGATCCAGTCAAAGGTGATTACCTCCGTGTCATTGTTCAACAATACCAGGTACTCGCCGGTGGCGTATTGGGCACCCAGATTGTTGATCGCGGAATAATTGAACTCTCCCTGATAGCGCACGAGCTTGATCCTGCCGTCCTGCGCCTCCTTGCTCCCCAAAAGCTCCGCGTAATACGCTTCGATCTCTTTTGTGTCACTGTTGTTCTCTATGATCACAATCTCATAATTGTCATAGGTGGACTTCTGGAGGATGGATCCCACACAGCGCTTCAGATCCTCCACATGATCCTTATTGGGGATCAGGATCGATACCTTCGGCGTTCCGATCACTTCATACTGGATCCGGAAAATCGTCTCAAAGGCCCTGGTGCTGGTGATCTCAAAATTCCGGAAGCCGCAGTTTGTCAGGTGGTCCGCAACAGCGCCTCGCGCCGCCTCGATCGCATAGGTCTTGGTATTGATATCCGCCGCCGTGCTTCCCTGGTGTGAGCGCCAGTAATACATCAATTTCGGCACATGCACCACATGCTTTGCCTTCGCCGTCAGCCGCAGTGTCATATCGTGATCCTGGCTGCCGTCGAACTGAGACCGAAACAGCTCCATTCCCTCTAACAATTTCCGGTCGAACACGCTGAAGTGGCAGATATAGTTATTCGCCCGCAGATTATCAATGGCAAAATCCGGTTTAAAGTGCAGCGTGATCATGGAATCAATGCCCTTGTTGCCCCGGAAGGTACATTCGTCGCAATACAGATAATCGGCCCCCTCATCACAGATCCGTTTCATGTATTCATACAAAACGGACGGATGCAGCAGATCGTCATGGTCGAACAAACCGATATACTCGCCGGTGGCAAGCTTTAGACATTCATTGGTATTGGCAGAGATGCCGCCGTTTTTCTCCAGCTTTTTATAGCGGATCCTTGCATCCTTGTCGGCATATTCATGGCAGATCTGTCCCACATTTGCGTGCGCCTCGTCAGAGCCGTCCGCCAGACACAGCTCCCAGTTGGTGTAAGTCTGCGCCTGTACCGATTCGATCATTTCCCGCAGGAATTGCTCCGGCGTATTGTAAAGCGGCGTCAGGATGCTGAATTTGATCTGTCTGGCAAATTCGGTCTCCTGCTGCCTCCTGCGCTCCTCCGCGTCGGGAAAGCTTCTGGTCCCGTGCTGCAGGCGCGCGATCCGCTCGATCCGCTTGCTGTCCAGCTTCCGCATGATGCCGTGCAGTGTGCCGTGTCGTTTGATCCGCTCCTCCGTGCGCTTCGTCCAGTGATACACGCTGCGCAGCGGCGCCGAGGCCTTCCACGCCTTGCTGGATTTGATATTGTCCAGCTTCCGCTGCAGCTCGATCGCCTCCCTTGTGGTATCTGAAAGCCGCACAGACAGTTTCACCGTCTTGGCCTTCTCCGCCTCATAGAGCTCCCGATAGTACGCGGTCCGTTCCGCCTCCGTCATTTGTTCAGGATCTTTCCTGTTCTCGTCCATGTTCTCTTTCTCCATTCATCCCCGCCGTAAAAGCGGGCAGTTCTCCAGTCTCTGCCGGGACATCCGCCGGCCTTTTTACAATACCTCCACGGCTTGTGCCGACTCCGCCCATAACTCCTCCCCCGTTCCTCTGTGCCGGTACAGAAGCCCCGCCTGATACGTTCCCGCTGCCAGATCCTGCCGCATCACCCGACAGACGAATCCAGCAAGTCCCACATGCTGTTCATGAGACAGGATCGCACAGACGTCATAGCGGTATTTGGCCTGCACCGGATATTCATACACAGTGCCATCCTGGGCGCGCAGCGTCAGAAACGGCTCATACAGTGCATTGTCCGCCCCCGGCAGATAGCACCAGCCCTCCGCCATCAGGATATCCGGCTCCTCCATATGGAATTTGCGCTGGATCAACACCCGATCCACCGTCAGCTGCAGCCTGTCGCTTTCAGCGGGCTGCAGCTCCGCCTGCTGCACCGTTTTGGCGCACGCCGTCACGCGTAGCCTCTCCGCATAGGGATCGGCATCCGCGAAATTATATTCCGCCAGATCCTGTATCAGATAGCGGCTGTAATAGGGATCAAAGCGTTCGTAATCGGGATAAAGCTCATACAGTTTCCTTCTCTCCGCATAAAGCCGGTCCCATTTTTCATCCGATGCGTCATCTCTGCCGCGGCTTAGCGATTCATGATGCAAAAGCACGGCGTCGTTCCGCTGTACATTCCGATAGCCGTTATGCAGCAGTCTGAAACAGAATTCCACATCATTATACGCCACCGCAAGCTCCTCGTTCAAGCCCCCCAGTTCCTCGTAGACAGATCTTTGCACCAGCAGACACGCCGCCGTCACAGCCATCATGTTCATGCACACGGCGCCATGCCCGTAATAGTACAGCCTGTCCTCCGGAAAGGTGATCAGCTTGTGAGACGGCCCTATGGCAAGATTCGTGATCCCCGCATGCTGGATCTTCTCGCACGCCGGGTACCAGAGCTTCGCGCCCACGGCGCCCGTCCCCGGCAGGAAGGTCTGCCCCACCAGAAGCTTCAGCCAGTCATACACCAGAATCTCGATATCATCATTCAAGAGCAGTAAAAGCTCTCCCTGCGCCGCTTTCGCGCCCGCATTGCACATCGCGGAGAAGTTAAAGGGAGCCTTCTCGTAGACATATGCGGTTCTGCATACCAGCGGATGTTCCCGGATCTGCGCAAGCAGCACCTCCGTCCGGCTCCTGTTCACCTCGTCGCTGCCATTGTCCACGACAATAAACTCCACTTTTTTCTCCGGATACTCCGTCTTCTCCAGAAAAGAGGAAATACAGGTCTGCAGCACATCGTAATGATCCTTCGAGGGGATCACCACCGACACCACCGGCATTGCCTCGGGGCTGCGCACCAGATACAGGCTCTCCACGTCCGCAAGTGCCGTCGTACCGCTGACACAGTCGCAGGCGGCCGCCGCTCCCAAAAGCTTCTGTTTCATGTGGGCATAACAGGGCTCATACCCCCAATAATTCTCACACAGCCTGTAATCCTCAGAGTTCGTATTTTCAAATATGCCAGGCACGTTCGGCCGTTTAGGCGGTACCTTCCACCCCGTGTACAGAACCAGCTCCGTGTGACACGCCAGGTCCCGCCAAGCCGCGCGCTCCGCAGCGAACAACGCTTTCCATGTGAGGAACAGACAGAGACTGTACAGGACGTTGCGCGGAGTCCCCTGCTCGTATTGCAACGCTCCCGCCCGCAGTGCCTCAGACCGGATCCCCACATAACTGCCGAAGTAGAAAAAACCGGCCAGTGTCTCCGGCGACCAGTCCGGCTTCAAATACGGCCACTGGTGTCGGCATACGCCGTCTGCATCCTCCGCCGCCAAATCCTCATCGCCGTACCAGAACACGGCATCCGGATGCGCCCGCACAGCCGCGAGGGCAAGTCGTGGGGCATCCTCCGACAGACACGCGGGATCCTCTGCAAATAAAAGCAGTTCCGGCCATGCCTCCGTTCCGCCCGCGGTCTGCAAGCGATCCAGCACCGCGCCGATCTCCTGATATGGTACGATCCGGCACTGTTCTGCCGCCTCCTGCGCCGAGACAGGACAGGTCTTCAGTGCCTGCTCCCGCAGCGTCTGCGCCTTCCCGGCAAACCACTCGTCATACGGATCCATTTGACGGGTCAATTCCTGCTGATACGCAGTCAGGATCTCTCTGTAGCGCTCCGGCTGCTGCCTGCGAAACACTGCGTCACTATCCCCGGCAGCTCCCTGTCCGTCCGCATCATCAATGTCCGCAAGCCGATCCGCGCCGGTCAGCCTCCGGCACACATTGCGCACCGCCCGCAGGCCGTCAAGACATCTCCAGGCGATGCCGCCCGTGATCTTGTCGTATTTTGCCTGTAGGGCATCCCTGTTTTTTTCCTCCGCATATAACTGATCCATCAGGGATTCCGTCTTCTTTTTTTCTCTCTCGCAGGCCTCCAGATAATAGGCCGCCCAGTCATACTTTTTTCTATCCATATCCATTCTCTGATTTTCTAAAAAAAGGATTTTTTCGTCCGGCCCAGTTCCTCCGCCAGCTCAGCGGACAGAATATCTATCCGCGCCCGGAACGTAAGCACTTCGTCCGACGCCCCGGTCTGCTCCGCCCTAAGCCTGCCGAGATCGACCGTGATATTGGGATCTACCGTTGCAAACAGGATGACGTCGCTGTTTTTCAACCTTGTTCCGTTCACGGACACCTGTCTTTCATCGCGAAGCGAAAGCGTCTTCCCCTGCAGGGAGATCTCCCGCAGCTTCACCGCACAGGATCTGCTGCCCGGATCCAGACGCACACGCCTGACTTCCCCGGAAAGCTTGATCTCGCATGCGATCTCTCCGGACTCCACCCTCAGTCCCGGGAGCACATACGACTGCGCCTCGCTGAATCCCGCTCCGGTGTCCTCATACACCTGGAACGCCGTCTGCGCCTTGGTCGCAGAATTCCCCAGCCCCTCCGCGAGCAACTCGGAAAGCGCGACCGTCGGATGTGCCATCTGCTCCCGCAGCTGCGCCAGCGTCCGCCTGCCGCCCGTCACCTCCTGCTGGAACACCATCTCCGCGCGCTCGACTTCCGCAGCCTGCACGGGCGTGAGAGAGAGCTTACGCAATACCCGCTCCCGATCCAGCACCGCTCTCCGCGCATCCTCCAGGAGATAACAATACACTGCCTTATAGATCAACAGCCTGACGTCCGTCTCTTCCTCCGTTGTCCACTCATAATCGATGAGCGTCCACCGGTCTCCGTCCACCAGAATGTTGGAAAAGATCAGATCCCTGCTGCCAAAACTTCCCTGATACGCCGGGTTCCGGTAGGAGACGCGCTCCACATACGTGTCAAACAGCGCATAAAACCCTTCGATATCATTTCTGAAAAGCGCCTCATCCATCAGCTCCGCCAGCGTTGTCCCCGGAACAAATGCAAATTCCGCATACGCCTCGCCGCCCTCCGAAAGACAGCGGTTCACCGAAAGCTTTCCGCCTGCGTAGCGCTCCGAAAGCGCCCGGTACGCGCGGGTCATGCGCACCCCGCTCACATGCTCCCCGGCCGCATCGCCCAAGGGATATTTGCGCACCACACGCCCGCCGTCGTCCGTCTGTTCAATCCTGGTACAGATCGCATACTGCGGTGCTCTCTCATTGGAATAGCGCGCATACTGCACCGGCAGCTTTTGCCCGACAACGACCAGAAACGAATTCGCAAAAAAGGGGAAAGCCCCCTCTCTGATCATGCCGTCGTACACACGCTTCTCGTCAAACAAAACCAGTCTGTCCCTGTCCAGATTCCGCAGATTATCCGACAGCTCTCCCTGCCTGGGAAGATATGCATCACTGTACAGGGAATGCATGAATTTATAATCCGGATACGGGTAATAGAAATGGAACGTCTGCTCTCCCGCCTGCTGCAGCACACGCGCCAGACCGTCTCTGCCGAAGGTCCGCACGCCTTTTTCCACGGGATATCCCTCTATACCGTCAAAAAATCCGCCGGTGTGATCCTCCCTGCAGCCGGCAAAATACTTCAGCCCATATTGGTTCTCAATGGCGATCACAAGCCGCCCGTCCGCCGCCAGATGCTTTTGCAGGATCCGGATAAAATCCGCATGCGGCGTGTCCCCGCCGATGTAGCTGTCCGCATACTCCAGCACACCGATCAGCATGATATAGTCATAATCCGCGGGCAGCTCCGGCTCGATATCTTTAAAATTGCCCATGTGAATCGTGACATTCGCACAATCCCGATGACGATACGCATTGATCAGACTGCGTTTCCTGGACAGCTCCACACAGGTCACGCTGTCCGCCTTGCGGGACAATACCCCCGTAATGGCACCGCAGCCGCTGCCGACCTCCAGCACTTTTGCATCCGCCTTCATCGGGATCCACTCCACGATATTCTCCCGCAGCGCAGACAAATGATACAACACCGGCCAGCTTCCCCGCTCCGCGATCACCCGGGGGAAATCCTCCGGTGCGGTGTCTTTTGCGATCTGCAGAAGTTCGTCCTCCACAGCCCCGTCACAATACAGATCTTCTCCCGGGTATTTGCTGTCATCCAGCGTGACCATCCCTATCTTTTCCGTCATGCCCGTTCTCCTTACACTCTTAGTTCCCCGGTGCATCCGCAACCTGCACCGCAGAATCCATATCATAGTATCCCACGGTATTCTTGTCCGAAATCACCGTGACATGCAGCGCGTCATACAGCCTGTGATACACTTCAAAGGTGTCTCCGTTGTACCCTGTCACTCCGAAGGAGATCAGATACTCCCCGCCCTGCAGACTCATTTTCTGCCGGAAACTCACATACTTGACCTGTCCCGGGCGCACCGATTCCAGGAACGCTTTCTCAATCATGGAATTGGTTCCCGTGATCTCCGTCCCCTGCACATTTTTAAAGGACATGGCAAAAATCGGCGCCGGCAGGCTGTCCGTGAATTCCACCTTCATATGCACCGTGAATTCCGTGCCCTTGATCACCGCCGTCGTTCTGGTGCCGCTCTCGTCCGTGATGTAATACTCCAGGATGGTCGCCTGCCCGCTGCCATACTCCAGCAGCTGCGGGTTCTGCTCCTCCGCGGCCGTCCCCTGGGAATCCTCCTGTGCCGCATCCTCCCCGGCATCGATCGTCCCCTGCGGAAGCTCATATTGCCCCACCAGCACCCGCTTGTACGCATCGATCATCTCCTTGGGTTTGCCCACGCCGAGGATATCTCCCTGATTGAGCAGAAATACCCGGTCGCAATACTTGCTGATGCTGCTCAGATCATGGCTGACGAAGACGATGGTTTTGCCCATCTCCTTGAATTCTTCGAATTTATGGTAACATTTTGCCTGGAAAAATACATCGCCGACCGAGAGTGCCTCGTCCACGATCAGAATCTCCGGCTCAATGTTGATGGCCACTGCAAATGCCAGCCGCACAAACATACCGCTGGAGTACGTCTTTACCGGCTGGTACACATAATCTCCGATATCCGCGAATTCCAGAATCGCATCCAGCCGCTCGTCGATCTCCTTCTCGGAAAAGCCCATCATGGTGCCGTTCAGGTAGACATTTTCAATCCCGTTATACTCCAGATTGAAGCCCGCTCCCAGCTCCAGCAGCGCTGAGATCCGGCCGTCCACCTTCACCTCTCCCTCCGTGGGGTTCAGGACGCCGGTGATGATCTTTAAGATCGTCGATTTGCCGGAGCCGTTGGTACCGATGATGCCCACCGTCTCGCCCCGGTAAATATCCATGCTGACCCCCTTCAGGGCATAGTGCACCTTGTGGTTCTTGGCCCTGCCCAGCCAGAGTGCCTCCTTCAGCCGATCCATCGGGCGATCGTATAATTTATAGATTTTCTTTACTTGTTTGACAGAGATCGCAACCTCTTCCTGTCTGACCATCGTTTTCTTTCCTCTTCTTTGCGCCGTGCGCCCCCGCTACTCCTCCGGCAGCACGTACACGGCATCCTTATCATACCAATCCGCCAGCGCGCGGTTGGATTCCTCCTCCGGATCCTCCGACAGATCCCCCATACAGATCAGCCAGGGCGTCCAGTGATACGGTGCCAGGACGACCGGATCCGCCTCTCCCTGCAGCTGCTCCACGCGCTCCAGATATTCCTGATGAAAATTATAGGCCAACCCTGTGTGAATCTCATAATAGGCTCCGTAGGAGCTGAAGCTCCCCTCCGGATTGGGTTCCGCCATAAACGCGATACACACCGCGCCCGCCGCCAGCAGATAATACCACCAGCCGAACATCCTGCCGCCTGTCTCCTGCGCCGCCGTCTCACTGCGTTTCCCGCGCTGCACGCGGACAGCATAACCATACCAGTAGATCAGATTCCCGACAAGCAACAGCTGCCAGGTCAGCTTCACGGCGTTGAGCGTCCGATCCAGCCCGGGATGCCCCAGCGAATACAGACTCGGCGTGAACCCTGTGGCATACAGGCACACCGACCATGCCGTGACGATCCCCGGAAAACGGAACGCAAAGTGTGTCTGATGCACCACGCGGCGGACAATGGGCAGCAAAAACAACAGAATCGCCAGCGTCATCCAGCCGGTGAAGGCCCAGGCCAGTCTGCCGCCCTGTACAAAAGAATACAGCACCGCTTTGACCGGCGACATGCCCCAGCCCACATAATTGGCAGCGCGCTTCGCGTTGCCCGGCGCCGACACATTCAGATAGAAACCGATCCCATAGGCTATTGTGATCAGCAGCAGAAACGGCAGCCTGTGCTTTCGCTTCCATCCAAGCAGCGCGCAGATCGTCAGAAGCACCAGTGCCCCCTGCAGCGCCGTGACAAAATTGGCACCCGCTGTCAGCGCGGCAAGCACCAGCGCGGCAGCCGTACAACCGACGGCCGCTCCTGTCCGCTCCGCATAACAGATGTGGATACAAAACGCCGCCATGAACAACAGCAGAGCGTGCATTCCAACATAATGCACGCCTCCGTTATACCAATAAATCCCCTCCTGCGCCGTGTGCAGAAGCTCGAGCGCCAGCATGGCAGTCACTGTTCCGATCCCCAGTCCGTGGACGTGATCCGTCCCCAGGATCCTGACAGCCATCGTGTCCGCCAGCATGCAGACCGACGTCACCAGCAGAAGCAGCAGACTGACGGGCCCCAGCCAGTACCAGCCTTCTCCCCAGATGGCCGGCGTCAGCACCATGAAAAGGATCGACCCATAGGTCCCCTGCCACGCATACCAGGAAATGTGTATGCACTCCCGAACACCCTTGCAGGCATTTACAATATTGACTCCCTTCCGCATCGCCATCCGCGCGAACCCGCCGTAGGTATAATCGTCATACCAGGGCACGGCATACTGCGCCATGCGCAGCAGCGGGAGCAGTAAAAGCAGCAGCGCGATCACCATCGCCGTCAGATATACCACCGGTCCCGGACGCCACGCCAAAAATCTCTTGATCCTGTCTCTCATCATTCCTGTTCAAACAGCCTTTCCAACCTGCGCGATACCTGGCATCCCGCTACAGGACATCCGCAAAATGCACCTTCAGGCGCTTAAAGATCAACGCGCCGATGCCGAACAGCACCACCGTCACAATCCAAAAATACATGGTGGAGAAAAAGTCCTGAAAAAACCATTCCCGCTCATAAATCGCGCTGCGGTACCCGTTCACGATATACACCAGCGGATTCAGCTTCAGCACCGCCACAAGACGGCTGGTGCCGAGATTGTTGATATCCCACAGAATGGGCGTCGCCCACATGCCGATCTGCAGCGCGATGCTGATGATCTGTACCAGATCATTGAAAAACACCACCACCGCACAGGTCGTGTAGCACAGCGCCAGCACAAAGATAAACAGACAGGCGCTGTAGTAGAACAGCTGTATGGTATAGATCGTCGGGTAATACCCGTAGATCGCCGCGACAATCAGCAGAAGCAGCACAAAAAACGCGTGAATGAAGGTGGCTGCGATCACCTTGATGACCGGCAGCATACTGATCTTGAACACCATCTTTTTCACCAGATAGTTGTACTCCCGCAGCGCATTCGTCCCGTTGTTGAGCGCCTCGCTGAAGAAAAACCAGGGCACCAACCCCGCTGTCAGAAAAAGCACAAACGGCACGTCCGCCGAGGTTCTGCTGGCATTTCCTCCCATGATGACGTCAAACACCACGTAGTACATGCCAACCGTCACAACCGGCTGTGCCATCGCCCAGACTGCTCCCAGATAGGAGCCCGCATACCGCTTTTTAAAATCATTTTTTGCCAGCTTCCAGATCAGATGCCTGCTCTGCCAAAGCTCCATCGGCAGCACGGTAAACTTGTCGTACCACCGCACGAAAATCAGACAGGAGAACAGGATGACCACGACGGAGATCCCTTTTTTCAAAAGCTCCTCCGCCTGATCCGCATCCGGATTATTGTGTGTCAGGATGATCACTGTAAGCGCAACGGCTGCCACAAGAAAGATCGAAATCCCGCCCTTTTTGCTTATCTGCATGCCAAATACTCCTTCAAACCGCCCCACTGCGTATCCTTCCCGGACAAAAGCAGCTCCATATCGTCCGCGATGGGCCACTCCACCCCGATCTCCGGATCGTCGTAGCGGATGCCGCCCTCGTCTCCCGGATGATAGAAGTCCGAGCACTTATAGCAAAATTCCGCATAGTCCGAGAGCACCAGAAAGCCATGTGCAAAATGCTTCGGAATAAAGAACTGTTTCTTGTTCTCCTCGGAGAGACGCACCCCGAACCATTTGCCGAAGGTTTTCGATCCCTCCCGCAGATCCACTGCCACGTCGAACACCTCGCCCCGGATCACGCGCACCAGCTTGTCCTGCGCGTATTCCTTCTGGAAATGCAGACCTCTTAAAACGCCTCTCTTGGAGGCCGACTGATTGTCCTGCACAAATACCTCCGGAATCCCCGCCGCCTTGAAGTCCTCGTACTGATAGGTCTCCATGAAATACCCTCTGGCATCCCCGAACACCTTCGGCGTGATGATCTTCAGTCCTTCAATCTCACATGTTTCCACTGTAATCTGTCCCATATGCATCCCTCACTGTTTTATCATAAATTTATTCATACATAATATTCATATCGACATTGCCTTCGATACCGTCGATGTGTCCCTTGGAGCTGTACTGCCACATGCGGTAATAGCCCTGGTACAGCGGCACGCTCCTGTACTCCGCCAGCCAGATGTAATAATTCTCCAGCTTGCGCGTGTGCAGGTTGTGGTCATACCAGTTGCGGCTGGCGTAGACGCCGGCCTGATAACCCGCATTTTCGATGGTTCTGCAGAACGCCTCGCACACCAGTGTGCGCGTGTCAACGTCCAGACCGTCCGCCCGGCCGCCGCCTCCCGCACCCTCCGTATCGATGAAGATCGGATAAGTGATCTCATACTGCTTGATCCAGGCGAGTGTCGCGGACGCCTCCTCCACTGCCTCCACCTCATTGGTGGCCTGGGTGAAAAAGTAAATGCCCACCGGCACGCCGGCCGCCGCCGCGCCGCGCATATTGGCCTCAAAACAGATATCCTGCACCAAACTGCCCGTGACGGAACCGCGGTAGCCCGCGCGCACAATCGCAAACTGTACGCCTGCGTTTTTGGCCTTGTCCCAATCGATGACGCCATTCCACTTCGACACATCGATACCGGTCTTCGTCTTGCCGGAAAAGGCCTTCAGGTCTGTCATTTCCGTCTGATCGGCATCGGAGAGCGCGTCTCTTTCGCCGCTGTCCTCCGCCTGCGCATCGATCTCACTCTCATTTTTGATCAACAGGAGGATATCGTCTATGGGCAGGAATTCCACCTTGTCCTTCACCTTCACGCGCGTCTCGCTTGCCGGCACCTTAAAGCCCGCCGCCGGTGCAAGCCTGACCAGATATTCGCCCGATTCCAGATCGCCGATATAGATCACGCCGTCCTTGTCCAGATCCTTGTAGGAGCCGTCCTTTTGAGAGACTTCTGCGGTCTCTGTCCCGTCCTCCTGCGCTCTGGCAAGCTCCACATAGAAGCTGTTGCCCGTCACCGGTTCCCCCTCGTTATCTACGATCTGGATCCGCAGATCCTTTTCCACGGAGGTGACCATCAGAGACAGACGGCTGCTTTTGTCCTTCGCCGCCTCGAGCACCGGATTCCGCTCCGGATCGAAGAAACCGTCCTCTTGTTCAAATGCCTTCAAATCGTTGCCGATCTGTCCGTCCTTCCTGGGTGCAGCGCTCTGCGCCGCGCCCTCGTCCGGCTGCGTCTGCTGTTGCCCGTCCACACCGACAGTCGCCGTCTTCTGTTCACCGGAACCGGTCAGACTGCGCTGCTGCCCGTTGGTGGCATACACCGCGAGCGCAACCACCAAGATCGCCGCGAGACTGGACAGAATCGCCGTCCATTTCAGCCTAGAGTCCATTCGCTACCTCTGTCAGATATTTGCCGTAATTGGTCTTCAACAGCGGCTGTGCCAGCACAAGCAGCTGTTCCTTGTCGATAAAGCCCTGCTTGTACGCAATCTCCTCAATACAGGAGATGTACAGCCCCTGTCTCTTTTGAAATGCCGCCACGAAATCCGCCGCGTCCAAAAGCGCGTCGTGATTGCCCGTGTCCAGCCACGCAAAGCCGCGTCCCAGCGTCTCCACCATGAGCGACCCTCTCTCCAGATAGGTATTGTTGATGCTGGTGATCTCGATCTCTCCGCGCGCGGACGGCTTGACATTCGCCGCAATCTCCACCACATCGTTGTCATAAAAATACAGACCGGGCACCGCGTAATTGGATTTGGGCTGCGCCGGCTTCTCCTCGATGGAGATGGCCTTTCCGTCCGCATCGAACTCCACTACGCCGTACTCTCTGGGATCCCGCACATAATATCCGAAGATCGTCGCGCCGCTCTCTCTGGCCGCCACGCGCCGCAGCACCTTGGTAAAGCTCTGCCCGTAGAAAATATTGTCTCCCAGCACCAGCGCCACGCGGTCGGAACCGATAAAGTCCGCCCCGATGATAAACGCATCCGCAAGTCCTCTGGGGGTCTCCTGCACTGCGTAGGAAAGCTCCATACCCAGCTGGTGTCCGTCACCCAACAGCTCCTGAAACACCGGCAGATCTCTCGGTGTGGAAATGATCAGCACCTCCCGGATGCCCGCCAGCATCAGCGTGGACAGCGGATAGTAGATCATCGGCTTGTCATACACCGGCATGATCTGCTTGGAGATCGCCTTGGTGAGGGGGTAGAGTCTCGTTCCGGAGCCTCCCGCCAATATTATACCTTTCATTTGTGCTCCTCCCTATCTGTTTCCATACATATCGTCGTAATATTTCTGATAATCGCCGCTCGTCACGTTCTTCATCCACTCCTCATGCTCGAAGAACCAGGCGATGGTCTTCTTGATACCGTCCTTAAACATGGTCTCCGGCTCCCAGCCAATCTCTGACTTGATCTTGTCCGGTGCAATGGCATAGCGGCGGTCGTGCCCCTTCCGATCCTCCACATAGGTGATCAGCTGCTCGCTCACCAGCGCCTTGCGGGGATCGCCCTCCGGCAGCATCTCCTGCAGCGTGTCCAGAATGATATGCAGGATCTGAATGTTCTGTTTCTCATTGTGTCCGCCGATGTTATAGGTCTCAAACAGTCTTCCCTGCTCCTGCACCATGTCGATGGCCTTGGCGTGATCCTCCACATACAGCCAGTCGCGCACATTTTTGCCGTCGCCGTATACGGGCAGGTTCTTGCCCTGCAGCGCGTTGTTGATCATGAGCGGAATGAATTTCTCCGGGAACTGATACGGTCCGTAGTTGTTGGAGCAGTTGGTGATGTTCGCCGGGAATTTGTAGGTGTCCATATACGCCTTCACCAGCATGTCCGAGCTGGCCTTGCTGGCCGAGTAGGGACTGTGCGGATCATAGGGCGAGGTCTCATAGAAAAACGCCGTGTCGTCATCCGGCAGACTGCCGTACACCTCATCCGTGGACACATGTAAAAACTTCTTGTCCGCCCGGAAGCTTCCGTCCGGCAGCTCCCACGCCGCCTTGGCACAGTTGAGCATCACCGCCGTGCCCAGCACATTGGTCTGCACGAACACCTCCGGATTCTTGATACTGCGGTCCACATGGCTCTCCGCCGCAAAATGCACCACTCTGTCGATGTCATTTTCCGCGAAAATCTTGCTGATCGCCTCTTTATCGCAGATATTCGCCTTCACAAAGGTGTAGTTGTCCAGATTCTCGATATCCTTCAGATTCTCCAGATTACCCGCATAGGTCAGTGCATCCACATTGATGATGCGGATGGTGTCCCCATACTTTTTCAACATGTAATGAATGTAATTGGATCCGATGAATCCGGCTCCGCCTGTCACGAGATATGTTCTCATATCATTTCTCTCCTGTCCTTTTTCATTTATTTTTTCATTTATTTTCAAATCTCATTTAGGGGAAAGTTCTTTTATTTTTCGATATTGTTCTGCAATCAATTGCGCCGTGATGAGCAGAAGCCCCCGCTCGCTCTCACTCCATTTTCGCTGTCTGCGCTGGATGTCATATACGATGACCATCGGGTAGCCGTCGGATCTTGTCACCTTTACCAACAGGTAGCCTTCCGTGCCTTGTGCCGCCAGCTGACGATACAGTGCAGGGGTTTTCTCCCGCACCGGCAGGATCTGATTTTTACCGTAGACGCCATTGTCATCAAACCGCTCCCGCATCCAGTCCTCATCGATGAACGCGATGTTGTCCATCGGTATCCCGTCTCCGCCGACCGAATGCAGCAATACACGCTCCTCTCCTCCGTAGATGGCGATGCGGTCCAGGTCGTAGCTTTGTATAAACTGGCGCATTGCGCTGTCAAAGCCTTCCATCGTATCATCCTGCAGCCGGCAAAACAACTCCACAACCCGTTGACACTGGGCATTGTAATAGGGCTGCCCGCCCTCCTTGCTCTTGCGGGACAGATTGGTCATCTGTATATCCTTGTGCTTCTCCGGCACATAAATGATAAAGCGGTTCTTCCCCTTAACCTTCGCCAGATACAGGCATTTATCGGCCAATTGGAACAGTTCTTCATAGCTGTCCGCATCCTTCGGATACTGCGCAATCCCCACGGAGGTGGTCACGGTTGCCCCCGGATACAGCTCCGCGCACTGGCTTGCCGCATTCTTGCGGATCGTCTTGAGCATGAGAATAAATTCCTCCGGCGTCTTAACGCGGTCCATCACGATCAGGAACTCGTCTCCGCCAAATCTCCCCACAGCGCCTCTGTTGCCGACCACACTGCTCAGGATCTCCGCCACCTTGGCGATGATATCATCCCCCGCCATATGTCCATAGGTATCATTGATATTTTTGAAATCATCCACATCCAGTATACACAGGAAAACCGGATTCTGCTGCGATCCGGCGATCGCCTCCATCGCCAGCTCCGCGATGGCGCGCTTGTTGTAAAGTCCGGTGGCGCTGTCCCGCGCATAGGCGCTCTGATAATATTTCCCTTCGCGCTGTTTCTCTCCGGTCAACGTGACGGTTGCCGCCATCATTTCCCGCTGATTGTTCCGGTAAATTGTCACACCGTTTAAATGCAGGTACCCTCTGTTGAAGCCAAACAGTTGGCTGTCCACCTCCAGATCCAGCGTTTCCGCGCGCCCGGTCAGATATTCGCACAGGGTGTCAAACTCCGCCTTCTGCTTAAAGGAAAACGCTGTCTGCTCCCGCACCTGCCGTTTGAGCTGTCCCAGACGGTTCCGGTACAGTTCATTGCTCCTGCCGTTCACGTATTCATAGATAGAGATCAGGCCGTCCGCATAGTAATATTCAAAATACAGCTTATCACTCATGCTCATCAGCTTCCGGTACTTGTACATGCGATCATAGGTATCCTCAAACTTCTGCTGCATGTTTGCGATGTCCATCAGCTCGATATCGATTGCCGGCAGCCCCGGCTGTACCCGCTGGTGCTTCCGAAATACGCCGAACATATAGTGATATCCCCCACTGCTGTCCTGCATCCGGAACACCACCGACTGGGGCTTTTGCGAAAGCCGCTCCATTGCTTCTTTTACACATTCTACATCGTCCGGATGGATCAGGGTCGGAAACGGCAGGGAAGAATTCTCCTGCAGATAAACATACATCGATTCACTGGCATCCATGATCCCGTAATCATCCTTGAGTGCCAGCCGCCCTCTGTAAAACGAGCTTTCGACCTCCTCCGATCCGCACGCCGTAATATTGATCGCCAAACCTACACACCTCGTTCCAATCAGCCGCCCGCCGCCTTGCCGCGGGCTCTTAGCCAAACAGCCGAATTAATAGCCCAAATAACTGATATTCATATCCACGTTGCCGGTGATACCGCTCACGCGTCCCGTGGATTTGTACTGCCACATATCGTATCGTCCGCCGTAGGTAGGCTTCGCGGCATATTGCGCAAGCCAGATCTTGTAGGAGCTCAGCTGCCCCGGATCAAGCATTGTCTCCAGCCAGCTCTTATTCGCATAGACACCCGCCGTGTATCCGCCCGAGCGGATCGTCGCGCAGAACGCCTTGCAGACCGCGGTTCTCGTCGCCTTATCCAGTCCGTCCGCACGCCCGCTGTTGCGGGATGCGCCGCTGTACTCCACATCCAGATAAATCGGATAAGAGATTTTATATCCCTTCACCGCATCCAGCACGAAGGATGCCTCCTGCACAGCCTCCACCTCGTCGACCGCCTGACTGAAGAAGTACACGCCAACCTTCAGTCCTGCCGCATTCGCACCGCGAATGTTCTGCTCAAACTTCGGATCAATGACCAGCGATCCCTGCGTATATCCTCTGTATCCGCAGCGGATAATCACGAAGGACACACCGGAATTCTTGACCGCGTTCCAGTCGATCGTGGCATTGTGCTTGGACACGTCAATCCCCATGGTGCCCGATCCGGAGACAAGCGCGCCATCGCTTGCAAAGGTGTACCTCGCACCTTGAATGACCTGTTCGCCGGTTACCTTTTTCCCGTTTTTATCAAAGAAATAAACGTTTCCATCGATGGTCTGCCAGCCAGTATACTTCGTCTCACCCTTTTTGAAAAATTTCACACCATCCTTGTAATAATCGGCGTACACCGCCTCACGGTATGTATTGTCTCCCTCTTGCACATAGAGCTGATTGCCGTTGTTGTCCTTGAGCAGGGTGGTGGTATCGTTCTTTGGATGCTTCTTGACCGTCACGGCGCAGGTCTCGGAACTGCTCTTATCGCCCACCGTTGCCGTCACCGTGATCTTCACAGTACCCTCGTCCACACCGGTGACCGTGATAGCCTTGCCGGTCACCGAAACAGTCGCCACACTCTTATCGGAGGACTTCGCCGTCACCGTTGCGGCGGAGGCGCTGTCCATAACCGCGTTGATCGTCGCGGACGAACCGACATACACCGTAGCCGAAGTCTTATCCAGACTGAAGGAGCCCGCTTCCAGCACAGTTACCTTCAACTGCGCAGTCGGCGCATTTTCGATCGGATCCTCGCTGTAATTGGCAGAGACCGTGATCGTCGCTGTTCCGGGATTCACCGCATAAACCGTCACCTTGCCGGTCTTATCCACCGATACGGTTGCAATACCGTCATCGCTGCTGCTCGCAGAATAGGACAGCTCACTGTCAGACGAAAAACCGCTGGCCGAGATCTGTGCGGTACCCTCGCCATCCTCTGAGATGCTCAAGGATGCCGGTGAGATGGAGATGCTACCCTCCGTATGACCGGTTCCGCCGGTCGACGTCTGGCCTGCCACCGTCACCTCGCACACTGCCACATAGGAGATTTCCCTTGTTTCGCCGTCTACCTCTTTTCCCACAGTCACCGTGCAGGTGATCTGTGCCGTTCCGGCTGCAACTGCCTTGATGACGCCATCCGCGTCCACCTCGGCAATGGAATTGTCACTGCTGCCGAAGCCCATAGAGATCACATTCTCCAGCTCGTGGGAAACACTGAGCTCCAGCGTGTCCCCGACGTTCAGCTCCGCCGAAGTATGATTCAACTGCACTTCATTGGCCACCCGCCAGAATTTCGTCGCCAGAGAGATCGTCAGCGGATCAGTGATGCTGCTCTTGCCCACTTCCACATAGGTGCTCGTCACTGCCGTACTTGCAACCCATTCCACCGTATCCTCCAGGGAGGACTCCACCGCAGGCTCCTGCTTCTTCTGCTCCTCTGTGGCTACATTGATCTCCGCCTCCGTCTTCACCTCATCGGAGACATCGATCTTCTGGTAAGCGATATCTTTTTTCACCTCTACCTTTTCCTCTCCGGTAGGAAGTGTATATTTTGCATATTTTTCATCGGTCAGCGCGTTGACGGACACCTTATAATTGCCCGGCGTAATGCCCTTTTTATAAATGATGCCGTCCATGTCGTCGTCCGACCAGGTCTCCGTCTTATTGTCCGCCGTGGTGACCGTCACGGAAAACGGTACATTCGGCACCAGCTTGCTGCTGCTCTTATTGACAAACTTAATCTTCAGATCCTTCTGCACGGAAACCATTTTCAGCGTCACCGTAACACTTTGGTTGTAGGCGGCCTCCGTATATTCTGTCGACTCAGAGGTCTCTTCGTCGGCAAGCCGCATCGCCTCCTGTCTGGCGATCGTCGCGTCCGCCACCGCCAGCAGACCCTTGTCGCCCACCACCTGGATCCCGTCAATCTGGGTACCCACCTCCGCAAACGCATTGGTCTGCGCCGCTTTGTTTCTGCCCTGCAGGAACACAACTCCCACAGCCGCCGCCAACACGAGAATGCAGATCCCCGCGGCAATCGTGACCTTATCCATGAGCGACCCTGATGTGAACCAGGCCGCAAAGCCACCCTCGTTCTCCGCCTCCTCCTCGGTCAGGGATTCGTCGACATACATCTCCGGCTCATCGAGCGATTCCTGCGTGAGCTCATCCTCCTCGTAATATTCCTCGTCTTCGTAATACGCCCCGTCCTCAGGCGCTTCTTCCTCGTAATATTCTCCTTCTTCGAGAATCTCTTCCTCGTAGTATTCCCCGTCTTCGGGAGCCTCTTCCTCGTAGTATTCCCCGCCTTCGGGAGCCTCTTCCTCGTAATACTCCGCTTCTTCAGCTGCGTCCTCGGCCTCTGCAAATTCTTCCTCCGCTGCCGCTTCCTCCTCATATTCTTCTTCCCAGGCTTCCGCTACCGCGCGCGCCTCTTGCGCTTCCTGCTCTAACGCCTCTGCCTCCGCCTCGTAGAACTCCTCGACGAAACGCATGCTGGCTGCCCGCTCCTCTGCACCGTAATCTACATGATCGTATTGAATGGGATCATTTCCCACAACTTCAAATTCTACGGTGTCATATTCTACTTCATCGTATTGAATGGAATCCTCCTCCGAACGGGTGTCGGAGGAATCTGTGTATGTTTCCTCGTCATATTGATTTTTGCTTTTTTTAAACAGGCCCATTGTCTATCCCTATCCTTTGTTGTATTCAGACTATAATCCATAATATTATATCATTCCGTCTGATGCACTTCAAGCAAATATGTCATTTTTCAAAATTTCTTAAATAATTAAAAAAAAATGGAGGACTTTCTTAAACCTTATGGAATATTCTGGACATTTATTTTTCAAAATAGTAGAATAGAACCAACGATTTGACCAGGAACATACAAGAAATAAGAAAACGCCCGATCGAACGGGCGCGGAGGGAATATGCAGATCAAACGTTTTATCAATATCCATACCATTTTACTGGCGGTGTTTCTTTTGATGATTGGTGGCATCGTCTACCGCTTTTTTCACTGGGGGCAAAAAGTGGATCCCCACACCATCATCGCCGAAAACAGAGAATCGGCACCTGATGTGTTCGATCTGATGCTGCCGGTGATGGACGAGGATCACAACATCATAGAAGACAAGGATGACACCACCACAATCGTATGCTTCGGGAACGCGCCTTTTGCGGACGACCGGGAATCCGCGGACAATCTCGCCAACATGATCGCCGCAAGGACCGGCGCTACGGTTTACAACTGTTCTGTGGCGGGAAGTTATCTCGCGGCGGAGAATCCGTCTTTGGACACCACCAATCATCCTATGGATGCATTTAACTTTTATTGGCTGGCGCAGCTCTCCGTCAAGGCGCCCATCTACGGCAGATATGAGCGTGCCGCCCTCCACATGGGGGATGCCGTTCCCGCCGAGGGACAGATGGTGTATGATACGCTTTGGAATATGAATTTTGAGGATGTGGATGTCATTGTCATCATGTATGACGGCAGCGATTATCTCGACGGCCGCGCCATGTACGACGATTTCAATGCCACAAACATTGAGTGTTTTACCGGCAATCTGGAGGCCGGCATCGAACTGTTCCAGCAGAACTACCCCTGGATCCGCATCATCGTCATGTCGCCCGCCTACGCGTTCGCGGTGGACGAAGACGGCGCCTATATCAGCAGCGACCAGTACACCTATGGATGGGATGTCCTGTCCACCTATGTCATCAAGGAATTTGAATCCTGCTTCGCGCGCAGCGTGACCTTTGTGGATCACCTGTACGGCACGATCAACGAGGACGTCGCTTCCGACTATCTGATCGACAATCTGCACCTGAACAAAGCAGGGCGCGAGCTGGTCGCAGACCGCTTTGTGACGGCACTGCATTACTTTGACTGATCCGGGACATCCGCAAAGGCAGTATCTTTGTAAACACAATATCCGTCCGTCTGTAAAAACAATGCGTAGCCTGCCTCGTGCAGGCTTCCTTTGATTTGTTTGCTCTCCGGCAGCACGAGATAGATACAGCTCTCTTCTCTGGCGAGTGAGCCCAGCGTCCCTGCGTCGATAACCTCCGCCTCCATGGCATCGCACAGCGGATTCTGCACAGCCCATCCGTTCCACTTATCCACCAGAATCTCTCTCCCGTACGGCATGCAGACCACCGGAGAATACTGGCGCACATACTGCACCAGCTCCAGCGGAAACGCCACGGTCACTTCCCGTCCCGGTATCTCCACCGCATCACAGATATGCACGACACTGTCCGGCACATGATACAGATTCTCCGCCTTCGAGAAATACTGGTTCCGATAGATCAGACGCCCCGACACCACAATCAGGCACACTGCCGCCAGCGTAAAGGCAAGCCGCTTTTTGCCCGCAAGCGACGTGCAGATATGCAGCGTGGCATACGCGAGCGTCGGCGTCACCGGCAGAAGCCACAGAATCCGATAATAGATCTCATCGCCCAGATGCGCGTTCATCACCCCTGCAAAAAGCGGGTTGAAAAACAGCACCAGCACCACGGCGGGCACATAGACAAACAGGATCCGCACCGCTTTGCGCTCCTCCCGCAAAAACAGGTAGAGCAGCGCGATCAAAAACCAGATTGCTATCAGGCCCGTTCCCATATATGCACGAAATAACTCGATCGCATGACTCATGCAAGCCGTCCTCTCTTCCTTCCACAATACTCAATTCAGCAGATAGATCACTGCGCAGACCACACAGGGCACACAGCATGCCGCAAGGGGCAAAAGCACCTTCCAGTTCCGATAACAGACCGCCGCGCAGGCACCGGCTACTGCCAGCAGCATACAGCACAGCAGCGCCCCCATCGTCGTACACAGACAGCCCGTCATCAGCACCGCCGCCAACAGTGCCCAGTACGATAAGCTGCTCTTTTTCCCGGCCTCCAGCCGCTGAAACAGCAGAAGGAAAAGCCAAAAAAGCATCGGCACCACAATACTGCCCAGCGCCGCCTTGCCCTGTCTGCTGCGTGCGATCATAAAGTGCGCCGCCGTGTACAGCGAGCAATCTCCAAACAGAATCAACAGCTCCGCAAAGATCAAAAACAGCGGAATTCTCCGCTCCCTGCCGGCAAACAGGCTTCTCCCCAGCAGATAAAAAATCAGATAGGTCATCGGGATCAGCATAAGCGGCACCGCAATATGCGCCACGCTCACCGCGCGCACACCGCTGATTCGTGACAAAAACGCAATCCAGACCGGCAGCGGTGCCAGCCCATGTCGGATATCCACCTTGGTCGTCCCGCCGGTGTACGGCA
>JAFVAO010000009.1 GCA_017480445.1 Lachnospiraceae bacterium
AGATAATCTTGCCGTCCTTGACGCTGCCGGTGGTCGGCGTGCCGGGCTGGATATTCGCCCTGCGAAACAGGATGCCCGCCCCCAGCTTTGCAAGCACCTCCGGAATCAAATCCTTCTGCCCCACAGAGACGCCGCCGGTGGTGATCACCATGTCGGAAACCTCCAAAGCCTTTTGCAATCTGCGCAGCAGGATGTCCTCTTCATCCTCACAGATCTGCATGAGGGAAACCTCCAGTCCCTCCCTGCGGATCGCCGCAGACAGAATGTGTGAAATGTTGTTGTAAATCTTGCCGGGCTGCAGCGGCTGCCCGACATTGGCAAGCTCCGAACCGGTGCAGAGGATCGCGACGCGCAAAGGTCTTCTGACCTGCACCTGCTCTCTGCCAACCTCCGCAAGCAGACCAATATGCAGCGGAGTCATGCGCGTCCCCGCTTCCATGAGCGTCTGTCCTTCGCAGATATCCTCGCCCGCCTTACAGTAATTCATAAACGACTTCACTGTCGTATAGATCTCCACAGTGTCCTCTCTGTAGTCCGTGTCCTCCTGCCGCACTACCGCGTCGTATCCCGTCGGCACATATGCACCGGTCATGACACGCACCGCCGTATTTTTCTCATACGGGATCTCCTCGTAGTCTCCCGCCATCAATTTCCCCTTCACGCGAAAACGCGCCGGATGTTCCTTGTCAGCGCCCGCCAGATCCTCCGCGCGCACCGCATACCCGTCCATCGCAGACTTCGGATACGGCGGCACCGAGATCCCGGCCGTCACATCCTCCGCAAGCACTCTGCCGCAGACCTCCGAGATGCCCACCTCTTCCGCAGGCTGCACCTGCGCATGCGCCAGGAGCAGCTCCAGGCACTCCTCTATCTCATATACCTTTTCCACATTCCTCTCCTGTGCCATTCCATCTTTCTCCTCTTATCCTCTACATAATTAGGTAATTGCAAAACCCCTTGTTTCAGCAAGTGTCATTGGGCATATTGGCAAACTGAGTTTTGCAATTGCTTATCTACATAATACTTAGGCAATTGCGAAATGCTATTTCGAAAGTACCGAATTGGGCATATTGTATATTCCATAAGCAGGCGCTTGGAAAACGCCGGCACTTAGATCGCGTACTGTGCGATCTTAGTACCGCTGCGTTTTTCATGCAGCGCAAGCGTGCCTGCGATGGCATATACAATGTGCACAATGACCCTTACAGCGACCCTCGCAATAACCCCTTACTATTCACAATGATGATCCCCAGTGACACCAGCGCTAACGCCCCCACTCCCGCCAGCGAAAACGCCTCCTTGTTTTCCCCGAGGAAAAGCGCCGACAGTAACACGCCGAACACCGGATTCATGAATCCCATGATCGACACTCTGCTCACCGGATTGTGTGAAAGCAGTACGCCCCACAGTGTGTATGCACCCGCGGAGATAAAGCCCATATACAGCAGATTCCACATACACCCGGTCGTATAAAAATGCAGTTCTCCGCCCATGCACAAGCCGATCAGAAACAACACAATCCCGCCGAAGAAAAACTGATACCCGCTCAGGACTACCGGATTTTCATCCCGCGAAAAAATCTTGATACAGCACCCCGACAGTGCAAAGAATACATCCGCCGCCAGCATCGCGCCCTCTCCGGCAAGCGTCACCGCACCGCCCTCGGCAAGCGCCTGCCCGCCGCCCAAAATGATAAACAGACCGGCGAATCCCACAAGGCATCCGACCAATTTGCGAAGCGTCATTTTTTCAAAGCGAAACAGATATGCCGCGAACAAAATCGCAAAAAAATTACTCGTGGCATTGATGATGGATCCCCGCACGCCCGTCGTGTGCGCCAGCGCCAGAAAGAAAAAATAATACTGCGCCACCGTCTGTACAAAAGCAAGAATCGCGATCGACCTCCACGCGGTTTTCTTCGGGAGCAAAACCTTGCGCGCCACCAGCGACCCAAACACGATCGTCATGATGCCGGCGATGATAAATCTCGCTCCCGCCAGCATGATCCGGGAGGCCGTCTCATCCGCACTGATCTGAAAAATCCGGTAGGCCACCTTGATCGCAGGTGTCGCGCTGCCCCACAGCACACAGCAAAACATGGCTGTGGCGAACGTCACCGGAAACCATGCCCATATATCTTTATTTTTCGTTGTGTCTTGTATATTTGTGTCTTGCATAGTTGTCTCTTGCATACTTCTGTCTTATATATCCTTATCTTGCATATTCAAATCCCGTAGAATCGTACGTCAGTCAGCAATGTGTATCAAAATATAGCCGTCCTGTCTGGTGATGGACCCTTGCGCAGGCCAGCCGGGCATCGTGTCGCCGATCTGTTTGGCCTCCGCAATCACCTCCGGATCCTGTACTGTCCGAAAAGAATACCCGTGCATCTCCAGGAATCGGATCAACTCCCGATTGGTTCCGTCAAACGCGATAAATCCCCACTGAATCAGCGGGTTCAACGCTTCGCCCGCGAAGCTGTAGCCGGCAAAGGTATGGTATTTTTCCTTCAGATGCACATCCACCGGATCCGTGATCGCACTGATCAGCCGGTATTGCCAGGAGTCCCTGCTCACCTCATAGTATCTGCGATATTCCTGCGGTGTGCTGTAATGTCCGACAAACAGAATCGGCGTACCCGTCCCGTATTGCGTCTCCACCTCATAGGCAATCTGCACAAGCAGCTCCCTGGTACTTTCATATTTTTGATAGTCCACATAAAACGAGCGGTTCATAAACTCCGCCTGATTGAATAACAAAATCCCTGCTGCCACAAGCACCAAGCGTCCAGCCCATGCGTTCCGTTTTCCCGAAACCGGCTTTGTCCTATTCTCCAACCCGACC
>JAFVAO010000010.1 GCA_017480445.1 Lachnospiraceae bacterium
AATATATCTGGCATGGAACAAATACCAGACCTTCACACCGATTGCAGAGCGGTTTCTCATGCAGGTAAAGGAAGCGTTCACAAGTTTATCAGGCAAATAAAAAAGATGCCGAAGGAGAAGTGAAAAGCGATTCTCCTTCAGCATCTTTTACTATGCGAACTTCTTTCCTGCCTTCCATGCACCGCCCACGTTTGCGCCGATCTCGCGATAGCAAAGCGCAACGGTATCAAACATGATGGGATGCAGCTTCTCCAGATCGACCTTGCCGTCCGTGAGCACACTGTCGTCTGCCTTCATGCCCACGATCTCCGCGACAACTCTGGTCTCGCCCAGTTCCTCCTGCAGCTCGATCACCTTGCACTCGATGGCTACGGGAAGCTGATCGATCACAGGCGCATTCACCTTATCTGATTTTGTAACCGTGAAACCGCATTTTTCCAGCTTATCAGGCACCTTATCTCCGGATACGATTCCCACATAATCACACGCCTCCACCTGCTCCTTTGTGGCAAAGCTCACTGTGAATTCTTTATTCGCCTTGATATTTGTCGTGGTTCTGTGCGGAGAAAGACTCAGTGATATCTGGTTGCCTCCCACCTGTCCTACCCACGCAGCGTTCATGGCATCCGGCTTGCCATTCTCATCGTAGGTCGCGATGATGAATACCGGATGCGGTGTTACAAATCCTTTGTCAAAACTTTGTTTCATTGTGTTGTCCTCCTTGCACTCGATTTATATAATATTGTTTCAATACTCGTTCACTTGGCAATCTACAGGCTGTTGATATACTTCGCTGCCTCTGTTGCAGCCATTGCACCGTCGGCTGTAGCCGTCACCAATTGCCGAAGCGCCTTCGTCCGGTTGTCACCCGCCACAAAAACGCCATCGCAGCTTGTGTGGCAATCCTCTCCTGCCATCACATACCCGGCGTCATCCAGCTGCACCAGACTGGCAAAATTCTGATTCTCCGGTACACGTCCTACCGCAATAAAAAGTCCATTCAGCTCAATGGTACGCACGCTGCCGTCTACCTTGTCCGTCACTTCAATCGCTTTAAGCCTCTTTTCCGCAATCAGCTTTGTCACATTGGCGTTGTACACAAATTCTACGTTACCCTTTTCCTTCAAGCGCTCCACACTTGTCTCTTCACCGCGGAAGCTGTCCCTGCGATGGATCAGATACACCTTTTCCGCCAGATCCGCCAGATATAATGCATCCTCCAAAGCGGTATTGCCGCCGCCCACCACAGCAACCACCTTTTTTCTGTAAAAGTTGCCATCACAAGTGGCACAATAGGAAATCCCCCGTCCTACCAGTGTGTCCTCATCCGCAAGACCCAGCTTACGGTTCTCCGAACCCGTGGCAAGGATCACTGCCTTTGCCTCATAGCGGTTTTTCGGAGTGATCACCACCTTGATACCGTTCTCCTCGCGAAGCTCAACTGCCTTTTCAAACACCAACTCCGCGCCAAGCGCTTTCGTCTGTTCATAAACTTTCGTGGAGAAATCAAATCCGGAGATATGCGCTTCCACCGGATAATTCTCAATGTCCGGCGTATTCAGGATCTGTCCGCCGTAGCTCAACGCCTCGAGCACCAGAACCGATTTAGCCGCACGGCGCGCGTAGATCGCTGCTGTCATGCCGGCAGGTCCCGCTCCGATCACAATGATATCATACATCACTTAGCCCTCCACTAACGCAGCAATCGCATCTCTGGGTATCAATCCGACACTGCGGTTGACTTCCTCTCCTCCCTTAAACACAACCAGGCAGGGAATCGAAGTGACATCATAGTCCTCCGCCAGCTCGTCCTCATCGTCGATATTGATGGAAACAATCTTGTAGTCCGCATTCCCCTCTGCCAGCTCGTCCAGCATAGGCCTCATGGACTTACAGGGTCCGCACCATTCCGCATTAAAATCCGCCAACACGGGCACTTCCGACTGCAAAACTTCCGCCTCAAAATTATCCTTGGTAACTTCAATCACTGCCATAATGTTCGACTCCTTTTCCTCAATTCTCTTAGGTACCGCGTATCAATCTGCTGAAAAATAATCTCCGGGACATTCTCCTACAAAAGTGCCTCGATGTCCGCCTCAAAATCCGCCGGGTTGCTGGTGGGATTAAAACGCTTCACCACATTTCCCTCACGGTCAACAAGGAACTTCGTGAAATTCCATTTGATGTCAGACGGTTTCTTACAGGTTGCACTGATCGTGGCAATTTTATCCATGATGGACTTATTTTTCTCCCCTTCAATCTCCTCATCCGGCATCTGACTCTTAAGGTACGTAAACAAAGGCTCTTCATTCTCACCGTTTACATCAATCTTCGCCAACTGATCAAACTGTGTCTTGTACTTTGCCGTGCAGAATTCGTGGATCTCGCTCTCATCGCCCGGTGCCTGATGTCCAAACTGGTTGCAGGGGAAATCCAAAACCTCAAATCCCTGATCATGGTACTTCTCATACAATTTCTCTATCGCCTCGTACTGGGGCGTGAAACCGCAGCCGGTGGCCGTGTTGACAATCAACAGAACCTTGCCCTTCATTTCCTCCATGTTCAGTGTTGCGCCCTTGCGCGCTTTGACAGTGTAGTCGTAGATACTCATTTTTGATCCTCCTTTTCACCTTTTAGATTCACTCTTTTTTTCTTCTTTACAACGTTTTTCTTATCTGATATGATTATACGGAATTGATAAAATTGCGTCAATTACTGAAAAAAAGTTGAGTAAGTAAGAAAATAATTACCACATAATCCGGAGGTGTTTATGTCAGAAAAACATTCCTGTCCCTGCTCCGAACAATGTATGCTGCAGAAAGCACTGGGTACGATCGGCGGCAAGTGGAAGCTCCCCATCCTTTGCTCCTTAAGCGTCAACGATAATGTTCGTTATAATGACCTGCTGCGCAATGTGAAAGGCATATCTAACACAATGCTTTCCAAGTCTCTGAAGGAATTGGAGGGGGCCGGACTTGTCCGCCGCTATGAATATATGGAAGTACCCATTCGCGTAGAATATGAATTAACTGAACGGGCAGCCGCCCTACAGCCTATTCTGCTGGAATTAATCCAGTGGGAGGCAACGTCCTGCTGACTATGCCCTGCCACGGCTTAACACCATGATTGCACCAGCAAGCAGTACGATACTGACAATAATCGATACCCATGGCGTCAGCATGAATCCTGCGATCAGATACCCGACTGCGCATACGACAGCGACCAGTGTCGCATACGGCAGCTGCGTCTCTACGTGCCGGATATGTTCACATTCTGCGCCGGTCGACGCAAGGATCGTTGTGTCGGATATCGGCGAGCAGTGGTCACCATATACCGAGCCCGCGAGGGTTGCTCCAAGTGCCGGAATCAGATATACGCCGGCGTTATCTACGCTGCAGATCATGGTGACGATCGGGATCAGCATTCCGAAGGTGCCCCAGGAGCTTCCCATGGAGAAGCTCATCAGCGCTGCGATCACAAACAATAAAAACGGCAGGAATCCCAGTGGCAGATTGACACTGCTCACAAATCCAGAGATGAACACGCCCGTTCCGATCAGCTGTCTGCACACGCCGCCCAGACTCCAGGACAAAATGAGTATCAACATCGGCGGAACAATGTTACTGATTCCCTCTACGATGTACCCTACAAACTCTTTGGGTGTCATCAGCTTGCGCGGAAGATATAAGAGCAGCGCCGTGATCAGTCCGGCAAACGCTCCCAGAGAAAGACCCGCTGTCGGATTATAACCAATTGCTTCCGAAAAGCTCACTCCCTCGAAGAAACCGCCGACATAAGCCATCCCCAGAATTGCGCATACAATCAGGACAAGTATGGGCAAAATAAGGTCGATCACTCTTCCCTTACTCTCCTGAAACTCCATGTCCGCATCGGACACAGCGCGCTCTGAAGCAGTCTCTTCCGCCTGCTTCATTGCTCCGAAATCTTTCCCCGTAACGCTTAAAAAGAGCACCATAACAATCGTAAGAAGTGCATACAGGTTATAGGGAATCGTCGAGAGAAAGATATGAAATCCTCCCGTCTCGCTCACTTCACTGGCAACCGCCACCGCCCAGCTTGAAACCGGTGCAATGATACATACCGGCGCAGCCGTGGCGTCAATGATGTAGGCCAGCTTCTCCCTGGATATTTTCAGTCTGTCAAAGATCGGACGCATCACCGTTCCGACTGTGAGGCAGTTGAAGCCGTCATCGATAAACACCAGCACGCCGAGCAATGACGTCGCCAGCGCCGCTGAACGTTTACTCTTCAACTTACTCCCCGCCCATCTTCCGTAGGCATAGCTTCCGCCGGATTTGCTCACAAGTATGACCACCGCCCACAGAAGCGCCAGAAAAATGATCATATAAGCGTTGTCCGCAATCTTAGCGCTCATCATATCAAAGGTCAATGCGGCGGCCGAAACACAAGTTCCTCCGCTGGAAAACGAATAGATGAGTATACCCGAAAACAGTCCGATAAATAAGGACGAATATACCTCTTTTGTGATCAATGCCAACG
>JAFVAO010000011.1 GCA_017480445.1 Lachnospiraceae bacterium
CGCGGCAATCCGGAATTGGATCTGCGCGGACTGCTTCAGATCGAGGTGGAAGAGGAGGATCATACGTGGATCGGTTTTTGCGTGATGGGCGGGATCTTCGGAGAAGGGATCGATCTGCAGCGGGACAGTCTGATCGGCGCGATTGTTGTCGGGACAGGAATTCCACAGGTTGGCTACGAGCGTGAGCTGCTGAAGCAATATTTTGACGATCGGGCGGAGAGCGGATTCGATTACGCGTACAGATATCCCGGCATGAACAAGGTGCTCCAGGCGGCAGGGCGTGTAATCCGGACGGTGGAGGACGTAGGGATCATCGTGTTGTTGGATGAGCGGTTCCTTCAAACCTCCTACAGACGCCTGTTTCCGCGGGAGTGGGAGTCCTTTGAGCGGGTCAATGTGGCAACAATTTCCAAACGGGTGGAACGTTTTTGGAATTCCTGGCTATAATTTTGAGCAAAATGACATCAAAAAGTAGAAATGACATGTAAAATATGATAAAATGACATAGATGTTATTTTGTGGATAAGTTTGTGGATTCTGTGGATGAAATGGAAAAAAGTCATCCGATTTGACAAAAAATATGACAGCATAATAATAAAAAATGTCAGACTCATTTTGCAAGATTTTTGCAGTCACATACCATCATAATCACATTAAAATAACATCTGCTATTAAGGAAAAACGCTTGTCTGACACAAGCGACTACTCAAAATGAGAAGGGTACAGGAGGAAAAAAGAATGTGGGCTTATGAAAGTGTGTTCTATCAGATCTATCCGATGGGGTTTTGCGGGGCGCCCTATGAAAATGACGGCGTGCTGGAGCATCGGATACAGAAGGTGAAGGAGTGGATCCCCCATATGCAGCGCCTCGGGATCAACGCAGTGTATTTTTCACCGGTGTTTGAGTCAGATACCCACGGATACAATACCAGAGATTACCGGAAGATCGATGTGCGTCTGGGCACGAATGAGGATTTTCGGGAGGTGTGCGATGAACTGCATGAAGCGGGGATCAAGGTTGTGTTGGACGGCGTGTTCAACCATGTGGGCAGAGGCTTTGGACCTTTTCAGGATGTACTGCGTAACAGAGAGCACTCTCCCTATGTGAGTTGGTTCTACCGCATTGATTTCGGCGGCAATTCCGCATATAATGACGGACTTTGGTATGAGGGCTGGGAAGGCAATTACGATCTGGTCAAGTTGAATCTGCGCAATGAGGATGTGGTCAATTATCTGCTGGAAAGCGTTCAGTTCTGGATAGATACCTTCGGCATAGACGGCTTGCGCCTGGATGTGGCCTACAGTCTGGATGAACAGTTTGTCCGCCGCCTGCGGGATTTTACGGCGGGTAAAAAGGAAGATTTCTTCCTGCTCGGCGAGATGCTGCACGGAGATTACAATCGTCTGATGAATGATGCGATGCTGCACTCCGCCACCAACTATGAGTGCTACAAGGGTTTGCACAGCAGCTTCAACAGCATGAACCTCTTTGAGATCAACCATTCACTGATGCGTCAGTTTGGTCCGGAGAATTGGACGCTGTACAAAGGGAAACACCTGTTATCATTCGTGGACAACCACGATGTGACCCGGGTCGCCAGCATTCTTTCCAATGAAAAGCATCTGCCGCTGATCTATGCGCTGATGTTCGGCATGCCGGGAATCCCCTGCGTATATTATGGCAGTGAATGGGGAGAAAAAGCGGAGAAGCACCAGGGAGATCCTGCGCTGCGCCCTTGTTTTGACGCGCCTGTGTGGAATGATCTGAGTGATTATATCAGCAGGCTTGCCCGGGCCAAAAAGAATTCGGAAGCGTTGAACTACGGCAATTTCCGTTCCGTGCTGCTCACGAACAAGCAGTGCATTTTTGAACGTAAGACAGACACGGAACGCGTGCTTGTGGCAATCAATGCCGACGAGCAGGAGTTTGTAGCCCATTTTGATGCGGGCTGCGGCATGGCCGAGGAGCTGATCACCGGCGAGCCGCATGACTTCGGCGGCGGCAGCACGCTGCCTGCCTACAGCGCCGCATTCTGGAAGATGGAGCGATAAACATCAGTTGATCAAGCCGGCCTTTTTCAGCGCGGGACGCAGTGCGATATAGAAAATTGAAGCGGCGATGATGGCGACAATGGCGTTCACGAAAGTTGTCACGGCGCTCATTTTCGCCAGCGTCTTGGCCAGATCCTGCGGTGCACCCAGCAGATACAGCTTATAGAAGTATCCCACCAGGGGATCCGCGATGATGTTGAAGCCCATTCCGCACGCGCTGGCCAGAACGGTCACGCCGGTCACATATTTTGCGGAATGCTGCTCGCTCAATCGAAAGATCTTGTGTGCGACAAAGCCGACGATCAGGCCGATGCACAGCTTTAATAAAAAGGTTTTGGGAGCGCTGGTGACATAGGCGGTGGTCAGATCCGCGATGGTCATGCCCACAGCGCCGGACAGCCCGCCCCAGAAGCCGCCCAATAACAGTGCAGCCAATACACAGAATACATTGCCGAAATGAAACGCGGTTTTATCCCCGCCTAATCCTACCGGGATATCGATTTTGAAAAATGCAAAACCGATATAGCACAGGGCAGCCAGCAGGCCTGCCTGCGCGAGACGGCGCACATCCGCCTTTTGCGTGGGATGGATGCCGACGAAGGCCACATACAGGCCACGCACGAACAGCATAACGGCTACGAACAAAAAGGTCAGACTATAGGCATAGGGCAGTTCCTGACCCTCGCTATATCCGCGAAACGTGCTGACGGCACAGAAGACGGCGATCAGCGTAAGAACCGTACCAATGATCAGCAGGTGCGGCTTTTTCACACGGTCTGTTTGGGTTGTTGTTGACTCTTTCATAATAAAGTACCTCCTTTGTTGAACCTCTCTTGATGTCATGCCTTAGTGTACAGAAAAAGTGGATTGATTAAAAGTGCCAGATTGCATATTTATAACCACGCCAGTTGGGAAGCAAAATAAGACAATGCATAACAAAACAGAACGAAACAAAACAGAAAAAAATAAAACATGGAACAGATGGTGGGCGGGCAGATTTCTTGTGCTGATCGCGCTGGTGATCTGCGCTGTTTTGGCGCTGGATGCACGCCGCAGCCGGAATCTGGTGATTGACGACGAGCTTCCGTTTACCCAGGGAAAAGCCCGCACAGTCAATGTGTATGAGGGCTTATCGCTTGCGCCGGGCGTTTATGAGGTTTGCCTCCAATATGACACAAGCGCGGATTATGCAGGCCACTGCACTGTGCAGGATGACACGCTGCATGCAGGCCTTTTACGGACGAACGGGGAGCATTTCTATGCCGGCAAGGGACAGACCGGTTATACCGTCTGGCTGTTTGCGCCGACGGAGACGCTGCGGGTGGAGGTGTCCTACGAGGGCGCTGCTTACCTGCGCACAGGTTCGCTCGTCATTCGCAACACCGGAAAGCTGTGGACGATGCTTGCCGTCTGGCTCCTGTTTGTCGCGGCATGCGTGGAGGCACTGCGGCTGTTGGCGCGCTATGCGCGTGCCAGGCAGACCCAGGCAAGCGCAGCTTACCCTGTCGCGTCACAGATGGGCGATGCACCGGGTTCCCGCATATATATCGTCGCCGCGGCACTGCTATTGATCACGTTTGCGGCATCCCTGTCACAGCTGGGTGATTATCTGTTGGGGGGCGCGGATCTCACCTATCACCTGCAGCGGATTGAGGGCGTCAAGGACAGCATACGGGCAGGGGTATTTCCGGTGCGCATTGAGCCGGAGTGGCTCTACGGCCACGGCTATGCCAGCGGGATTTTCTACTGCGACGCGCTGTTGTATTTGCCGGCGCTGCTGCGTCTGGCCGGGGTTCCCATCACGACGGCCTACAATATTTACTGTATCTGTTTGAATTTTGCCACGGCGTGGATTGCCTGGTATTGTTTTGGCAAAATACTGCGCGATTGGCGGGTAGGGCTCTGGTGCAGCGCACTGTACACACTGTCCATTGTCCGCATCTATAAGCTGGCTATCGTGGGCGCTGTCGGGGAAGGCAGCGCGATTACCTTTTTGCCGCTTGTCTTTTATGGAATGGTGCGGGTGCTCACGGAAGACACCGCTGAGAAAGCGTACCGCACGGCGTGGCTTCCCCTGGCACTGGGGTACGCCGGCCTGATACAGACGCATGTCCTCACCTGTGAAATCACGGCGTTTCTGACTCTGCTCACCTGTGTGGTTTGTATCCGCCGTATCCTGCGCAGACCGGTCTTTTTCATGCTGGCCAAGGGCGCACTGGGCGCATTGGGACTCAGCATGTGGTACCTGATCCCGTTCTTGGACTATTATCTGACACAGGACATGCATATCCGCCATGTGTCCGGACGAACCATCCAGGAGCGCGGCCTGTATCCGGTACAGCTGCTCATCAATACCTGGAGTGAGCATATCATAGAGCTTCTGGAGGCAAAAGGCTATGAAGGCATAGAGACCATCGCCCCCGGCACGCTACCGGTTTGCGGACTCCTCATGTTTGGCCTGCTCTGGATCTTCATGCGCAGAAAGCTTTCGCAGGCAGCCAAACTGTCCGCGCTGTATGCCGCGCTGCTCTTATGCATGACGCTTCGGGTATTCCCGTGGAATACACTGCAAAATAAAGGCGCCATCATGGCATCGCTGATCAGCAGCCTCCAGTTTCCCAATCGCTTTCTGGGGTGGGCAATGGTCTTTTTGACGATGGTATGCGGGACCTGCCTGTGTGTGCTGCTTCAAAGCGCAAAACCGCGTCTGGTTGCCGGCGCAGCCACGCTTTTGCTTGCGGCGAGTGTACTTTCCGGTTCCCTCTATCTGCTGCGGGATGCATCGGGGGAGGAACACCGGATCTATCTCTATAACGAAGCGGGCATGGGCTTCGGCTATATCTCAGGGGCGGAATACCTGGTGCAGGGCACGCAGGAGGCGCAGCTGACCTTTGCCGGTCCGGTGTGTGCGGAGGGCGTGCGGATTGAGGCATACACCAAACGATATCAGACGATCCGCTGTACCTGCGTGAATGAGACCGCGGCCGAGGCTTACGTGGACCTGCCGCTCCTGCTTTATAAAGGCTATCAGGCAGTCGATGAACAGGGACAGCGACTGTCCGTGACGGATGGAGAGAATCACCTGGTGCGCGTGCAGCTGCCGGCCGGTTTTGCGGGGGAATTGGTGGTGCGCTTCGTCAGCCCGTTCTATTGGCGAATCGGCGAATGGATCACACTGCTCACCGCGGCGGGAATCGTTGTATACAAATTGACAATCCGAAGACGGATATGCTATGATGAAAATAACGACTAAGCACAGTACAACAGGAAGGGAGCGCACAGATATGGCATGTTTTTTGGTACCGACTACAGAGGCGATCGTGACGACAATCGCGACGAAGATCATCGAAAAGAAAGAGAAGGAAGCTGTCTCGACAGAATTAGAGCAGGGCGTGGAGTTAAGCAGTCTGCACAGAGAGCGCTTCTCCGTGAAATTGAACCGCTTGAACCATCTGTTGTGGGGCGGCTCGCTCTTGTTGGCATTTGAACACTTCTGGCATGGAGAGATCCAGCCGTTTTTCCCGTTCCTTACCGCGGCGGGCAATCCGGCCGATTGGGCGGAGGCGCTGCATGAAATGTCTACGGTAGGAGTCGGCATGGCGGTGCTTGTCACCTGCGTATGGGGCGTGCACACGTGGGTGCTCGACAGAATAGCACAGCGCGAAGGAATGGCACAGCACGAAGAGCAGGCGCGACGCGCAATACGCAAATAAGCGGCAGCAGGAGGAACGATCAAAATGACACTATTGATAACGATTTTGGCGGCTGTGGTAACCAGCTGCATCTGGTATAGCAGTGCGCGTGCCAGACGGTTGAAGACGGGCGTGCTCTGTTCCATGTTCTGGGGAGCGTCCCTGATGTGGCTTGTGGATGCAGTGGCGGAGTATATAGAGCTCGGAGCGGCCTATTTTACCCCGGCTGCACAGGATATGTTGAACGATGCCTTTCTGGGTTTTTCCGTGATTGTACTGGCCCTGACCGTGTGGGTGGTACTCCTGTTTGTGAAAGATCCGGACGGCGTGGTGCGCAGCGCGCTGCACAACCAGAGATCATAAAGGTGCAGGAGGACACAGATGCACATAGAGGACCAGCTGGGAGAGCAATTGAATGATCTGATGCACAAGGCCGCCACGGATGAGCGTCTTACGCAGGAGGTCTTTGCGTCGATTTGCGCGCAGATGCATGTGGGCAAAATGTACTACGACATCGATTTGGGCGGGGATAACAGATATCGGGATTACCGCACGCACAAGCTGATCATAGCGGAGGAAGAACGGGAGAAGAATGTGATCCTCTATGACAGCGGCGAGGCGACAGGCCAATCGTTTACCTACACCTATTATTACGGTACATTGGAATATGTCCATGCGACCATCGAGATTCTGCAGGATTATACAGGAGAATTCGACCGGTCGCTGTATCAGTTTCTGGCGGACGTGATCTACCTGCTGGTCAGCAGACAGAATATGCGCAGCATGCTGGACTTTGCCGAGTCTGTGGATGCACAGACCGGCATTCCGAACAGCGTCATGATTCGGAGACGCTACAAGGAAGCGCTGCAGCACGTGTCGCCCGAGAACCTTTTAGTGCTGTATATCAATCTGCAGAATTTCAAATACGTCAATGAGGTGGCCGGTGCCAGAACCGGCGATGAAGTGATTACCGCGTACGCGCATCTGCTTGTCAGCTATGTCACGGATGAGGAGTGCGTTTGCCGCATGGGCGGAGACAACTTTGGCGCCTTTATCTTAAAAGACCATTTTGATCAATTGGTCAAGCGCCTTTCCTGTGTCAATGTGGGCAATCTGAAATCCGCTCCCAGCCAGATGTTTGATATCACGCCCTGGATCGGCGTATCCGAGGGGAAGCCGGGAGATCTCAGACCCTTTGGACCGAGGCTCGAGGAGGCGTCCGTAGCCTGCAACATCGGGAAACGCATGCTGAAGAAAAACATTGTGGTGTACGATGAAAACATCATGCGGCGTATGAGCCGCAGCCATGAGATCATTGCGATGTTCCATCCGGCGGTCAAGAATCAGGAATTTTGTCCGTTTTTCCAGGCAAAAGTCAACATGCAGACCGGTGCACTCGTCGGATTTGAGGCACTGTGTCGTTGGATTCATGAGGGGCAGTTTATCTATCCGGATCAATTCATTCCTGTGTTGGACAGAGAGGGATTGATCCACGAATTGGATATGGAGATCTTCCGCGGAACCTGCCAGGCGATCAAAACCTGGAAGGATCAAGGTCTGCAGCCTCCCCGCGTATCCTCCAATTTTTCACGCAAAAATTTATTCGTGCCCGATATCGAGAAAAAGATCTATTACACAATGGAGGCATACGGTCTCGCTCCCGAGGATATCGAGATTGAGATCACAGAGAGCATCAAAGAGTCCGAATACAATCGGCTGATCGATTTTGTGCGCCAGCTGAAACAATACGGGTTGCATATCGCGGTGGACGATTTCGGAACCGGTTATTCCTCCATGGCGCTGATCCACAATATTGATGCGGACGTAATCAAAATCGACAAAAGCTTTGTGGACGAGGTTCCCGGCAATTCCAAATCAGAGATTCTGATCGAGAGCATCGTCAGTATTGCCAATCGCCTGCATATGTCCGTCATCGCCGAGGGCGTCGAGACGGCGGAACAGGGACAGGGACTTTTGCGCCTGGGCTGTCAGTACGCGCAGGGCTATTACTACAGCAAACCGGTGGATTTTGGCACGGCGACGGAGCTGATCCGGATGCCTTCCTTTGCGGCCATTGCGATCACAGAGGGAAGTACGCCATGAGAGATGAGATCAAGAGCTGTACCTACTACTGTGCCGACACCCGGACGGAGTGGAAGCTTTCCGAGACCCGGGACGGCGCTGTATTTACCTGTATCGTCGGGAAAAAGAAGCTGTTTTCACCGGATGGCAAAAAAGCGGTTCCCATTGCATACCTGCACGCATTGGATGTCTTTTTTGACAGATACGAGATAGAGCACTGGCAGGAGCTGCCGGCGCGGGAGGATGCGGAGCCCTCCGTGGCCGTGGACGAGATCACTGTCGCCTGGGCTGACAGAACCTGCACACTGTCGGCGGATCGTGCGCTCCCGCAGGAGGAGACGGCGATCTTTACAGATCTGCGCAGATACATGCAGTATTACTATGCGGGACAGATTGCGCCCGCAACCATTTCTGCCCATTCCTTTGATGGCGGTGGACCGTCCTATCGGATCGAGATGGGGACGAAGGGGATTTTCACCTGGTTCAGTCAACGCCATTACCTCAATGCGAATCATGAGCAATTGTGCGGTGCGGGCTATGATGTGTCCTTCGCGTTCTATCCGCTTCGCCCCGGCAAGGCGTCAGCGTTGCTCTTCGGAGATTCACCGATCTGTCCCACCAACCCCAAGCGAATCCTCGTAGAAGTGGATGAACAGCTACAGCTGCATATGCAGACGGAGGAGATCAACCTAGAAGCATATCAGGATAAATTGAACGGTTTCTGGGAGGAGCGTGGCGTGATCGGCACCCGTCTGGAGATTGATGCGCCGCATCTGACTGTACTGTGGAGAAATGATCCGGTGTTGGAGACTGCCTTTCAGATTGCACCGAAGGGAGACGGCGTCGTGTTGCTGCCGGAGCACACAGGTCTGCGCTATTCCCGGGCGAATGAAGACTATGCCGAGCTGAAGGAGCTATATTTCCACGATGACTGCCTGGAACTGGTCAAGTACTTTCCCATCACCGGAGAAAGCAGTGAAACCCTGCATCGGACGGAGAACTCCCGCTACGGCAACTACGACCTTGCCGATGAAATACTGGACGAATTACAGGGAACCTGGGAGGATGCGCATCAACTCTTCCGGCTGCGGTTTACGGATGACGTACTGGAGATGGATGACGAACAGACCTGCGTGGTCGCCCTGCGGTCCAAGAATGCACATACATCACAGCAGCGATACAAGATCGCGGATGCGGATCCGGCGGTCTTTTCCGTGATTCACTTATATTCGCTGGACTATATCGACGGCGTGCTCTACGGCCAGAATATGATCTGCGATGCCCCGCCGATGCAAATCGAGTTCCATAAGACGGACACAACTTAAACGTCAAAACTTTGAAGAAACGTCAATTTAGCTGTATCAAAACTTTGAAGAAACGCCATTTTTTGCTTGTAAAAACTTTGAACAAATGCTATTATTTAGAAAATATGATGGGAGATGATCAAATGTTTTTTCAGCGGAAGGCGTATGATAAATTGTTGAAATGGAAGCAGAACTATGCTGATCGATACAGTGTTTTGCTGGAGGGCGCAAGACGTGTCGGGAAATCTACGATAGCTGAGGCGTTTGCTCAAAACGAATACCGTTCTTATCTTTTAATTGACTTCGCAAATGTATCTGACGATGTGAGGGATTGTTTTGATGACATTGCAACACCGGATTTGTTTTTTCTTCGTTTGCAGACTGTCACAGGTACACAGTTGTATGTGCATGAATCTGTTATCATTTTTGACGAGATTCAACTATTTCCCAAGGCGCGTCAGGCAATTAAGTATCTGGTGAAAGACGGACGGTATCATTATATTGAAACTGGTTCCCTGATTTCTATTAAGAAGAATGTCAAAGATATCTTGATTCCCTCGGAGGAGATGAAGATACCTGTATACCCGATGGATTTCGAAGAATTTTCAAATGCGATAAATAGTAATTCGTATGAAATGATTCGACAGTTCTACCAGTTGAGGAAACCGTTTGGACAGCAGGTCAACAGAACATTCATGCGGGCATTTCGCCTTTATATGGCGATAGGAGGAATGCCGCAGGCAGTCGAAGCATACCTGGAGGGAAGGAGCTTTTCGGAGATTGACGCAGTAAAAAGATCCATCATCGATCTTTATGAGGCTGATTTTAAGAAAATAGATTCATCCGGACGCATCTCTGCCATGTACCATTCCATACCCGCGCAACTATCAAGAGATAAGAAAAGATATGTGATTACAGATGCGATCCAAAAGCGAAAGACCGCGAAGGATGAAGAGCGGCTGTACGATTTGATCGATTCGAGAACGGTTTTGATCTCTTATAACACCACAGATCCACGCATCAGTTTGACGCAGACGAAGGACTTGGACAGCTACAAAATGTACCTTTCCGATACGGGGTTATTTATAACGTTGATGTTTATGGATCGGCCGGAAGCAGAGAACAGCATATATGCCAAACTCCTCTCTGACAAACTCCCAGCCAATCTTGGCTATCTCTATGAGAATGCGGTTGCGCAGATGATTGCTGCAAACGGCAGGGAGCTATTCTATCATACATGGAAGAAGGAAGGGAGTTCTCACTATTACGAGGTGGATTTTCTCCTTTCAAATGCTGCAAAGCTGGTTGCACTGGAAGTGAAATCATCAGGTACGGGGAAGCACGAGTCGCTGAATCAGTTTAGAAAGATTTTTGCGAATGTAATAGAAGACACATGCATTGTGAGCCAAAAGGATATGAAACGGGAAAATGGAAACCGTTTCCTACCGGTTTATACGGTGCCATTTTTATTATAAAGGATTATAAAAGGAACTATCAAAAGGTGTACCTTTTGATAGTTCCTCCATCTATAAACAAACACAGTCTATCACACTCTATAAAAATAAGCAACCGATTTTTAAATTTTCAGAATTTTCCCAGATATGGCATAAATCCCCTAAATAACAACAAAATCATGTGGTTCGGGCATTTTTGACAGCACTTGTACAAAATTCTGTACAATCGACAGTGCTGCCCCAATCCCCCCTTTTAACTTTCAAAATGACAACTATCAAAAGGTACACTTTCTGATAGTTGTCATTTTGTTTTAGGCTGTTGCCTTACAGCGAGGCAGCAGTATTTGATTGGAGTTTTGTCATGTGGTATGTGGTGCAGACCATAAGCGGCCGGGAACAGGCCGCCATTGAAAAGTGCAGAACCGCGCTGGATCCGGACATTGCATCCCGCATCTTCACACCCAGATGCCAGATCCTGAAGAAATTCCGTGGAGAATGGCAAAGCGTCGAGCAGATTGCTTTCCAAGGATATGTATTCATAGAAAGCGATCACCCGACAGAGCTGGAGAAGATGTTACAGCGGATTCCAAGTGTCGTCACGCCGGTTCGAATCGGCGGTGGCTTCTACCCGATTCGTGCGGACGAGGAGGCTGTGCTCCGGCAGATGATGGATGAAACGGACTGCATCCGCGTATCGGAAGGCTACGTGGTCGACCAACAGCTGGTAGTGGAGACAGGACCCCTGCAGCCGTTCGCACAGATGGTGAAGAAGATCGATCGCCATAAGCGCATCGCGGAGGTCGAGGTGATCCTCTTCGAAGAACGCAGGCGCATGCGAGTCGCCCTGAATATCAAGGACAGGCTGACAGCGGAAGCGTATCGGGAAATGATGGGAGCGTAAGGCATCCATCCGTCCCACAAACCATGACAGGGCAGGTAACTGACCCTGTGTGGCAACAGGAACTCATTAAAACTCCGACAGGCCGGTTTACCGTCTGCGGTGAAGTGAGGAAAATATCCGGCAACCCCATAGGACAGCGAACCTGTTCTGTGGCGAAGCTATGCCCAGAAAGGAATGGAACATGAACAGGAGCATGGTAGATGGCAATGGAAAAGAGCATACCCTGCAATATCTTGTACTCAGCACGAGTGCCTTAAAACAGCGCCAGCTCGCAGGCGTCCTGTCAAGCCGTTTTCCGAAGGAGCGTGGATGCATCTTTATCCCTGAACGGGAATACTGGATCCGCAAGACCCAGTCGCTGGGCACCAAGCCTCTGTTCCCGGGATATCTCTTCGCCGTAACCGATATGAGTCCGGCAGAACTGCATCTGTTCGTCCGGCAAAACAGTCGGGAGATCCAGACCTTTACCAATGAACTTTCGTGGAAAGAAATGAAAGATAGCGGCAGCCTGCCTGAGACAGAAGCAGAATCCTGGATCGAACTGACAGAATCGGAGGCAGAATTCTTCGATTGCATGTTGGATGATGCAGGGATTGAACGCATGTCAGTAGGCTATAAGGAAGGCAATCGCTATGTCGTTCTGGAGGGACCATTGAAGGGCTGGGAACAGCACATCATCAGTAATGTCAGACATGACAGAGAGGCGCGTCTGGACGTCGCGTTTCGAGAGCAGCAAATTGTCGTAGGGCTGATTCAAAAGGATAAAAAAGATTTCTTTCCTGAAGAGAAGGAAGATGAAAGTACTCTGGTTCTGGAGGATAAAACCGAGGTCAAGCTGGACGAGCTGTCCCAACAGATGATGGGGAATGGGATAAAAGATATGTGAAGTTGATTCATTATACATTGGGGTTGTTACAGTAAGGGCCGAAAGGCTCTTATTTTTTGCTGTGAAATTTTTTATACACAGGCTGTTCCGCTCTTTGCCGTACCGAGAGGGTGCGAACCTTTGGGTATATGCGGAGAGGCGGCAATAGATGTGGGAGGGAGAGGGTTACTTGTCAGGTAGGGCCTCTTCCTCCTGTTAAAAGGTTACATCTTCATGATAAAGCAGGCATGGGGAGTGTGACAAGGGTGGATTTGTGAGATATACACAAAGAACACCAGAAGTAAAAGAAGCTTTTTGATAGCACCAGAAAACAGAGGAGCG
>JAFVAO010000012.1 GCA_017480445.1 Lachnospiraceae bacterium
CTGTAGGAGCTCCCGGATTTTTGCCCTCCGCTCCTGTTCCTCCGGACTGCGGTTCTTTCTGCTGCTCATTGTTAAAACCTCCAATGTGGTGCTCCTATTCTACACCACATCGGAGGTTTACACAAATTTGGGGATGGTCTCTAATTAGATGAAGATAAGCCTCTTCCACTGCAGATGAATGCAGTGGGAGAGGCTTATTAAGTTCTATGTATTAATTATAAGACAGCCTTATGATGATCGCATCCACATCCTCCGTATCAAATCTCTCTGCCGCCAGCTTGTTCCGCAGCTCCATGAGGCAGTAACGGATGAGTTTTCGCTCGGCGGGGGACAGCAGGACGGCGTATTTGCGCTTCGTTCGAAACATGGTTACCCCTCACTTTCATCAAAGATCAGCTCGGCGAGGACGATCTCCTCCGCGCGGCTGCGGATGCTGTTCATCGTCTGCACCCATGCCATCTGATCCTCCGCCTTCAGCTGCTCCGTGACGCCCTCGCGCTCTGCCGTCTGCGTCATCAGCAGCTCCATCATTTCCTCCGCTGCACGGTCGATCTCTTCCATATGCGCGTTCAGCGTTCCGTCCATCAACATACCGCTGTAGATCGGTCTCCGGTGCCGGCGCAGGTATGCCAATCGGCGCATGCCCCACACGCCGATAGACGGCGAATCCGGGGCGATCAGGTTGGGGAGCAGATAGCCGTTTTCCTTGTGATACGTCAGTTTCATTGTGAAATTCCTCCAATCGTTCGTATCGAAGTGGACACAGCGCGGGTTTCTCATCTTGCATTTTTACAGGTCGTTCTTGCCTTTTTCTGGCGTTTTCTTGCCTTGTTTTTGTTGTGGATCTCCCAGAGCGCATCGATGTGCTTGCGGCTTTTGCGGTGGGAGCGCTCGTACTGATCCGAGCAGATGTAGTCGAGCAGACTGACCTTCGGGATGTAATATTTGTTCGTCCGCATGATGTATTTGAGACGCCCCTTTTCGATCCATCGGCAGACCGTGTGGCGGTCGTAGCCGGTGATCTCCACGACAGCGGCCACGTCGATCACGTCAGGCACCGCCTCCAGCTTTTTCGTGTAATAGCAACGCTTTTGGGCCTCGCTTGGCATCGGCGGCAGGACGCGGATACGCTTCGTGGCGGGGTTGCCCTGCGTCCAGTCGTGGGGTACGATGTAGCGGTCGGGATTCTTCTCGCGGTCAAGGATGAAGGCGATCACATCCTCCTTGCGGACATGGTAGCAGCGGGTCTTTTTGCCGGTCATTTCACAGGGGATCAACCCCGTCTGCAGGAGGTAGGCGGCGGTCCGCTTGCCGATGTGACAGGCGATGCGCGTCTGTTCCAAAGTCAGATCGTCGGGCAGGAATTCGAACTCGGAAGGCTCGTAGATCATATGGATACCTCGTTTCCAAAAATGTATTGATTTTCAATGGGTTTTGCTGAATACGCCGGGCGGGAGGGTGCATGCTGACCGCGCTCGTGGTGCATTTGTTCCGCGTAAATGGTGCATACCCACCGCCCAAATGGTGCATTGAGCACGCGTCCTGTATACTGGGGTTGCATCGAAAGATGTAATACAGATACAGGAGGTAGTCGAAAATGACAGACTACAAAGAAATTCTCAGGCTGAAGAACCTCGGGTTCAGCAATCAAGAGGTTGCCGCAGCGGTAGGATGCGGGCGAAATACCGTCACGCGAACCTTGCAACGGGCGGAAAGCATCGGAATTGGTTGGCACGAAGCCAGGGAACTGAGCACCGAGGAACTCCGCAAACAGCTTTTCCCTGGCAGCGTAGACCGTCCCCAATACCGAATGCCGGACTATGAGAAAGTCCACAAGGAGATGCAGAAAAGCGGCGTGACTCTGAGCTTGCTGTGGGTAGAGTACTGCGAGGAGTGCAGAGCCAACGGTGAACTGCCGTACCAATCCACACAGTTCAACAAGTACTACGCCGAATACGTCCACAAGACCAAAGCCACGATGCATCTGGATCATAAACCCGGCGAAACCATGCAAGTGGACTGGGCCGGCGACACGATGGGGATCGTAGATACTGACACAGGAGAAATGATCCCGGCCTATCTGTTTGTCTCCGTGCTGCCATACAGCGGATATGCCTACGCTGAGGCGTTTCTGGACATGAAGCAGGACGCTTGGATCTCTGCCCATGTAAACGCCTATCGCTTTTACGGCGGCGTCACAAGAATTCTTACTCCGGACAACCTCAAAACCGGTGTCATCAAGAATACAAAGGACGAGACAGTCATCAACCGTGCCTACCGCGAGATGGCTGAACACTACGGAACCGCTGTCATTCCCGGCCGTCCCAGAAAGCCAAAGGACAAGGCTTTTGTAGAAGGCTCCGTTGGCGTGGTGTCCACCTGGATCATCGCAGCGTTGCGTAACCAAAAGTTCTTCTCCATCAGAGAATTGAACGAGGCCATCTCTGAGAAACTCTATGAATTTAACCACAAACCTTTTCAAAAGAAAGAAGGCAGCCGTGCATCCGCGTTTGAGGAAGAGAGCCCGTTTCTTCTGCCGCTGCCGACCACGAGCTTTGAACTGGCGACGTGGAAGATCGCTACAGTCCAGTACAATTACCATATCTCTGTGGACAAACAGAACTACTCTGTACCCTATGAGTATATTAAGCAGAAAGTGGATGTGCGCCTGACACAGCGTACGGTTGAGGTTTTCTTCGAAGGCAATCGTATTGCCTCTCATCCGCGGCTTCATGGCCGCCCAAACCAGTATAGCACACTGGAAGCGCATATGCCGCCTGATCACCAAAAATATTTGCAGTGGGACGGTGACCGCTTTCGCCGCTGGGCGGAGTCTGTCGGTCCCAATACAGCCGCTGTGGTTCAGCACTTCCTCAGCATGTACAAGATCGAGCAACAGGGATACAAAGCTTGTATGGCTCTGCTGAAGCTCACGGACAAGTTTTCCGCCGAGCGACTTGAGAGTGCCTGTAGAAAAGCGCTGAGCTATACACCGCAGCCCAGTTACAAGATCATACAGTCCATCCTGAAATCCGGCCAGGACCATCTTCTGGCCGATGAGCCGAAAGAAGCGAAGAAGCCGTCGCAGTACAGTTTCACCCGCGGCGCAGACTATTACAGGAGGGACAAGTGATGCTGACAAACCCGACTGTTACAAAACTGCACGAGATGCGCCTGAGCGCGATGGCTACAGCCTTCAAAAAGCAGCTGGAAGATTCGCAGTTTAACGATCTAAGCTTTGAAGACCGGTTCAGTCTTCTGGTTGATGCAGAATGGGATACCAGAAAGAGCAATCTGTTGGCTCGCCTCAAAAAGAAAGCCGGCTATGCCATTCCCCGTGCCTGCGTAGAGGATATCTCCTACACTGCTGATCGCCAGCTGGACAAGGCACAGATTCTCCGGCTCGCTTCTTGTTCCTACATCCAAAACGCCAACAATGTGATCATTCTCGGCGCCACCGGCACAGGGAAAACCTATCTGGCTTGTGCGCTTGGCAACGCAGCAAACCGGAATTACTATGAGACGAAGTACATTCGGCTTCCTGATCTGCTGGTAGAGATCGCACTTTCCCGTAGCGATGGAAGCTACCGGGATGTGATGAAAAAGTACAAGAAGCCGCGCGTCCTAATCCTGGATGAATGGCTTCTGTATCCGCTGAAAGAAACAGAGGCCAGAGATTTGCTGGAGATCATCGAGGCGAGAAACCAGACGGCCTCGACCATCTTCTGCTCACAGTTCGACATTCCCGGCTGGCATGAATATCTTTACGATCCAACGCTGGCGGACGCCATCTGTGATCGGATCATCCACAACTCGCACATCGTGACCATCAAAGGCGATTCCATGAGGAAGCTCAACGCGGTCACCGACTAAGCAACGGCGGGGCGGTGCGCAATCTCGGCGGTCGCCCCGCTCAATTTTCGCGGCGAGGCTGCGCAATGGCAGCGGTCAATGCACCACGACAGCGGCGACATTGCACCATGAGCACGGAATGCATGCACCATTTGAAACGGTCAAGCCGCACCATCTAAGCGGAATATTCAAATACTAAAGCGCTGATCCTACAGGAGTCAGCAAAACAGTCGACATTTTCGGTCATGAAACGCATCTGACGCAAGACCGTACTTCCATAACAAGCCCCTCTGCGAGCGGCGGAAAGCCGTTTCACAGAGGGGCTTACAGTATTTTATGATGTGTCTCAAAATCCCGCCTTGCGGAGCTCATCCAGCATGGCGGAACGCCTGTGGAAGCGGATGCGCCAGTCCTGCGCCAGCCTTCGGGCTGCTTCGTCTCCGCTCGGAAACCGCGCGAGTGCGCGCAGCTGGCTCGCCAAACCTGCGTATGCCCGCCGGTCGCTTGTCCGCTCCGCTGCGCGATCCAGACAGGCAATATGGAACACAAGCAGCGCATCGGCAAAGTCCGGAAGCAGCGCTTTTTCATATTTCTGCGCGAGCGCGGCGTCTCCACGCTTCTTGATATATGCGAACGCCTCCTGCAGCAGACCGTCTCCGATCAGGAGATCACAGTAGATATCCCGGACAGACGGCAGACGCAGAAGCGCCTCGCGCGCAGTCGGCCAATCCTCCGGTGGCGTGATGGCGCGCAGCCTGTCCGTCAGCGTGAGATCATCCTGCCGGAAGGTGCGCAGGGCATACCATAGCTCCTCCCAAAGCGCCTCTGTGCGCTGAAGCTCCTGATACATGTCGATCAGCTGCGTGCTGTAGGACTGCAGCAGGCCATAGTAGTCTTCGTCGATCTGCTTGCTCTGCCGCAAAAGCTGAATCGCCGCCTCTGTCTCGCCGCGCTCTATGTGACGGCTTATCATGCGCTTGCGGACGGACGGCAGCTGAAAGAATTGCTGCTGATAATCCTCTATCTCCGCCTCGGGCAACCCCATATCCTGCATCAGATCCATACGCAGGGATACCATCCGCTCCAGAGAATAAGAGCGTTCCAAATCCGACTCGGCCGCAATGCGCGCGTCCAGCGCCGAGAGCTTCATCCGATCATAGTCCTCGCCCTGAAAAGCCTCCAGCATGAATTCTGCAATGATATCGTTGCCGGGGCGGTCATCCGAATCCAGAAACTGCTCCGAGAACCAGCGGAACATGTGCAGTCTCTGCACTTCATTGCCATGCTCCAGAATGTCATCCCACTGGGCATCGCAGGCGCTGAAAAACATGTAAAGTCCGCCATCGTCGTCCATGTCGGCCTCAGACGCAGTGACAAAAGCCTCGCAGACCAGCGAAAACGCCTCCAGCACGGCGTCCTGTGCCAGCAGGGCCTCCGCGCCGGTCTCCATCAGCTCCTCCAGATCACGGACATACGCCCACGCGTGGTCATAGTCGATGAAACCGTCGCGATCCGCATAATGCTCTGTCAGCGCCCGGATCTGCGCCTGCCACGTTTCCGCAGGGACTGCAGCCGAATCCGTTGCAGATGCGCTCTGCAGGATCATCTGCGCGACGGTCGAATCCGCTTCCGCAAGCTCCAACAGAAGCTTTTTGGCGGAAGCTTCGTCCATCGCCTCGACCAGCTTCCGCAGTGCGCTGTCATGCGGCGCTTGCTCCGGCAGGGGCTCCGGCCCGTCCTCTGCCAGTGCATACAGCACGGCGGCCTCATGCTTGCAGGCGTCTCCCTCGCTGGCGTATGGGCAGCTGCATTCCATCCACGCGACCTTGCCGCCACGGATCTTCATGCGGACAAAGTAGTCCTCGCTGCCCTCGACCACGGCAGTGATCTCATCATTTGCCTGCTGCGTAAGACAATCGACGCGTTCCTCCAGCCAATACCGTTCGCCGCGCTTCAGAATGTGCGGCGCGAATAAAGATTTCCAGCCATACAGCTTCACAGCAGCGCCTCCTCAGCCGGCTTTTCCTGTGTTTCGTCACTCGGCTGCTTTCCAGCGGCGGCGACCTGCTCCTTCAGTTCCACGCTGAAGCCATCCAGATCCTCCGGCGTGATCGCGCCTTCCAGGAGAAGCACAACAAGATTCCGATATAGAAGCGAACGTTTCATCTCTGCACAAACACCAACGTTGCGACAATCATGAAGCACACGGTCGTGCAGGGCCCAAAACTTATCTGATGCAGCCCCGTCTCTCTGCAGGATCTCCAGATACTCCCGATTCAGCCTGTCCATGAAAGCCTCCTGCCAGTCGGGGAGACGGCTGCGAAACAGCTTCCAATCCTGTTCGTTATAATCCATAATACATCCTCTCTATGAAGGTGAGCAGTGGTTCAAAACCTTTTACCTTGATTTTAGCATTTGTGGCCCGAGATGACAAGCCATCGCGGCCCTAAAGACTTTGCGCGGATCCGATCTGCTTTCGGGCACCCGTATTTGTATTTGCCGGTTATGAAAGATACAGATTAGTACATTTTTCGGCTTGACTTTTTCCCGTGCATCCAGTATGATTCCACTCGGAAAAGAATACCTCTTGAAATCAGAAATAAGTC
>JAFVAO010000001.1 GCA_017480445.1 Lachnospiraceae bacterium
TATACTTTATTTTCTGTTATATACTTCTATATACTTTTGTCAACCCCGCCTAGATCACCCTAGTCGTCCACCGGCTCAGATCCCACACCTCCGTCGCCAGTCCCTTGTAAAACTCCGGCTCGTGGCACACCATCAGGATGCTGCCTTTGTAGGCTGTCAGCGCGCGCTTCAATTCTTCCTTGGCATCCACGTCCAGATGGTTGGTGGGCTCGTCAAGCACCAGCACATTGCTGGGGCGGTTGATCAGCTTGCACAGGCGCACCTTCGCCTGCTCGCCGCCGCTTAAGACTTTCACGAGGCTCTCAATATGTTTGGTGGTGAGACCGCATTTTGCCAGGGCGGAGCGCACTTCATACTGGCTGAACCCCGGGAATTCCTGCCAGAGCTCCTCGATGCAGCTGTTGTTCCCGTCACCGCTCATCTCCTGTTCAAAATATCCCAGCTCCAGATAATCTCCCTGCTCCACATTGCCGGAGAGCGGCTTGATCAGTCCGAGCAGGCTCTTTAACAGCGTAGTTTTGCCGATGCCGTTGGCGCCGATCAGTGCGATTTTCTGCCCCCGCTCCATGGTGAGGTTTAGGGGGCGGGAGAGGGGCTCGTCGTAGCCGATGACCAGTTCTTTTGTCTCGAAGATGATACGTCCGGGTGTGCGCGCTTCCTTGAAATGAAATTCCGGCTTAGGTTTCTCCGCCGCCAGCTCGATCACGTCCATCTTGTCCAGCTTTTTCTGACGGGACATGGCCATATTACGGGTGGCGACGCGGGCCTTGTTGCGCGCTACAAAATCCTTCAGGTCGGCGATTTCCTTCTGCTGCTTGTTGTAGGCAGCCTCCAGCTGCGCCTTTTTCATGGCGTACACTTCCTGAAATTTATCATAATCGCCCACATAGCGGTTCAGCTCCTTATTGTCCATGTGGTAGATCAGGTTGATCACGCTGTTTAGAAACGGGATGTCGTGGCTGATCAGGATGAAAGCATTCTCATACTCGTTCAGATAACGTTTCAGCCATGCGATGTGCTCCGCATCCAGATAGTTGGTGGGCTCGTCCAAGAGCAGAATATCCGGCTTTTCCAACAAAAGCTTTCCCAACAAAACCTTCGTGCGTTGACCGCCTGACAGCTCTGTCACATCCCGGTCAAGACCGATCTCCGCAAGTCCGAGAGCTCTCGCGACTTCCTCCACCTTGGCGTCAATCATATAAAAATCATGCATGGTGAGCAGATCCTGAATCGTGCCCAGCTCTTCCATGTAGACCTCCAGCTCTTCCGCTGTCGCCTCGCCCATCTTGTCGCAGATCTCGTTCATCTGCGTCTCCATCTCGTATAGAAAATCAAAGGCGGAGGAGAGCACCTGGCGCACGGTCATGCTGGGTGTAAGTACCGTGTGCTGATCCAGATAGCCCACGCGCACACGCTTCGCCCATTCCACCTTTCCCTCGTCCGGTGTAAGTTTTCCTGTAATAATATTCATGAAGGTGGACTTTCCTTCGCCGTTGGCCCCCACCAGACCGATATGCTCGCCCGGCAGCAGCCGGAAAGAAACATCATTAAAAATGGCGCGGTCACCAAATCCATGGGTCAAATGTTCTACATTCAATATACTCATACACGATTTCTTCCTTACTTTATAGTTTCGTCAATATCTATACCATTCTGATAAAATTCCAGCCGATGCGCGCAATGGCCCTTCCGCCATGCCGATATAATCCTTTCTATTTTCACGGATAATCCATATTCTGTCAAGCCCAAACCAGTATATCTGTCCGTCGGATTTTTATGTTTGCATAACATAGAAGTTTGTGCTATTGTAGTACAAGAAAAAAGCTCAGAAAGGAGATCATATAGTATATGAGAAAATCGATCCGTAAGATTGTTTTGCAAACTGCATCCTTTATTTATTTCTTCAGCTGCTTTTTTACCGTATTTACACTGCATGCACAGGCGTATATTGATCCTTCGGCAGTGACGTATGTAATTCAGGCAGTGGCCGGCGTGTTGATCGCACTCGGCGCGGCGTTTACGATCTTCCGACACAAGATCTTTGCTTTCTTCAAGGGCAATAAGAAGGAAGAAGCCGAGGAGAAGATCGAGTTCAAAGAGGTTGAAGGGGATAAATAAGCGGGATGGTACATGCGATAGTGAATGGCCTGGTATGGCTGATCAATGCCTGCTATGTGCTTTGTCATAATTATTGGATTGCGCTGTTGCTCTTTACGTTCCTGACGAAGGTGATTTTGCTGCCGTTGTCGGTCTGGGTGCAGAAGAATTCCATCAAGACCGTTCATATGCAGCCGGAAATGAATCGCATCAAGGCTGCCTATTGGGGCAATCAGGACAAGATCTCGGAGGAGCAGTACAAGCTTTTCAAAAAAGAGAAATACAGTCCGTTTGCGGATCTGATCCCACTGTTCGTCCAGCTGGCGCTGCTCATGGGCGTCGTGGAGGCGGTGAAGCAGGGGACGCCGCTCACCGCGGTTCCGATGCAGGCGAGGGGGATTACGTTGATTGTGCCGATTCTGGCGGCGCTCTCGGCGTTTGTGATGTGCTATGTGCAGAATAAGATCAATGTGCTGCAGGTGGAGCAGGGTGCACTCAATCAATACGGCACCTTGATTTTCTCTGTGGCGCTTTCGTTGTATCTGGGTTTTTTCGTATCCATCGGCGTGGGCATTTACTGGACCTACAGTAACCTGTTGTCCGTCTTGCAGCTGGTGCTTTTGAATATCTGGATCAATCCGAAGAAGCATATTGATTATGAGGCGCTGGAGCAGAGCAAGGAAGAGCTGCGCAAGACCAGGGAATTCATGACGGCGGGGCAGAAGGAACAGAAGAAGAGCCCGTATTACAAAAAAGAAAAGCAGGACTACAAGCGCTTCCTGAAGGTTTCCGGCAAAAAGGTCGTCTTTTATTCCGAGAAAAACGGATTTTACAAATACTACAAGAATATCATCGAGGAGATCATCCGCAGAACCAATATCGTGGTGCATTATATCACCAGCGATCCGGAGGATGAGGTCTTCGGGATGGAGAGCGAACAGTTCAAGCCCTATTACATCGGGGACAAGCGTCTGATCGTGCTGATGATGAAGTTAGAGACCAAGATCATGGTCATGACGACGCCGGATCTGGAGAATTTCCAGCTGAAGCGCTCTTATGTGCAGAAAAATATCGAATACATTTATGTACCGCATGATGTGAACAGCTCCAATCTCACCTTCCATGCCAACGCACTGGATCATTTTGACACCATTTTTGCCTCCGGTTTTAAGAACAAAGAGGAGATACAGGAGCGGGAGAAGAAATATCAGCTGAAGCCGAAGCGCATCGTGGAGTGGGGCTCCAGCGTCATCGACAACATGACGGACGCGTATGCGAAGATGGAGCAGGAGGAGCCGCAGACCGCGCAGAAGACGATCCTGATCGCGCCCTCCTGGCAGAAGGATAATATCATGGACTCCTGTATCGAGCAGATGTTGGAGCAGCTGACAGACCTGCCGTATCGGATTATCGTGCGGCCGCACCCGCAGTATGTGCGGCATTTTTCGGAGAAACTGGACGCGCTGAGTGCCCGCCATGAAAAAGACGGGATTGAGATTCAGCGGGATTTTTCGTCCAACAAGACGGTATACATGGCGGATCTGCTCGTCACAGACTGGTCCAGCATTGCGTTTGAGTATGCGTTTTCCACGTTGAAGCCGGTGCTGTTCATCAATACGCCGATGAAGGTGATCAATCCGCAGTATCAGGAGCTCTCCAGTGTGCCTGTGGATATTGAGCTGCGCGACAAAGTGGGTATTCCCCTGGAGGAGTCGGCTCTTAATCAGCTGTGTCCCTCCGTGGAGAAACTGCTCTACGACAACCAGTTTTCCAAAGAATCGCTGAGCAGGCTCAAGGAGCAGTATATCTATAACGCCGGTACCAGCGGCAGTGTGGGTGCAAAATACATCATTGACCGATTGATAGAGATGCAGAACAAATGATAACAGGGTGGCGTCGGAATTCCGGCACCACCTTTTGGTATGCGCAGCTAGGGAAATTTTTCGGAGCCGAATCCGGAAAGCGCGCGACAGCAGAAAGGAGCGTCCATGGCAAATCTCGGAATTCCGCAGAATACCATTGAAATCTTACAGAAGTATCGGTTTCGTTTTCAGAAAAAATACGGGCAGAATTTTTTGATCGACACCAGTGTACTCGATCGGATCATTGCGGCGGCGCAGATTACCAAAGAGGACTGTGTGCTGGAGATCGGCCCGGGGATCGGCACGATGACCCAGTATCTGGCGGAAGCGGCACGCGAGGTGGTGGCTGTGGAGATCGATCCATCGCTAATCCCGATTCTGAAGGACACCCTGTCGGCCTATGACAATGTCACGGTGATCAACGACGATATCTTGAAGGTGGATATCAATCGGATCGCAGCGGAGAAAAACGGCGGAAAACTCATGAAAGTGGTGGCGAATCTGCCCTATTACATCACCACGCCGATCATCATGGGTCTGTTCGAGGAGCATGTGCCTCTGGAAAGTATTACCATTATGGTGCAGAAGGAGGTTGCGGACCGGATGCAGGTGGGACCGGGCACCAAGGACTATGGAGCCCTCTCCTTGGCGGTGCAGTATTATGCAAAGCCGGAGATCGTGGCGAACGTGCCGCCCAATTGCTTCATCCCGCGGCCAAATGTGGGCAGCGCGGTGATCCGCCTGACCCGTTACGCACAGCCGCCGGTGCAGGTGAAGGATGAACAGAAGATGTTTGCCCTGATCCGGGCATCCTTTAATCAGCGTCGCAAGACGCTGGTAAACGGCTTGGGCAACGCGGCGAATCTGCCTTACTCCAAGGAGCAGGTGGCTGCGGCGTTGGAAAATATGGGGCTGTTGCCCACGGTACGCGGGGAGACGCTGACACTTGCGCAGTTTGCCGAATTGAGTGACCGATTGTAAACATTTGGTCAAAAAATCCCTTTTTAATTTTGACATCCCTGTATGTCTATGTTAAACTTAGAAAGTAAAAATGGGGTTATTGTGAACTTTATACGAAGATAGGGAGCGAAATACCTTGGATAAGTACGAATATAAAGTAAGAGCGGAAGAGATCAAGAGCCTGATTGACAAAGAGGAATACGCGCAGGCAGCGGACATAGCGGATACCATTGACTGGCGTAGAGTCAAAAGTGTGATGATGCTCTCTACGATCAGCGAGCTCTATCGAAAAAACAGACGATACGAGGACGCGCGGGACATGCTCCTGCTGGCCTATGACCGTCGACCCGGCGGCAGAAATATCTGTTATTCCCTGTGCGAGCTGTGTATCAAGACCGGTGACCTCGTGCAGGCAATGGAATATTATAAAGAATTTATCAATGTGGCGCCCAAGGATCCGGGGCGTTATATTCTGCAATATCAGCTGTATGAGGATCAGGATGTCAGCCTGGAGGAACGGATTGATGTCCTGGAGGAGCTGAAGAAACATGACTATAGAGAAAAGTGGGCATATGAGCTGGCTTATCTCTATCACAGAGTCGGTCTTGCCACCCGCTGTGTGGAAGAATGTGATGAACTGATCCTGTGGTTCGGCGACGGGGAGTATGTCATCAAGGCGATGGAGCTGAAGATGCTGCACCAGCCGCTGACACCCGAACAGCAGGAAAAATACGATCATCGGTTTGACCAGAAGCCGGAGGAGGAAAATGAATCCGAGGAGGAAACCGCCGGTGAGGAGCAGGCATCCGACGCGGAGGACGCAGAGCAGGCGGATACAGCCGCTGATGCGGCGGATAAAGAGGCCGGTTATCTGCCGGTGACCGGAGACACCATCGTCTATGAGCCCGTGCGTTTGCCGGCAGACACGGAAGCGACGGATGACGTGGAGGAGGCGTTCGCTGAGTCATCCGAGGCAGCTGACGACGTGGCAGAGGACGGGGAAGTCTATGACGAGACCGGCGCGGAAGACGGGACAGAGGTGCAGGAGGCAGCGTCAGTGGCGCAGATGCCCGTTGCAGAGCCTGCCAGAGATACAGAAGAGTTAGACTTTTTTGTCAAAACCATGGATGTGGGGCAGTATAATACCATCAATCTGCAGGCGGAGCTGGCGCAGGAGCTGAAACAGCTGCTGGGCGATGATCTCTCCGACATACAGCAGAGTGAGGCGGAGACGGTGTCCGCAGCGCCCACACAGACGATCGTGTTGCCGGAGGCGGTGCGCAGGACAGTGGAACCGACGCATGTGGATACGGAGTCGTTGGACGCGCTGGGCATTGACGAGATCGAAGAGGAGGATCTGGAGCCGGAAGTCGGCGAGATGGAACATTCCGAGATCTTTTTCGAGCAGACCGGCGAGATTGTTATGGATCAGATGCGGACAGAGCAGAGACGCGCGGAGCTGAAGCAGGAGGAAGAGGCTGAGGCGGAGCCGGTTGAGGACGGGCAGGAGTCTGCCGGACAGCCGCAGGCGGAGCCGATCTATGACAGAATGTCCACACAGGCGACAGTAGAGCCGGCGGCAAGCGGTATGCGTCAGGTGTATCCCGCAGGCGCGAACATGCATGTGGAACCGCCCAAGGAGATGGCGGGCGTGCTCTCGCAGGAGCCGGATGGACAGCTGCGTATTGTGATGCCGGAGAAGAGTCCGATTGAGAAGCAGATCACGGGGCAAATGAACATTCAGGATGTTCTGGCCGAGTGGTAGCGCATGAAGCAGCAGAATCTGGAGAAGCGTGAGGAAGAGGTTCGTCAGCATGTGCTGCAGCAGACGGGCAACATGTTCACGGAGTTTGAAGCATCTGTTCGGGATGGCCTGCTGGAGAAGCTGGAAAACAGCGAAGAGCCGCTTAAAACAGATGAAATGGTGGAGCTGGAGAACGCGTTCCGGACGGAAACGCATGCGCCGCAGGAGGAGGCACCGGAGGATGCCGTCAACTTTGCGGAGCTGAGCGATAGAGAGCAAGTGTCTGCGGAAGCAGAGATATCCGAGGACGATGCGGTAGAGGAGTTGGCGGAGATCGAGGAAGGCGCAGCGGCGGACGAAATTGCGGAGGCTGACGAGACCGCAGAGGTCGAGGAAGCCGAGGAAACGGACGAAGCAGCCGAGGATACCGCGGAGACAGACATGAACGCGGACGAGGCAGAGGAGACGGAAGAGCTCGCAGAGACCGAGGA
>JAFVAO010000002.1 GCA_017480445.1 Lachnospiraceae bacterium
ATAAAGAACTTCTGGTTGATGACCATGACAATGGCGGCAAGCAGCAGCTGCACCAGTCCCATCGCCACATGGTTGTCCGCAAAGAAATCCGGCAGCGGCCATCCCCACATCATATGCCCCATGGAAAAATACATGAGAATCAAGAGAAATCCGATGGACGCAATAAGCTGTCTGCGCAGTACCGGCGTCTCTCGATCCCTTAGAGCCTCCTCCTGCGCAGCCAGATTTGTACTTGCATTTGTGCCACGATCGGTCTGTTTTCCTGTGCTTTTTTGTTCGGCTCCGTATCCGGCAGCCGTAACTGCCCGGATGATCTCCTGCGGGGCTGCGCTGCCCTCCACTCCCATGGAGTTGGTCAGGAGACTCACGCTGCAGACCGTCACACCAGGAACCTTGGAAACTGCCTTTTCCACCCGCGCCTGACAGGCGGCGCAGCTCATTCCCGTAATGATATATTGTTCCATCATGCACTCCTATTCCAGCTCAAACGCACCGGTATACAACTGATAATACTGTCCCCTGGCAGCAATCAGCTCATCATGCGTTCCCCGCTCAATGATATGTCCCTGATCCAGAACGATAATGACATTGGAATTTTTGACGGTGGACAGCCGATGGGCGATCACAAACACCGTCCTGCCCTGCATCAACCGATCCATCCCCTCGGAGACGATCTGCTCCGTGCGGGTATCAATGGAGCTGGTCGCCTCGTCCAGTATCATAACCGGAGGATCTGCCACCGCCGCACGGGCGATCGCCAAAAGCTGGCACTGTCCCTGCGACAGATTGGAGCCGTCTCCGGAAAGCATGGTTTGATACCCCTGCGGCGGATGTCGGATAAAGCCGTGCGCACCCGCCAGCTTTGCCGCTTCAATACACTCTTCATCCGTCGCATCCAGTCTTCCGTAACGGATGTTGTCCATGACCGTACCGGTAAACAATACCGTGTCCTGCAGCACCATTCCCAACGATTTGCGCAGCGACGGCTTTTTGATTTTGTTGATATTGATGCCGTCATAGCGCACCTTTCCGTCCGCAATATCGTAAAATCGGTTGATCAGGTTCGTGATGGTCGTCTTTCCGGCACCAGTCGCCCCTACAAACGCCACATTCTGTCCCGGCTTCGCGTACAGCGTGATGTTGTGCAGAATCACCTTGTCGGGATTGTATGCAAAATCCACATCAAACATACGCACATCGCCCCTGAGCGGCACATAGGTCGTGGTATTCTCCTCCTTGTGGTAGTGCTTCCACGCCCACAGCCCCGTTTTTTCCTCCGCTTCAGTCAGCTCGCCGTCTGTTTCCTTTGCATTTACCAGCTCCACATAGCCCTCATCGTATTCCGGCTCCTCGTCTAAGAGCTCAAACATCCGCTTTGCGCCCGCCATTCCCATGACAACCGAATTGATCTGCGGAGAAATCTGCTGAATGGAGCCTGCAAACTGGCGGCTCATGCCGAGAAACGGCACGATCACGGCAATCGAAAACGGCAGTCCCGACAGAGACAGGTTTGGCACCTTTAACTCCAAAAACAGCCCGCCTGCCACAGCCACAGCCACATAAATCAGATAATTCACATTGTTGATAATGGGCATCAGGGTATTCGCATACCGATTGGCCAGATAAGACGACTGAAACAGGCTCTCATTTGCCTCGTCAAATTTCTTCTGGGCATCCTCCTCATGGTTAAAGACCTTGATCACCTTCTGTCCGGCAATCATTTCCTCAATCACGCCCTCTGTGCGCCCGATTTCCTTCTGCTGCTTCATGAAAAATTTCGCCGATTTTCCGCCGATCCGCTTTGTGATGGTAATCGTCACAATTGCTCCCGCCACAATGACCAGCCCCATCAGAACAGAATAGTACATCATGATACACAGAATGGTCACCACCGTAATCAGGGAGACCAGAAGCTGGGGAAAGCTCTGTGAGATCATCTGACGCATGGCATCCACATCGTTGGTGTAATAGCTCATGATATCGCCCCGCTGATTCGTATCAAAATAGCGAATCGGAAGGGACTCCATATGCTCAAACATATTGACGCGGAATTTGTCCAGCGTTCCCTGTGTAAAGACGGCAAGCAGCTGATTGTACACCAGCGTACACGCCATTGCCAAAATATACAGGACGGCAAGAATCAGCACCAGATGCATAACCATGGGACGGGTCATCTCCCAATCCCAGCCGTTGTTCCACGCCTGCTCCATGACCGCGATGACCTTCTGCTGAAAGATGGATGGCAACGCACCCAGGATCGCATTGAGCACGATCAGCAGAATGATCAGCGGAAGCATCCTCGGATAAAACTGAAACAACAGCTTCATCAGCCGGACAAAGGTTCCGGATTTTTTTTGTCCACTCATGCCAATCCCTCCTCTCCTGCGTTTACATAATCTTTTTCTATTTCCTCACAGCCCTGCCGATTCTGTGACAGATAAACCTCCCGGTAAATCTTGTTTGTCTTTAGCAGCTCCTCGCTGGTACCGATGGCATCGATCCTGCCTCCATCCATCACGATGATGCGGTCGGCGTCCTCTACCGAGCTGGTGCGCTGCGCAATGATGATCTTGGTAGTCTCCGGAATATAGGTACGCATCGCCTTGCGGATCAGCGCATCCGTCCGGGTGTCCACCGCAGACGTACTGTCGTCCAGAATCAGGATCTTCGGCCGCTTTAACAGCGCACGGGCAATGCAAAGCCTCTGCTTCTGCCCGCCGGATACGTTGGTTCCACCCTGTTCAATATAGGTATCATAGCCCTTTGGCATACGGTCAATGAACTCGTCTGCGCAGGCAAGATGGCAGACCTCCTTCACCTCATCCAGCGACGCATCCTTGTTTCCCCAGCGGATATTTTCCGCAATCGTACCGGAAAACAGGACATTTTTCTGCAGCACCATCGCCACACTGTCCCGAAGCAGCGTCAGATCATAGTCGCGGACAACCCTGCCGCCTACCTTTACCGTTCCGTCGGATACGTCATAAAGACGGGGAATCAGCTGCACCAGAGACGACTTTGCGGAACCGGTTCCCCCGATGATCCCGATAGTTTCCCCGGAGCGGATGTGAAGATCGATATTGTCCAGCACCGGCTCCTCCGCTGTCTCGGAGTACTGAAACACCACATGGTCAAAGTCTATGGAACCGTCTGCCACGCGCCTTTCCCCGTTTTCCGGCGAGGTAATCGTGCTCTTCTCCTGCAAAGCCTCATATACCCGCTGGC